>CAYPXK010000031.1:0-20973 GCA_964414695.1 uncultured Thermoproteaceae archaeon | reverse complement strand
AAGCCCATTCTTCACAAGTTCGTAACATCTTGTAGGTCCATAAGACATGTAGTATGCTGCATGTATGACAACATATCGGGCTTCTAGAATTTCTGCAATTTCGAGGGTATGTACTATTCTCTCAATTGATCGTTTTCGTTTGTCGAGCTCTTCTGCACATAGATTTATGAAGTATGGTGCATGGACTGTTAATACAATGTCTAACTTTTTTGCAAGTTTTGCTATTTCTCTAGCTTCTTCAGGTTTCATATCTATTCCATACACAAACTCTATCTCAAGAGCGTCAAGGCCTAGGCATTTCAGTATCTTTAGAGCACGTAGGTAACCTTTCCCGCGTGCGGCATGAGGTATACCTGCTGTGCCTACTCTAATTCTCACATGCTAGACCGCAATGCTTTTATTATAAAGGTCGGTCTTCTCTAAACATGTCGAGTGATAAGGTAACAATTTCTATTTCGAGAGAAGTGTACGAGAAAGTTCAAAAATACATCCAGACACATGGTGGGTTTAATAGTGTTGAAGAATTTATAGAGTTTGTAATTAACGAAGTACTATCTGAGGAGTCTGCAGGACCTGCATATAGTAAGGAGGACGAAGAGAAGATTAAAGAAAGACTGAGAGCATTAGGCTACCTCTAAGGTCGATCTCTCAGGAAGAGATGGCTCGCCTCTTTATACTAGGAATAGATTGCGCTGAGCCAAGTCAGGTAGAGCAGTGGATAGATGAGCTTCCTAACCTGAAGCAGCTCTATGAGGTGTGTTACACAAGGGTAAGATCAACAGTGCCTCCAATAACAATACCAGCATGGCTTGTAGCGTTCAGCGGCCTAAACCCCGGCTACTTAGGTCTCTACGATCTCAAATTTAGAAAACCGGGAACGTACACCGACATGCAATTATATAGTTATGATGTTGTTAAAGATATCGAATTCATATGGAATTTTGCTAGTAAGCTAGGTAAGAGAACTATATTATGCTTTGTGCCTGGAACTTACCCTCCACCAAAGATTAATGGCATAGTTATATCAGACTTCTTTACACCAAGCATCGAGTCTCAGTTTACGTGGCCTCCATTTATAAAGAAGGAGATTCTAAACGTGGTAGAGGGTGAATATATTATAGACGTCTACGATTACAAGAGAATGGAGCCAAGAAAATTGTTTAATCTCCTATTAAAGAAGCTTGATCAAGATTTCAGGATCATTAAACATCTTCTTAAGACTAGGAGGTGGGATCTCTTTATTAGTGTTCTAATGAGTATTGACAGGGCTCAACATACACTATGGAAATTCTTTGATAAGGAACATCCAAGGCATGTTGAGGATCCTGAGCTTAAAGATGGATTGTTTAAACTCTATAAGAAGATTGATGAGGAGCTTAGTGAGATATTAAACATGCTGAATATTGAAAATGATGTTATTGTTGTTATGAGTGATCACGGTGCTAAGAGGATGTACTATAGAGTGAATGTCAATGAGGTTCTCATAAGGGAAGGTCTTCTGAAATTGAAGGAGAGACCTACACGTCCAATGACGCTTCAAGAGGCAGATTCTCTGAAGTTGATTGATTGGGATAGGACAGTTGCATGGGCTTGGGGTGCATATGTTGGACAGCTGTGGATTAACCTTGAGGGTCGTGAACCTCGTGGTATAGTTAAGAAAGAGCATTACGAGGACACATGTCGTCAGGTCGCCGATGTTCTACGTAAAGTTGAGGATCCTGACGGTAAACGACTCAACAATATCGTGTTCTTCAAGTGGGAAATTTACGAAGGACCACGCATAGAGTATATGCCTGACATAACTGTATACTTCGACGATCTTCACTATGGTGCAAACGATATGATAGGCCTAGACGCGATTCACAGCGTTGAAGCACTGAAAGGTGCTGATGATAGTAATCATGGGCAATATGCAATATTTATGATTAATAAAAAGTTAGAGGACAAGCCTGCAACACTGCAAGATCTAATGAGGATATTCAGAACTGCATTAATGGAGTAACATCACTGGTCAGTACCCGACTGCATCATCATACAACTAATCAGCACATGTGAAGATTTAGCAGAGCCGGTATTTAAAATACCGTTCAACTCTGCTAAGGCATAAGTTCTTAACATATGTAATTTAGCAATTTCTAAATGGGTGATGTTGAATCAATAACATTATGTAAGGGGACGTGTCCTAGATGTGGATTAAAAGGTATCGCAATACTAAAGAAAATTAGAGGAAGAGAATACATATATTTTAGACATGGAAAGAAATGGTGTTATATAGGTCCTTTACATAGATTATCGCCTGAACTCATTTTAAGGATAATTAGTTGTAAGTTAGGAATGTGTAAAGGATAGCACTATCCTAGGTTTAAAAACTGTTAGAATTTATACATTTTACTCATCTCTAGAACAGGGGCAGGAGGTAGACTCCTCTTATGTTTAGATCTCTCGTACATTGACAGTACTTTCAGTACAATATCTCTTGATATGCCTGTCTCCTTTACTGTATCATCTACACTAAGTCCAAGATCAAATATGCAGTGTAGTACAAGGTCAATTGTCTCATACTTCAATTGAAGTTCCTCCTCTGCTAAATGTCCGGGCCATAGTCTTGGACTTGATGGTTTTGTAACGATTCTATCTGGTACACCTAGGTATCTTCCAAGAGCACGTACCTGCGTCTTATATAGACATCCTATTGGTAGTATGTCGACTCCTCCATCTCCATACTTTGTGAAGTATCCTATTAGAAGTTCACTTCTATCTCCTGTACCTGCAACAAGTAGATTATACTTATTTGCGTAATAGTATAGAAGTGTCATTCTAATTCTTGGGAGTAAGTTTCCAGCAGGTACTCGATCTTTTTCATCGAAGTCAGGTATTGACGATGCGTAGGCATCTCGTATTTTTGTTATGTCAATTATCTTATATTGAATTCCCAACATTTCTGCAACTTTTATAGCATCTTCAACATCTTCTCGAGGTGTTGTAACGTAGGGCATTATTAGTCCAAGTACCTTGTCTTTTCCTAGGGCTCTTACGGAGAGGAATGCTGTTACTGAGGAGTCTATTCCTCCACTGAGTCCAATGACTATTCCCTTGCATCTACTTTCCTCGACTTTCTGACGAATGAAGTCGCATATTGTTGAGACAACGTACTCAAAGTTCAGGTTTGTCAACTTCTCTAGGGTTATTGGCATTGTTTAGCGTGCCGATTTGCTAGATAAAAACGCTAACTTGACAGGCTGCTATACTCTCAGTCCCGACCATTGTCATCATGATGATATGTCAGTGCTGTAGACCATCATCATGTTACCTAGCTTATGAGTGTGAGAGTACTTAACCTAGTCTTGTTTTAACATTTCTACCTGAGGAATGGTCAGGATAGTCGTACTCTATCTTAGACAGGATGACCCGAAGAAAAATACTGCACTTAGACTAGAGAAGTTTGGCCTTGTAGAGATTGTGCATGATCCTAGAGATGCTCCACGTGGAGCACTGATACTTGACCCATTTGCTACTCAAGCAGTGTCTCCAAACGATCGTGAAGTTGTTGAGAGGCGTGGAATATTGGCAGTAGACTGCTCATGGGCAAAGTCCATACAGACGTTTAGGAGGGTAAGTAGACATCTACGTGGAGTAAGGAGAAGATTACCCTTCCTAGTGTCTGCAAATCCAAGTCACTACGGTAAGCCCTACATGTTGACGACAGCCGAAGCAATTGCAGCAGCCCTGTACATTACTGGGTACAGGGAGCTTGCTGAGCAGATATTGTCAGTCTTCAAGTGGGGTCCCGAGTTCCTGAGAATAAATAAAGAGAGGCTTGACGCATATGCTGAGGGAAGGCTAGACATTGAGCAGCAGTATTTCACATTCTCTCAGGACGATGTTATGAGACTTCTGAGAGAGTACCATGGCGTGGACTAGATCTCGACTTTCTCAAGCTGTTTAAGTACGTAGCTCCTAATCTCGTCATCACTTGGCAGGTCCGCGACAAGTTTACCGTTTTCAACATACTTCTTCAGAAGTGGCTCCGGCTTTGAGCCATCTTCACACTTCATAGAGGGCTCCTGGCCCCATGGAACAATCTCATCCTTCATTGTGTCCCAGCATCTGTAGACCTGTTTAAACCCTGGCAGCTTTCCACGCTTGGTGATTGGTATCCACTTCTCGAGTTTCGGGTCGAGGACTTCGACAATGTCCATACTGATGTCTACACTTGGTGGAAATGCTATTGAGGTACCGATGCCGAAGGCATCTACAAGATCTCTCAGTTCCTGAACCTCCTTCTCATCGATGCCTCCACTTACAATAATCTTGACATCTTCTCTACCGAGAAGCTTCAGCGTCCACTTAACCTCCTTCAGGATCTTCTTCATGTTTCCACGTCTACTGCCAGGTGTGTCAAGTCTAACTCCCTGAAGCTTCTGTCCAAGTATCTTAACGGCAAGCTGTGTTTCCTCACGCTCATCGTAGAACGTGTCCACTAGGACGATCCTTGGCACGTCTTCAGGCATCGCCTTGTCAAACCATGCCCAGGCTAGAGTGTGATCACCTGTTACTTGCCTGAAAATTATCATCAATGCATGCGGCATCGTGCCTATGGGAGTCTTTCCAAGAAGCTTTGCACCAACAACATTCGCAACAGCGTCACATCCTCCAATGTACGCTGCACGGTCCACCATTGGCTGAATTATCGGATGTACAGCACGTGCACCAAAGAAGAATATCTTCTTGTCTCCGGCAAGCCTCTTCAGGCGGGCAGCCTTTGTTGCAATAGATGAGTAGTGTCTAAGAATTCCGAGGATGGCAGTCTCATACACTGCAAAATCAACGTATCGACCTTCAATGACCAGAAGCGGCTCATCCTCAAAGAATATCGTTCCCTCAGGCATCGAGTACACAGTCACCTTAAGCCCTGCCTTGACTATGAGATTGATAACCTCCTTAAGGCCAGCAAATACAGCCCACCTATATCCACGTGGCAGAGACGCTACATGAAACTCAGCACGTACATAAACATCCTCAAGGCCAGCCTTCCTCAAAGTCTCGACAGTCCTCTTAAAGTAGATATCCGTAACTTCACCACTTACCACTTCCTCAATAGTCGCAACATAGAACACCCTATCATCAACCATATTAGCAGAGTACTACTCCTAAAACATGGAAAATAAACAATACACCTCCAGCAAAAGGAAAGGCTTAAAAAACCCACAGCAACACCACACAACGAGCCAACAGGGCCGGTAGTCTAGCCTGGAAGGATGCCCGCCTTGCGAGCGGGTGGTCCCGGGTTCAAATCCCGGCCGGTCCACCATCCCCCTTCTAAACGATATAAAGTGTTCTAAATCTTGTGAACTTTATGAACAACAAGTTGAAGGAAGTAGAGGGTTAAGAATATTCTAGGGGTACTCTAGAATATTGTGCTAGTGTTTATGTAATAGTATTTAAATTCGCGAGCTCTTTACATTGTAACTCTTTTGACATATCCCTGTTTCGGTGTATACAGTTCTCCACTCTTTATCAGTATGTTAATTAGTTGATCAACAGTCTGTCTATCTAATCCTGCATTTTCGGCTTCTCTATAGACGTCTTCAAGTTTGACAGGTCTTCCGCCGTTTGCTTCTTCAAGTCTCGCAATGATATCCATAAGTTTTGCAAGTTTCTCCTGTTTGCTTCTTGGCTTTCCTGTCATTATGATGTCTATATCAATTTTTCCTGTCTCAATATCTATTCCAACACTCTTCAAGAACTTTTCAAATAGTCTAATTGCACGTTCAGCATCTTCACGTTCGACAAGTGGACTAAGCCTCATCTTAGCTTCTGCCTCTGCAAGTCTTATCAATGCTTCAAGCTGTCTTGCAGTTATGGCAATTGGTGAGCTTGGGTCTGTTGATTTTGCACGTAGATTTATATAGAACTCCATTATTAAGTCACGTGCTTCTTTAGTCCATCTTGGCTTAACGTACTTTCTAGCGTATGCAATATATTTACGTAATAAGTCTGGAGGAATTATGTCTTTAAATTCTTGTGGAAGCTCGCCACTGTGTAGTGTAGTTACATGTTCGGCAACCTTCTTATCATGATCAATAGATGGCTGATCACGTATTATGAATATTAAATCAAATCTCGATAACAATGTCACAGGCAGGTCAACGTTCTCGGCAACTGTCCTATTTGGCAGATATCTGCCAAAGGCAGGGTTTGCAGCTGCAAGAACTGCACAACGTGCATTAAGTGTTGCTACAATTCCTGCCTTTGCTATTGAGATTGTCTGTTGCTCAAGGGCTTCATGCATTGCAACACGGTCCTTAGCATCCATCTTGTCAATCTCGTCTATTATACAGACACCCATGTCAGCTAAGACAAGTGCACCAGCCTCAAGGTAGAACTCTCCTGTCAACTTATCCTTAACAACTGCAGCTGTGTTATGTACAATAAAGCCATTTGCAACGAATGAATGCACATCGTTTATAGTAAAATCATACACATATCCATCATAGAACTGTTCCTGCACATCTAACACTTTGACAGCAACATAACTATCATTAACAACCACATAAGGTGGAGAGTAAGCCTCTACAATGCCTATATTCTCTCCAAGAATCTCTCTGCAGAACATTGACGCATCTTTACCATAAATCTCTACAAGATACTCATCACCAGCATCAGATTTACGCAATACAGAAAATACACCAAAATACCTCAGCAACTCAGATACCTGATATGCAGCAATTCTAGATGGTAAACTAATGACAATTTTATCTTCATAAATTATACCACGGGCTTTAAATAATCCTTTCATAAACATCTTAATATGCTCAAGATCAGCACTTGTAATTAATTTACTCAATGACATGTAATTACCAACATCAAACTTCTTAAATAATGTTGCAATATTCTCACATTTAACAACAATATTTACACCGTTCTCTACTCTATGCACCTGTAGCATTTCTTCGTTTAGTCTGAATAATTTTAGTAAAATGTCAGTAACATAGTTAGCAACTTCACTATCTTTAAGGAAGATGTGTACAGTACTGTTTTCACAAAGTTTCGAATTGAAATATGCAAGTCCAAGAAGTTCAAATAGTGTTAACGTATTTTCAACACTTAAGTCCTTTAATTCTGTTGAATTCTGTATTTTCAGCGTTTCAGGAATTTTTCTTACTTGGATAAGTAGATCTCCGGGCTTTATTTCTCCTGCTTTTTTCCATTCAAATTTTCCTTCGTTGTATATTAGTATCTTTGTCTCTGGTGTTAGTGTTATTTCTCTTCCGTCTTCTGTAACTAGTGTTATTACTCTGTTAGTCTTTATCCTATAGTACTGTACAGCATTATGTATCTCAACATTGTCTAATGTTGGTGAAGGTGCTAATACTTTTGCAATATTTGGATTCTTTGCCACTACTATATTTTCATTAATTTTCTCCTCTCCTTTAGCTAAGTTATCCTCGACTATCTGTACTATTGGTACTACTCCTCTATCAGTATGTACAATAGTGTCAGGCCCGACACAGAGACCTGCTGCGCTTGAACCCTTGCCTGTTGTGTATACTGCTCGTGGTGCTATTCTTGCGACAAATCTCAGGAGCTGGCTCTTTCCTGTGCCTGGGTCTCCGATGAGGAGCACATGGATGTCTCCACGTACTCTAACTCCGTCAGGATACTGTTTGGGCACACCGCCAAATAGTAGACATGCAATTGCCTCTTTAACGTCCTCAAGACCGTATATTGACGGTGCTATCGACTTTATGATTCGTTCACGTATGTTTGGATCACGTGCAAGCTCCTCAATTAGACGCTGATCTTCAGGTGTTATCTCAACCTCAGCAAACTCCTTCTGCTGAGCCTCGATATAGTTTGCCTCAATGTAGCTTGACAGTACTGGTGGCTTAGTTCTCTTTAGCTCATATGCATTTACATCAAGTATACCAACAACATATACTCTGTCACCTGGCTTAACAGCATCAACAAGGTCATCGGTCAGTATCACCTCAACACTTCTTGGAAGCTGACCTGGAGGAAGCTCTTCAGGCTTCTCCTGTACTATAATTTTCTGCCAATCCATGAACTCACACTTCTCCTGTACTATCTTCAGGACACCTCCGCACCTCAGACACTTCTTAGGTGGCTGACTAGGCACAGCGTAGTACTGCGGTACATCAACCTCGAAGCCACAGTTCTCACACCTGTAGACAACCTTCTTCAGGAAATGCTTAGGCGGAGTCTGTCTAGTGACGATACCTTCAATCATTATAAGTTTTCCAATAAGATAACTTCGCAATCTTCTGAGAGGAATAGTCTCTGATAATTTTCTAAACCTTGCATGGAAATGTTTCACAGTCTTCGCATACTCTGGATCCTTCTCAAGAATGATCTGCCTTAAGGCCTCACTGGCAGCATATATTACCTCTCTAGGCCTCTCAATTAGAAGATCTGCAAGCTCCTTATCAAACATTATCAAATCAGGAAAGTCTATACATATGGATCTTCTACGCTGAATAATCATGCTATTTATCTCATCAATGTACTTATCACTGCTCGTCAGGAACTGCTTAAACTTATCAATAAGCTTCTCAATATCAATCTGAATTTCCTCTGGAACAGTGTCAGGAAGAACCATAGAGACCCCCTCTACACCATGTCAATTACCTAACGAGACCTAGCACATAGGTGAGCCAATCTTTTATAAGACTAGCAATTTGACGTACAAGAACCTCCTCCTCGTATGTTAATTTTTCTAAAAATTCTCTACTAAGCACAAGATCAGGATTCATAGCAGCTGCATTCAAGATCTTTCTAAGTCTCTGTTGAACAAGTTCCCTAAGATTCATCTGAAATGTACGTACAGCACGCTCATCACCTCTCAGGAACTGCTCATACATGCTTAGCCTAGCCTTGACGTACAGGTCCCTAGGTAGAGGTCTCAAATCGGCCTGTCTTCGCTCCAGCCATATGTACTCTACAAGCCTCTCCGGCCCAATCCTGAAATCTTCGCATAATGTCAGTCCTTCCCTAATTAGCTCATGTGCAATAGCTGGAATAGTGGCCATTATCCCATCACCTGACCTAAGCTCAACCTTGACAAAACCCGAGTTAATGTACAGATCCAACAATTCTCTAATCATGTGCTCCGCATACGTGACCTGTACTGAACGATATTTAAGGGGCCTACATAACGTAGACAATGTGAGCGAGAATATATACGAAAAGAAGAGGCACGTCGAGGATATTGTACAGATACTTGAGAAGGGTCTCGAAAATCTGAGTTCGGAAGATATTAGGAAACTTAAAGCTGAGTTACCTCTCGCAATTTCAGAACTTCCTGATTTAACAAGGACAGGCGTTGAGAAAAAAGAAACTTATGGAAGTTCTAAAGATGATAATGGAGGATGTTGAAAAAGGCAAGACACAATAATTATCGTAACTGAATGCGCGAAGAACAGTATCTTAAACTATTGAAATTTATAGAAAATGGACTCAAGTTATGCGACCCTGAGATAGGACATATATTGGATAAGGCACTCAGTGGACGTGAAATACATGAAGATGAATGTCTAAAATTGCTGAAAGAATATAGGCCACTTGAAATTAATTTGATTAAAGCAACAGCAGACTACCTAAGATGGTCAACATGTGACGACTATGTCACATTTGTAGTTAATAGAAATATAAATTTTACAAACATATGCATCCTTCGATGTAAATTCTGTGCATTTTCCAGACCTCCTTGTCATCCTGAGGGATATGTACTTGATATGGATACCGTGAGGAGAAAAGTCAGAGAAGCTGTGAAATTTGGCGCAACTGAGGTATGTGTCCAGGGAGCTATAAATCCTGAACTTGATATTGACTACTATATAAATCTCCTAACTACAATAAAGAAGGAGGCTCCATATATTCATATTCACGCATTTTCACCACAGGAGATATACTATCTACATAGGAGAACAGGTCTATCTATTGAAGATGTGTTGAAGACACTACGTGAGGCTGGCCTTGACACCATGCCAGGCACAGCAGCCGAGGTTCTCGATGATGAGGTCAGGAAGATCATATGTCCTGGAAAGATAAGTACAAGACAGTGGATAGAAATAGTGACTACGGCCCATAGATTAGGTATTAGAACTTCAGCAACGTTAATGTACGGTCATATTGAGAATGTTGAACATATAGTAAAACACTTGTCAATTATAAGAAATATACAGAAGAGCACAGGTGGCTTCACAGAGTTTGTACTACTCCCATTTGTACACTATCATACAGAACTTGTGAAACATCCTAACTGTAGACCAGGGAGTTCAGGTACATTTGATGCAAAACTATGTGCAGTATCTAGAATATTTCTACACAAATATATAAAGAACATCCAAGTATCCTGGGTTAAACTTGGCAGAAAATTTGCACAGTACTTACTCACCTGCGGAGCTAATGATCTAGGTGGGACGCTTATGGAAGAGAACATATCTCATCCTGCAGGTGCTACAGAGAGCACTTTCCTCACACCTAGAGACTTCATATATCTAATAAGGGAGGCTGGCAGAATCCCTGCACAGAGAACGACAGTGTACAAGATAATTAGAATCTATGCATAGGAAGAACAAATGATTAAACTAGAAGTTGGCAACCACTATGAGACAATAGTCACATTCTACACAGACACAGGTGAACCATGGGCAACACCACTTGGAATATTTGTCCTCGACACAAATCATGTCCTAATAAAGACCTATAGAGGAACAACTACACACAACTCATTATTAAAAGGAGTAGATATTGCAATAAACATAGTAAAGAAACTCGACATTTACCTATATACATCACTCAAGAAAATATTCACAAACTGGAAAAACTCAATTAAATTCTCCTATGCAAGAACGGTAAAAGCGCCAATAATACTAGACTCTGAAGCAGTGTTAGAAGCTGTGAACGAGTATACTCTATGTCATGAAGAATATGCATTACATATCTACAAAATTGTCAACAAGTATGTACTGAAGAGAGAGCTCGAAATAAGTCCAATATCTAGAGCATACAATCATATGCTTGAGATAGCAGTATATTTGACGAAGATACTCTACGTACAAAATCTAGAAAAAATTGTATCAAAAATAAAAGAAAGCATAAACCTGATATCAAGAATATGTAAAACAGAGGAATGTGAAAAATATATAAAAGACGCAGAATATGCCCTTAAGACACTTCTTCAACATATGCATCAGGTCCAAGGTATATCCACCTTAGCCTAACAAGCTCTCCATCTACATCTAATACAACTTCCTCAAGATCGCCACATACCTTCACATGTTGTAAAAGTCTCAAGGTCTCCGTAAACACACCACGCTCTGAGACTATTGGAACATTAGCATCAAAATAGAGGCAGGGACAGGTAACAGATACAGTATCGATCTTAGGACTAAACTTAGCATATGTCAATATTTTACCAAGCTTCATAATGCTAACAATTCTGAAAACAGGCCTATGTCTATACATAAGTAATATCCTTATGAAATATTTCAATCCCTTGAAAGATCCTTCAAGAACCCTACGTGTCACAGTTCTCACATATTTTTCAAATGGTATCCTAAGACTTTGACAGTGAACCTTATACATGTCTGAAATATCTTTATGAGATAGTGCAAAGAGTTTCTTGTATTTTCTCTTATACGTAATCAAAATATCGTAAAGAGGTATAGCGTATCGGTAGTCTATCACTACTATATCTACATCATGGTCAAAACCTCTTAAGCCAAGTAATCTTGATCCAACAATTCCAACATAGTTCTGTGGTACTGCTTCACATAGTATGTCGATTAACTCTGCAACTATCTCCTCGTCAGGGCTTTCGGGTTTTCTACGTATCTCTGCTGCCCTTTCAACTGGGTCATATATCTTCTCTATCTCAGACATCGGTATCAGTAGTATCTCTTTATCGTCCAGTTTCTTTATGAATTCGGGATACTTCTCTTTTGCGTAAAGTATCTGCTCTTTATATGTCTTTAATATTCTTACCTTTTCTCCTTGCTTAATGTATCTTGGAAATGCTATGACGTATCCTTGTGGATGACTTATTCCCTTTACATAGAATATGTCTTCACTATTTTTCAATTTTATTAACACTCCTTCATATAGTATTACTTGACTACTAGCACTGGCCGTGTTGAATGTCTTAGAACTTTCTCGCATACTGAACCTATTAGAAGTCTCTTAAAGCCACTTAGTCCTCTGTGTCCCATGACTATTAGCTCAACATTAAGTTTCTCTGCAGTTTCAACAATTTTCTCAGCAGGATCGCCAGCCTCTGTTATGAGTTCGTAAACAATTCCCTCTCTTTCAAGTATCATCTTGGCCTTCTCAAGTATTCTCTGTCCTTCTCTTGCTATTTCTCCAAGTATTGTTCCCGTTGTCAGTACCATATGTACTTCAGGAGGAATGTTCACAACATATATGACATAGATCTTTGCAGAGAGCGCCCGCGCAAGATCAATAGCCATCCTTAGTGCTCGCTCAGCAGGTTCAGAACCATCGTATGCTACAAGTATAGCCTTCTGTACATGTCTCTCATCCTGTTTCAACACTGCCGTACATGTGCTCATGACATGTATTAATACTTGCCCAGTTTTTAACAAATAGGAGAATGTTCGAGAATGATGAAACTCGATCCCCCTGAGCGTTGATGAAGTCCTTTCGAGCTGAGACTACTCAAGGTGTGGACTTCCTATTAAACGTTCTGTCAGGCTTTAACGAATCAGATTTATTACCAGACAGTACGTTAGTACACTCGGCCCCGCCGGTCTCACGGGCCTGGACCGGCCCGTGTGGCCGTGAATGAAGGGCTCGCGGTCAGGCGGGGACAACTATAGCTCATGTGCCTCAACTTCAGGAATCTTCTCCTCAAACCCTGATCCAAACCTTGTCAGGAGGTACCTCTCCTCGGTAGAGTCAAGCTTCTTCTCTACCACAAGCTTTGCAAGAGCCTGAGCTACTGCTGGTCCCACCTCGGCTCCATATCCATCGAATCCACTTATGATAAAGACCCTGGTCTGCAACTTGCCGATTGCTGGTTTGCTGTCAGGTGTGACGTCGCAGAATCCTGCATGACCCATTATGTATCGAACCTTCTCAAATCGTCTCTTCAGCTTAGGCTCAATCTCTGTCCTAAACCAATCTTCAACATCCTCATCCTCAAGATCAGGATCGATGGGTGGTGTGTTTCCATTACCTGCAATCATTATTTTCAATCCTGTAACTTTTGATATAACATCAATTGCAATATGTGGTGCTGGTCTCACATAGATCTTGTTCACATAGTCGTAGAGAATGTACATGTCGTCACTTGTAGACAGTGCAAAGAGACCTGCCTGACACTTATAAGGCACATAAGGTACCTGTCTAAGCCCCATATTGAGGAGGAGCTTCCTAGTCCAGGCACCACATGCAATAACTACCTTATCAACTGTTACGGAGTCTCCCTTTTCTGTAATGATCTTAACATTGTCGTTCTCCTCCTTTATTGCTACAACTTTCACTTTTCTAACATTTAAAAGCTTCCACAAACTATCAACAATTTTATCTATCCTCACAAGAACATCATTAGTACATTCAGCAACAATTTCATTATCGTAGACTCTGAATGGTACCTCATTATTCTTTAAATCTTCTATCTTCTTAACTTCAGCACCTACACTTCTCCACATTGGTATTAAGTTATTTAGTATGTTTTCTCGTTCTTTGAGAATGACTGTGTATGATCTTACAAATCTTAGTGCATTTTCTATTTCGAATTCTTTAGATACTTTAATGTATATTTCTCTTGTTCTTCTAGCCATCTCAATGTCTTCAGGAAACTTCTGCATTAGAGATTGTATTAAGCCAACTGTTGGGTATGTCCTCTTCTCGGATAGGCATACTACGTCTAGTCCCATGTTTTTTAGAAAGTAGGCAACGAAGCTTCCAGCTATTCCACATCCCACTATTCCAATCTTCATGATGGGGGCTGTGTACACTAGGCTATTTGAAAGTCTTTGTTCAGTTGAGGGAATGTTCATATAGGTTCGTTGTTCAACAACTCTGTTCCCTAAGCAGCGTCAGGTGGTCACTTCATGTGTGTATATTTTCGTCACATCGTGATTATCTTAACGAGTGGTATTGACATAGTGTCCTTAACTTAGTAATCGCGGCTGTGCACAACTTGTAACGCTATGGCCTTTTCCGCATTGTCGCCAGGTGATACTGCATGGTTGCTAACTGCTTCGTCACTGGTAATGTTGATGACTGTGCCGGGATTGGCATTCTTCTAAGCTGGCCTTGTCAGGAAGAAGAACGTGCTATCAACAATGATGTACAGTTTCGTAGCTTACGCTGTTGTATCTATTGCATGGATACTGTATGCATTCTCGTTGGCCTTTAGTCCATTTGGTCCACAGCACTGGTTCATAGGTAACCTGAAGTATGCTGCAATAAGTCCCTTCACCAACACTGTACCCTCATCACTGTGGCCTAATACAAGTGTCCCAATATTCATATACTGTGGCTTCCAGCTGACGTTCGCCGCAATTACAGTTGCAATAATCTCATCAGCAATTGTTGAGAGAACAAAGCTGAGTGCATGGATAGCATTCTGTATACTCTGGCTGACATTCGTGTACTGTCCAGTAGCTCACTGGCTGTGGAGCAATGGCTGGCCTAAGACACTGCTACCAAAGCTGGGTCTACCACCTGCACTTGACTTCGCAGGTGGAATGGTCGTCCACATGTCAAGTGGCTTCTCTGCACTCGTCCTAGCATACGTGATTAGTAAGCGTCTAGGATTTGGCAGAGAACCAATGCCGCCACATAACATAACCTACGTCCTGTTAGGCATGGCGCTGCTGTGGTTCGGATGGTTTGGATTCAACGCAGGCAGCGCAGTAGCAGCAAATGGCCTAGCAGCAAGTGCATGGCTAGTAACAAACACAGCAACGGCAGCAGCTGCACTGACCTGGTGTCTACTCTCATGGCTGAAGGAAGGAAAAGCATCAAGCCTGGCATTTGCAAGTGGTGCAATTGCTGGACTAGTAGCAATAACACCAGCATCAGGCTATGTCGATCCAATAGCAGCAATAATCATCGGCGTCATAGCCAGCGTGATAAGCTACCACATGGTCGAGTTCAGGATGAAGAAGGGACTAGACGAGAGCCTAGACGCATGGGCAGTACATGGAATGTCAGGACTATGGGGATCCATAGCTACTGGACTCTTCGCAAATCCGAAGATTAACCCAGGAAACGTAGGACTAATCTACGGACTCATATATGGAGAGCCGCTACAGGGAGCACTGCAGCTAGCATCACAGATCGTGACATCACTCGCAGTCCTAGCCTATGTAGTAGCTGTGACGTTCATAATAGCGAAAGTTATAGAGAAGACAATAGGCTGGAGAGTACCAGCAGAGATGGAGTACGTTGGCCTAGACCTAACAGTACACGGAGAAGAAGGATACATAATGAGGTAAGACCATGAAGCTCATACTCGCAATAATAAGACCAGAAAAACTAGACGACGTAAAAAGAGCACTAGAAGAAGCAGGAATATACCCACTAACAGTAGTTGAAGTAAGAGGAAGAGGAGAACAAAAAGGAATAACAATAATGTACAGAGGCAGACCAATAAACATAGACCTAATACCAAAAGTAGAACTCCAAATAGTAGTCAAAGACGAAGACGTAGAAAAAGTAGTAGACATAATAACAAAAACAGCAAGAACAGGAAGACCAGGAGACGGAAGAATATTCATAATACCAGTAGAAGAATCAATACGGGTAAGAACAGGAGAAAAAGAAAAAGAAAAAGAAAACAAAACCCACACAACACATAGTACCCCTCTTTACGAAAAAATCCTCTTAATGTTCTCCTTCTGCTCTCCTTTCTCTACCCTTCCTAACGTCATTCTTACCTCTTCCTTAGCAGTATACTTACACTACCCCCGACAAGAACACAGTATGATAGTATACGTAGAATACCCTTAATAACATTGCAAGTATGCACATACTCCCTAAAAATCTCAACAATTGGCTTAGTACCAACGGCAAAGAAGTTCACAAAATAAGGCATCAAGAATATAATCACATAGAAAATTAATAGCGACAGAACATATAAAACACCTGAACAAATAATCAAGGTACTTCTGACACGTAAACCAAACACAATCAATGCTGCAGAAAATACAACAACATATACAATATTCAAGGCACCATAGATAAGTAATATGCCTCTAACTTCATTAACTGCACTTGGATTAATACCAAGCTGAATATAATGAAAATACAACCTAAACACAAACACGCCAACTAAAACGGTTAACAAACCTACCACAATTGCTAATATTGACAATACCCCCACTGAGCGATCTCTATAACTAGGGGAATATAATAAGACCCCAGCCATAATTATGAAATCTCCAATAAAAGACATTATCCTCGAAGATAAATAACCAAGATATCTTCCATAGAATAGCACGGCCAATGTAGTAGCAACAGCTATGACACCTCCTACTGTGACTACGGAAATTGATACATTTCTAGTAGTCAAAGTATGTCTAATCTGCATGAAAGTACCAGAATCTGAGGCGTTACTAATATACCGTTCTTTAGAAACAGTGTCTACTTAACAAGTGTGAGCGGGACTTATCGCTAAGAATAGAGTTCTTTAAGATATTAACTGTGGATCTCTATCCCGTAGTAAATGCTATGTTCGGTTTATCTAGAGAAATGTTAAATGTATTAGAAAGGTTAGAGACATGTCCGAGCACCATATGCGAGGAGGAGCTTAGTAGGGCGAGGTACTGGACCTGCGGTGGAGAGTTAGGTAATATAATCAAGACTATAGGATATGCAATTACGCAAGGTTATGGATTCACATACTGGGGTGTAAAATTCGAAGACCTTGAAAATTTAGTTCAGGGATTAGAAAGGGCAAAAGGCCCCAGAATACACTACAGGAAACTTGTTAATACAATGCTACAAGATTCTTCTAGTCTCAATATAGTATTCATATATCAGAAAGGTACAAGAAAAGTGTTTGCAGCCGGTATAGTCACCTCTATAGAAGTTTCACGTCATGACTTATTTTGGCCTGACGAAATCAACAATGGTAGGGTCATATATCCTTACAGATTACGAATGTATATAATATGGTTACCTGAGTCCATAATTGAGAATCCTAATGAAGAGAGCAAATGGACAGGCGTTGAAATAAATTATAATTTTCCTCCTCAAAGTCCAGGGCTTAGTACAGTTGGAGAGGGTAAAGAGCAGATTTTCATAGACTTCCTAAAGGATAAGCTAGGAAAATCGATTAGAAGATTGCGGGAGCTATTTAATCGAGGTATGGTTAACCTACAACATGATATTTATTTAGAACAAATGAGGCAAACGTATCAGAGATGCGAGACAGAGTTAACATTGTCGATTAAGGAGTTTATAAAACAACGTTTTGTGGTGTCGGAAGAGGATGAGTATATTGTACATGAGCTTGAGGCGTTTCTTAGAAGTAACAAACGAGCTTTGCTCTTAGTAGGCCCTCCAGGGTCTGGAAAGACGGAG
Source organism: uncultured Thermoproteaceae archaeon (assembly GCA_964414695.1). Classification (GTDB taxonomy): domain Archaea; phylum Thermoproteota; class Thermoprotei; order Thermoproteales; family Thermocladiaceae; genus JAADER01. The sequence goes on along the minus strand of CAYPXK010000031.1, from coordinate 3,393 downwards.
CTTGTACGAATAATAGCATCTGCCTTGAAGTATAGGCTTATTGAGGTTTCTTGTCACGAGTACATATCTAGAACCGACCTGATCGGGGACTTCATACTTGCAGGTAACCAGCTTAGGTATAGAGCTGGAGCACTTGTTAGAGCTTTAGCAATGCTTAGAGGACGGTGCCTCGGGAGTCATTATTTTGTTAGACGAGATAAATCGTACGGACTTTGACAAAAGAGCTGCAGAGCTCATGGCAATACTTGGCTCCGAGGAATATAAGATACCTGAAAGTCTTATACTCGAACTTACAGAGGCTGCTAAACTTGGTTGTGATGAAGCTAGAAAGGCTCTTGAAATGCTTGAACAAACAGATTATAGACTACCTAAGAACGTTTTGTTTATTGCAACTATGAATAGTTTTGATGCTGCAGCCCTATTTAGGTTAGGCTTTGCAACCTTTAGAAGATTTAACGTAATAGAAATTGCATGGTCTAGAGAAACCATAAGGAAGTTTATCGAAAAGGTTTGTAGTAAGCTACTAGAGAGACAAGACGAGAACATGGCTAGGATAGTCGGTGAGGCATCTAGCTTGTTAAATGACTTAGTGACACATGGTGGAGAAGAGATTATTAATGCTCTTCAGCCTGGAATACTGCAAAGCTTCTTTAACATTATAAAGAACTTAGTGTATACGAAACCTGAGATTGCATTAAAGGCAGCATTTAGGGAAACACTTTTACATCAATTAAGAGCTGTAACTAATGAATCTGAAAGGCACAAAATTAGTGAAATACTTAGAAGATATGGATTAGAAGATCTAGAATTGAAGTTAAGATTACTATGGGAGCTAGCGGAATTGAGCTGAAGATAAGACATGTCGCAAATATTCTAGAACACATTTCTCTGCTATACGTTTCTCTCGATAGGAAATTGCAGGAACATTTCATTAAAGTTGCAAAGCATCATGATCTTATATCAGATTCTATTGTTGCGGATGTAGCATATTTGCTAAGGTTCTTACAAGATATTCGCGAATTACTAAACTATATACTTACACATGTATATGCACAAAGTACGGCTAAGCTGAAATTTATGCATGAGGCATGTGCTAGCAGAGTAGTACTGTCATTGTTATCAAGGTCGTATGTAAGGAGATTAATACCTGTCATCACTACAGAGATTTCTTTCAATTTTCCAGAATATAAATTACTTAAGTGTTTTCTCGTGGAAATTAGTAAAAGACTTCAGAAATTTATTAAATATCTAAAACAAAATGAGATTCTCAGTACACAGCCTTGGTTAGAACCTGTCTTTCAGAAGTTATTAAGATTGCATATCATAGTGTACAAGGCACTGACATCGACATTTCTTGCGAGAGTAGAAGAGGATAGGTCTCGCAGCTTGATAAATATTGTTGAAAGGAGGATAAGTCAAGGTCTCTGTCCACGTATTTTTGCTAAATTAGTAGAAATGTATAAAGAGCTTGAGAAACTTAATTCTATATGCTTACGAATAACTAAGATGTGTAACATGAGCAACTATGAAGTTATTGCTTATTGGATAAATCCATACAGGTTATATGAAATATACACTTTCTTTCTGCTACTGTACGTATTAAATAGATTTATGACATATGTAGGTATGTATGAAGGTCGTAGAGCAACATACTTCGTATTCTCTAAACTTGGAAAGACTATATATGTAGCATACAATCAGCGTGATGAACTTGTGAATCGTGGGACATTAGTGAAAGTTATGAGCACAGAGGGCAAAAGTATAGATTATATAGAGAAGTTTCTCGGAATACCAGACATAGTTCTAAAAATAGTGAATGATAAAGAGTACAATGAGAGGTACATTATCTTTGATTGCAAGTTTAGATTTAATGTGAGTTCCATTGTAGAATCGCGATATAAAGTACTTGGCTACTTAGTCGAGTTTGACGTCAATGACGCCGTACTTGTGTTTCCTCGTCCTAGGATCAGTAAAAGTACGGATCTTGAAGCGAGAGTTCAACACACATTAATAAGAGAGACAATTAAAAAGGGCGTATTCCTCGAATATGACAGTAAACTTAGAAAAAGGTTAACGCTGCTATGTGTAGATCCTGAAGATAGGGTTCAACAAAATATCGAAAAAGTAGAAAAAGTACTTAAAATCCTAGAGATAGTCTAGTAATTGAATAGCGCAGTTACAGTCGCGATAGTATTATTCGCTAATAACTAGGACCTGTGAATAGTGTCAATGATACATGAGGGAATTGTCTAACAAGAGATTCGTGCGACTAGACACATATCAGAAAGAACTTATTACATTCTGTACGAATACATGTAAGATTTTAGCTCAGGATGCCAATGGTAAATTCCAAGATATGTAAAGAGGTCTGGCTTGTAGTATAGTAATTTACCTCTGACATCTTGTTTTTCTAGCAGGCTAGTAAGGTAGTTCAATGTATCTGTTATTGAATTTACATCAAGCGATGATGGAGCATATAGTATGAATACTCTTCGTTTATCTTCTCGGTCACGTGAGGTTTTTCCATCGAGAACTTTTACAGTTCTCATTCTTATGTCTACAACTATTCTTTGCACTATTTCAACTGTCTGGTCAGTGTTTAGAAATATCATCCATTTACCTACAAGATACTTGGCTAGTAGTGAGTAACTTATTATCTCACGAACCACAGGATTATCTAGAATTTCCTTCATGCATCTGCTACTGTATAGTTCACATATTCTTTCAAATATTTGAATTTCTTTTCCCAGTCTAGTACCTGTATACTCAAGGAGTTTCTTCAGGTAAAACTCGAGTTCCTTTCTATAGACTTTAATGTTGTATCTATTAAGCTCTTTCTCAATATATGATACTATCTCCATTATTTTCCCTTCCTGTAGCTTTCTAAGGAGTTCCAATGAATTACAAATTGAGAGTAGTCTAAGTTGCTCACTATGGGGATTTATTATCCATAGCCAGTCTTCAAATAATATGCCTCCATGCAGTTGTGCATCTCTGTTAACTCTAATGAGTAACGTTGCAACATCTTCCAATGTCTCAACTTGTTTTAATTCGAGAAGTTTGCAATGTCTAAGATAGTCGAATTTAATATTCCAATCTGAAATTTGTGAGATAGTTCTCCATATCTTAAATGCTTTATTCACAATTTTGCTTCCTGTAAGCTCGTCTGTTTTATTTATCTTTAAGAACCATAAGAAGGCTTGTTCAAATTTTCCTGTGACATGTGCATGTCCTAGATGTTTAGCTTCATGATATAGTTCACATACTGGTATAATATTAACAAGTGTTGCTATGCCTTGCTTATTCTCCTCATCGATATAGTATCTCCAGTCTTCATCTAGATGTCTCACATCGTTAATACCACATATGGTACATTTTCCTTGTCTTGAGAGT
>CAYPXK010000030.1:0-10421 GCA_964414695.1 uncultured Thermoproteaceae archaeon | reverse complement strand
CTGATGATGAAGATGTCATAGCGGAGAAGATAGCTACATCATTAAAAAGCGCTGACCTTGTCGTGGTGACAGGAGGGACAGCGATAGGAAAGCGAGATAAGACTCTGCAAGCTGTGAAGAAGCTGGATCCTGAATATCTGTGGTCCGGTGTCTGTCTTAGACCTGGAAGACCAACCGGCGTAGCTGTCATAGACGGTAAACCCGTACTGTTACTAAGCGGATTTCCGGCTGCTGCACTCACTGGCTTAATTGCAGTTGGATTTCCAGTGATAGAACACATGTTGAATATAAAGATCAAGAGACCTGTCATTACAGGCAGATTGGCTAGACGAATAGCTAAGCCACCTAACTTACTGACCTATGTACGCGCTACTGCATGTGTAGACAATACAAGTAACGAAATCGTAATCTACCCAATCACAGCAACAGGAAGCGGACTACTATCTTCACTAGTTAAAGGAAACGTTCTCATAGAAATACCTGAACTTCAGGAAGGAATTGAAGAAGGACATATCGTCAGGGCATACATGCTGAGCAAAATTTACTACTGTCAAGAACATTAGTGATACACTATGTCAAGCGTAATCGAATACATAAGAGACACACCTGCAGTAATTGAAAAAATAGATAAAGTTCAGATAAAATGCTTCGAAGTTCCTAAAACGAAATATTTTGCAAGAGGCGAGCTCCTGTACATAGGCTTCATGCTAAATATGCGTGATGACGAGGTACAGAGTAAAATAAACGAGATGAGGCTTGGAAGAAAAACAATAGAGAAAGTCTACGCGTGTAGACTTGATGCAGACCCCTGGAGTAGTACTAGGCTAATACTGCCAAGCCTACTAGACAATGAGACAGACCTAACAGAGCTCGATCCACTGGGAAATGCTAGGCTACGTGTAATGTTGCATTTTAATGGTGTGAAAAATGTAGTATGTGTAACACTTCACGAATATGACGAATTTAGGGAATTAGTAATAACAAAGTTGAAAGGTGTTAGAGGAGTCGTAAGATACATAATATATTTCTAAACCACTGTTACGCTTTCACTTTCTAAATTTTTAATAAACCTCTTAACAAATGCCTTTAAGAGAGTTACAATCTTATTTTCTGTTTTCAGCTCCTCTTCTTCATATCTAACAATGACATTTGCTCCGAGCTGTTTTAGGAATTTACTAACATCTGGATCAGATAGAGCAGTATCTGTTGATGCAAGAACCAACGAGCCTCGATCTGACCTAACGTAAGCCGAGAGGGCACCCTCGAGTACAATTCTCACACCTTTTATAAAAAGTCCTACATCGAAGTTATCAATTACAACAATATCGTACTTTTCAAGATCCAAAAACTCTCTCTGTAGCCTCTCTATGTCTAATGTTTTAAAAAAATCTTGTAAAATATCTGCAACATCTATAAATTTAACACTATCTCCTGTATGAGAGTAGAATTCTACGAGTTTCTCTAATACAAGTCTTCGCCTTTTATCGTCTGGGTCTGAATACACTATAACCTTCTCCTGCATCAGTAGTGAACAAATCCTATCTAATATGTCGACAATTTTCATTGTACTTAGACCTTACTCAAGACTATATATAGTTATCAGATAAAAACTAGAGTCTTAAGAGAGCTATGAAGTAACCATTAGTTCCGTGTATATGTGGAAGTAATCTTAAAGTTCCTGGCATTAAACTGTTTGAAAACTTACTAAAGTATTTATCTATGTTGACAAGCTCGATGCCAAATTCATTCATTATTTTCTGTATATTATATTCGTTTTCCTCAAGTGTTATAGTACATGTTGAGTATATCAGGTACCTTGACTTGCCTCTATATTTCATTACTAAGCTTCGCAGAAGCTTATATTGATGTCTCGCATATTCATTTATATGATGTTTACGAATCCAGAGCCTAACTTCAGGACTGTGGGCAAGTTTTCCAAGAGATGTACAGTCTGGATCCACTATGATCACGTCTACCCTCCTGTCAAGCGTTGGTAAACGTAGCGAATTTGCACATACTAGATCAACGTTCTCGTATCCATATTTATGTAGAAGATCGTTCTCCGTCAATATACGCCTATAGGATACGTCAAGTGCGACTACTCTGACCTTTCTGTTGTAAAGTTCAGAAATATGCATGGTCTTTCCTCCTGGTGCAGAACATACATCGAGAACAAGCTCTACATTATCTACAAACCTCTTGACAACATGACCAACAAGTGCCGAGGCCTTATCCTGAATGTAGAATAAGCCTTTACGATATTCTTCAACACTCTCTAGACGAACTCCAAGTTCGAGAACTTTAACTACATCAGGTAAATCAGGATCCTCTTCAAGCTTGATATTGTATCTACATAATCTTCTAACTAACTCTTCGCGACTTATTTTACTAATGTTAACTCTAATATACATTGGGGCCTTCTCATTAAATGCTCTTAGCATATTTTCAACTTCAGTCTCTGGGAAGTGTTGCATTAAATAAGATACTAACCATTTTGGAATACTGTATCTAACGCTTAGCCTGGTGACTGTGTCTAAGTCCCTCACTATATCTTCTATAGATATATCCCTTATACTTAGTACATCATTAAAATTTACTCTAACCTTCACATACTTCAAGCACTTTCTAACTCTGTCGACAGGTATGTCTCTAAATTTTAGTTCATAAGCTATAACTCTCAGTAAGTTTCTTTGAAACGAATCTAGTTTATTAACATTGAGTCCCACATGAGTAAGCAACGTGTCTATGAGTATGTAATTTCTAACAGTTCCTAAACACAGTGAGAGAACTACATCTCTAACAGCTGCTATAGACTTGTCTAGTTTAACATAATCCTCGAGTGCTCCACGTATTGATATCATCTTAGTCTCGACCTTCTCAAGTACCTTAGCACAAGCCACCTCAATGAGTGTGCTCATTTAGCACCATGAACATGATTTACCTGGACTATGTTCCTTACTAGTCTTATGACGTCTTTCAGATACCTAAGCTGTAGATAATAGTCCAAGCCCTGTGCTATTGCGTGAAGACTCGCATTTACTATGTTTGCAGATGCGTAAGTTGTTGTCCAGTACTCTTCCGTGTCTTTGGCTGTGAAGGTGATGTCTACGCGTACTGTAGATGCGGTGTGTTTAGGAACTCCCAGAAGCGTGACCTTGTAGTCCACAAGCTCGACATTCTCAACTTCAGGATAGAGCTTCGTCAGGGCTCTTCTTAGAGCTATGTCTATAGCGTGTACAGGGCCGTTTCCTTCACCAGCTTCGATTATTACCCTTCCCTGTGCACGAATCTTTATCCAACTCCAGGAACGTGCATTATCGATGTTCTCGCACATTACCTTCCATTCAAGGATCTCAAAGAATTCCCTGTACAGGCCCAGACTCTTCAGAACTATTAATACTGCACTGGCTACGGCATGATCAAAGTTTAGGCCCTGCTCTTCAAGACGCTTAATCTCTTCAAGCGCCTTCACGATTCTTGGATCGTCCTTCGATAGCTCTATTCCAAGTATATCACGTAGTTTTGAAAGTACAGCAGCCCTTCCACTTAGTTCAGATACCACTATCCTCCTAACATTCCCAACGATCTCAGGATCCACATGTTCGTACGCTCTTCTGCATTTGAGGACAGCATCTATATGAACACCTGCCTTATGGGCAAAGGCATTGTCACCAACATATGGCTGGTATGGATTCCTAATTGTTCCAGTCATCTCGTAGACAAGCCTTGATATGTGTGTTAGATGACGAAGCTTCTCAACTCCTCCACGCAATGCCTCAATTCCTAACTTCAACATCAGGTTTGGAACAACTTGACATAGGTCAGCATTTCCACATCTTTCACCTATACCATTGACCGTTACTTGAACATGTTCTGCACCTGCGAGAACTGCCATTATGGTATTTGCAACGGCACATCCTGTGTCATTGTGAAGATGTACACCGACTGTACTGTTCTTTATGTGACTCTTCACCTGTCTAACAATATCATGTATCTCATGCGGTAGACAGCCTCCATTTGTGTCGCACAGGACTATTGTCCTGACTTTGAGCTCATCAAGTGTCTTGACTACTTTCAGCGCATATTCAGGATTATCCTTGTATCCGTCAAAGAAATGCTCAGCATCGAATATCACCTCAAGTCCATGATCCTTGAAAAACTGTACAGTATCAACGATCATTTCAATATTTTCCTCAGGACTAACCTTCAGCACCTCATGAACGTGTAGAAGCCATGCCTTGCCAAAGACCACGACGATGTCTGGCTCTGCCTTAAGTGTCTCGTATACGAGTGGGTCATTCTCTGGTTTCCTTCCTTTTCTTCGAGTACAGGTAAACGCAGCAAGCTTACAGGTAAGCGAGTATTCTCTTGCTTTCTTAAACACTTCAAAATCTTTGGGATTAGCAGAGGGCCACCCACACTCAACTATGTGTACACCAAGTTTGTCTAGCTCAAGAATTAGCCTGACCTTATCATCAATCTTAAATGATATTCCACATGCCTGCTCTCCCTCTCTTAAGGTACAGTCATGGACTTCCACCTTTCTGGGAACTTGTACTTCAGATCCGACTCATTGCATTCTCACCTGCGTCATCGTCATTTATAAGCATTCTGCCGCATGTTTGAGCATCAACATGAGCGTATTGCTAATATCATCAAGTTGAACCCTTGCGATTGTGAGAGTCCTAATAGTGCATCCACATCTGAATGTCAAGGGTGGTTCTGAGAGACTAACAAAAGTGCTGATAGATGGACTTCATGCAGAGTTTCCTGATAACGAGTACCTGATAGTGACCGGCATATACACAGAGGACTGGTTTGGAAAATATTCAAATAAAATAAAGTTACTAAAACTTGGACTAACAGCTGAGGAACTAAGAGATGCTTTAGCTTCAATATGCAAAGATTTTGAACCTGACATAGCAATAGTAATGGTACAGGAACCATATTACTGCTATATAATTAGAACAACTTGTCCTCATGCAAAAGTCTGCATGTATGTCCACTTTCCGATAGATGAAGAGATAAGCGAAGAAAATATCAAAGAATATGAAAAACACCTCAGATATCCAACGCTTACACCAAAGTATATAACGAGTCCACATGTTATTGTTACAAACTCGAAGAGAACGAAGCTCGCCGTCGATATGCTGTGGCCATGCGAGAGTACTGTAGTGTACCCATGTATCGACGACATATTCTTCAAAGAACCTGTAGAGCCGGAGTACAGGAAGGAGAAGGTCATACTGTACGTTGGCAGATTTGTTGCACTTAAACGTCAGGATATTCTCCTTGCAATGCTGCCGCAGATAAAACAGGAGGTTCCAGATGCAAAAGTGGTAATTGCAGGCTTTGTTGATCCCAGACATAGAGAGTATTATGATCACGTGAAGGCAATTGTCGAAGAGCTACAAGACAAGTACAAAGATGTTGAACTGTACGCAAGTCCGACGGATGAGCAGCTTCTCCAGCTGTACAGGATGGCTAAGGTGTATGTTCATCTTAGGATTGGTGAACATTTTGGAATGGCACCAGTAGAAGCAATGAGTCAAGGAGTGCCATTTGTAATGAGACTACCGACAGGACTTGCAGAAGTATTTACACATGGCGAACATGGATTCTTCGTAGAGAGTGACTACATGTTTCTCAAATACACAATAAAAGTGTTAAGAATGGATAAAGACGAATATCTGAAGTACAGCAAAAGGGTTATAGAGGCATCGAAACAGTTCAACAGTAGAACATTTGCAGAAAATATGTTAAAAACAATCAGATAGTTACGAGGACAGAATATTCAGATACTAAACACTTAACAAGATCCTTATTATGAAGTTCAACAATTAATTGACACTTCTTTCGAGTAACAACATTCCTTATAAATTTAGCTATTGCTTGACATGTATCTCCATACATGCAGTAGTCAAAGTTATCGATTAGCACTATTGAATACTTTGGCAATGCTAAAAGCTGTGTATAGTATGTTATTAGTACTTTAACGCTACATGGTAGTTCAGGACATACTACAAGTTCGTTATGTTTTGTTAGACAACTCAATGCTATTTTTCCAGACCTGTAGCCACATCTTAACCTCTTAATTCCCATTTTTTCTAGTGTTGAGATGAGTTGTGCAAGTTCAGGCCATACTCTCCCATCGGTAAATAATGATGCAAGTACTAGGATGGTGTTCTCTCCGTGACGACCTACATAGTGCTCATCTGCTATTGAGACAGGATCTGCACACGTGCCGTAATCAATGTACGGACCTATCAGATAGACCTTCACATTATCTTTCAAATACTGTAGTACATCTTTGCAAAATTCGCTACCTAGTAATAGGAGTTCCTCGTACTCTGAGAACAATTGAGCTTGTGGCGTTTTGCATATAATATGGTAAAGCTCTCCTATAGAGTCAGTATCTGTCTTAAGATCTATCGAGACTGGCCTCCTAATACTTGTTATGACTTCATCTTCGGACAGTCTCTGAACAGCATGAAAAACTATCTCATTATCAACATATAATATGAATTCTTTATGGTTATGCTGGAAATTCTTTACAATTTTTACATTTCCATCCCAATCTTCAAGCTCTACATCCCACTTTCTTGAATATTTTTTCCTTAGTTTTTCTGTTGCTTCATCTGGTATTTTTAATGAAATATCTACTCTATCGACATTCTGTATAGGTGCGAATATTCTGTCTACACTAACTAGAAAGTCGTACAATACTCTAAGAAGTGTAGATTTACCTGAAGGTGTGGTACTTGTGAGTATCGTTACAGGACGTAGATTATCTAGGACATATTCTCGAACATCTGTATGCACTTTTATGGATGTTAATATCATGTTCGAATTAACTAGCAGTGAATAATACTTTAAAGTGTCGTTCACCTTCCCCCTTGGTGTACATACAGGAGCATGAAGATCCTATACTGTTCGTCCCTGGCCCATCCAAGCTCATTCCAGCAGCTAGAGAGGCTTTAAGAAAGCACATTGGGCACAGATGTCCTGAATTCAGGAAAATATTCCGGGAGACAGTTGAAATGCTTAGAGAAGTATTTAGAACAAGTGGTGAAGTACACATATTCACTGCAAGTGGCACAGGCGTCGTAGAAGCTGCTATAATGAACTTCATTAACAGGGACGACAAAGTACTTTCAATAAATTTTGGCACGTTTGGTCGAAGGTTTCGTGAACAAGTGTCTAGAAGATGTAGAAACGTTTTAGAATACAAGGTAGAGTATGGAAAAATTCCAACAGTTGACAAGGTTAGAGAGTTTCTAGAGTACAACAAAGTCAAGGAGCTGGACGTCGTGACGGTAGTATATAATGAGACTAATCCTGGTGTTGTACTGAGGGAGAAAGTAAAGGAGTTTGCAAAGCTTGCACATAGCTACGGTGCAATAATAATAGTTGATAATGTCTCGGCACTTGGTGGCGATTATTTCACATGTGATGAATGGGAAATAGATGTTGCTTTATCGAGTTCACAGAAATGTCTAGGTGCTCCTCCTGGACTATCGTTCATAACAGTTAGAACTAGAGAAGCAGAAATGAAACTGCAGAGGACACAATGCGAATCAACATACTTCGATATTAAACTGTATAGAAAATTCCTACAGAGAAATGAGACTCCCTTCACGCCTGCAGTAAATGTACTATGTGCACTACATGCTGCACTTGATTACATACTAAACAATGTTGGACTATTAAATTGGATAAGAATACACTATGACAGAGCAAGACTTATATTAAGAGCACTGACAAGGCTTGGACTATCCCCATTTGTTGAGTATGAGGACATCAGATCAATAACCGTTCTATCATTTAAATATCCTAATGATAGAGTTTCAAAATATATGCGACAGGAATTATATGAGAAACTAAATATAGACATAGCAGATGGAATGGACGAGCTTAGGGGAAAGATATTTAGAATAGGGAACATGGGGTGGGTAACTAGGAGAGATATAATGCTGTTAATATCCGCTGTAGGTGCAGTCCTCGGAAAATACTACAATAGTGATATACTGCTGAATGTTGGAGAAGCTTTATCAGAGGTATTCTTTTCAGATATACCAATCTAATTAATCTTAAGTTCGAGAAATTAGTTCTATCATATCCTCTGGGGACTTTCAACAAAAATCGTCTCTATGCCATATCGATCTTTTACTAATTTCGCAAGATTCCTTACTCCAAAAACTTCTGTGTGGTAGTGTCCTGCTACTATGATATTAATCTCTTCATTCATTGCATATACTTCATGATTCTCTTTTATTTCGCCTGTCAGCAGTAGATCAATTTCATTCTTTCTAAATCTATATATATAGCCTCCTCCGGCACCTGATACAACTGCTATTTTCTTAACTATCTTAGGTCCGTAGTCGAGTAGCTTAGCCTCTTTGTTTATTTTGTTCTGAACAGTTTGTAGGAAGTCTGTGACAGGTACAGGATTCTCAAGTTCGCCAATTATGCCTATTGGTGGGCTTTTCTCTTCGGGAATCCACATTATGTTTTTTAGATTCAGTAGCTGCGCAATGGTCACATTGTTGCCTATTTCAGGATGTGCATCGAGAGGCAGATGGTATGCAAATACCGAGATGTCGTTTGAAAGAATTTTCTTAAGAATATCTCTTAAGGATCCTGAAATCATTTGCGAACACAGCTCGGCACCCCGAGAACCACGTAGTAAGATTCCATGATGCAACATTATTGCATCAGCTCCTTCCTGTAGAGCTCTATCTACGACATGTTTTGTCAAGCTAACCGCAAAAATTGCTTTCGTGATGTCTCTCTGTCCTTCGATCTCAAGCCCATTGATCACGATGTCAACTGTTCTAAAATTGTCAATCCCCAGATACTTTGCGAGAAATGCATGAAGTTCCCATGGACTTACCATATCTTACTACTCAGGTCACGGAGATATCTTTTATAAGCAAACTCTTCGATGAGTTTAGGGCTACGTGAGTTACACGAAGCAGCTAAGTCGTATAGGAGTACCACTAGCAATGTGCACACAGCATCCTGATTCAGCTAGCAGATGCATAACCGCAGAAGAGGAAGTTCAGGAAGCCGTCAAGGACATAATGCCATTCGATGCAGGTGGCTTCAACTGTGATGAAAAGATGGTCGACTATGAGGGCAAGCTGACACCCTACCATGAGGTCAAGTGGATAGCTGAAGAGCTTACCAGACTAGGTTACAAGGCAGGTAAGGATTACATATTAACGCCTCGATTACCAAATCCCAGGCTAGAGAACTTAGATAGACATCTATTTGTACTTATATCTTCACTTATAACAAACCTAGAAGTTCCTGAAGCCGTACAGTACATGATAAATCCAATGACAGGAAGTTCTAAAGAACTATTAGACCTACAGAGAAGAATATGGAACATTTCAAGACTTCTTGAAGAAGAGACTGGAAGAAAAATGACAGTTGATGTACGTGTTATTCCACTAGTAGAGGATATTGAAGTAATGTTCAACATATCAGAACTATTGAGAAGATGGATAATAGAATCTTCAATATTTGTAAAATCGGAAATCATTAGAGTAATGATTGGAAAATCCGATGCTGCGATGATTTATGGTCACGTACCATCTATCCTAGGCATAAAGGTGGCATTATCTAAACTATGGAAACTCGGCCAGGAACTTGGTGTTAGAATATATCCAATAATAGGAGTTGGCAGACTACCATTCAGAGGTCACCTTGGTCCAGATGCTGTTAGAGAGTTTGCAGATACGTACAGATGGTTCTACACGGTGACGATTCAGTCAGGAATAAGATTTGACATGGGTCCACAAGCAGTTAAGGAGGTTATAACAAATCTGGAAGATAAGATTGGAAGAACACCGAGAATATTCTCCATAGAGGAGGAGTACATACTGAAGAAAGTGTGCAAAATATTCACAGCAGAGTACTTGAGGTTTATTGTTAGAGTAGTTGATAAGATATTGATAATAAACAGCTTCATACCAAAGAGAAGAGATAGGCTAGATGTAACAAAGTACTCGAGAAGTATACAGGAAAGTGCAATGTTCTCCGAGGATAGAGAAATTATAGAATATGTTGAAGATAGAAACATAATACTCCCAAGAGCAATTAATTTCACAGCAGCACTCTACACAATGGGCATACCTCCAACACTGATTGGGCTAGGTAGAGCGCTAAGAAAGCTAGAACAACTATTTCCAGAGCATGTTGTTGAGCTCGTATTAAGAGAGATCTCTCCAATAATTTACAAAGACCTTCAATTTGATTTAGCATTAGTAGACGTAGATATCGCAAGAAAATACCTTGATAGTAAGGCATTCAAACTCCTGTTAGAGGACTTGGAAGAAATTAGAAACAGGTTCAGCGTTGAACCATACACAGATGATTGGGTTGAGAAACATAGACAGTTAATATATCTATTTTAT
>CAYPXK010000029.1:0-13278 GCA_964414695.1 uncultured Thermoproteaceae archaeon | reverse complement strand
CCTTCCAGCACCCCTCCCCTATGGGGGATTAGCCCCAGTTTCCCGGGGTTATCCCCCTCCCGAGGGTAGGTTAGGCACGTGTTACTGAGCCGTGCGCCACGCCCGGGCGCCCCCGGGCGTACGACTCGCATGGCTTAGCCACACCCCGATAGCAGTCGGGTCCGGCAGGATCACCCGGTTTCGCGGGGGGTGGGGGGCGGGGCTACCCCGGGCGGGTGGGTGCGCGGCCCCCGGCGGTGGGGGTTAATCACCCCCCGCGTTCCGCGGGGGCTGTCCCCCCGCGGAGGGGCGGGGGGCTCACGCGTTTTCGTCGACCTCTAACGCGCGTTCGAGTTTTTAAATATTACGCTTCTTCCTGTATACGACAGGTCTACACCACATCCTTGATCTGCTCGAGGATGCTGATGACTTGCCAGAAGATCACTCTGCTGAAGAGCGGCATGTTTGGATCCATGAGGACATCGTCGAGTATGCTTATGACCATCGATGCCTTGACTCCTGGGCTCAGCGATGGATTCATCAGAACTCTTATTGCCTCACTTGCCGCTCTTCTTATGTTCCTTGGAACACCCATGTCCTGCACAACCCTCGTCAGATAGTACAGTGCCTGCTTCAGACGCTCCTCAACCTCCTGTTTTGACATCCTGGAAGTCGATGATGATCCACTGCTCGCCATGACGACATGAAATGAGGTATAGCCCTTATAAGGTCTAAGCCTGCACATATAGCTGCAGGATAGATGCCAGATCTGGAGTACTGGCTACTTGACATAACCTACGCAGTATCCCAGAAGGGCCTAGAGATCAGGATGTACGGCATAGATAGGGACGGCAACAGAGTGCTAGTCATTGATAGGGGATTTCGACCATACTTCTACGCCCTCATAAGACCCGACGCAGATCCAGCAGCCGCATTTGAGAAGATTCGAAAAAAGCTCGAAGGAAAAGGAGCCATAGGGTTCGAACTCTGCAAAAGGAAGCTCTTCGGCAAAGAGCGTAACGTCGTGAAGATAACAGCCAAAATACCGGAGAAGGTTCGCGAGCTTAGAGAACTCGTTAAACAGATACCGGAGGTCGAAGACTATGTAGAGGCTGACATCAGGTTCTACATGAGGTACCTCATAGATCTTGACTTGAGGCCAAGCGCATGGATCTACGTTGACTCCGTAGAGGAGCTCTCAAAGAGCGAGTACCCAGAGCAGAAAGTAGACAAGATCTACCTCATCAAGTCAAGGCCCCGTGTCCTACATGAGAGGACGACAGTACCTAACCTGCGCATACTCGCGTTCGACATAGAGGTATACAATCCGCGCGGTACCCCACACCCTGACAAGGATCCAGTCATAATAATTTCAACATGCGTCGATGGCGAGAAGGTACATCAGTTCATTGTTGACGACTCCAAGAACGACCGTAAGATAATACGAGAGTTTGTGCAGTTTGTGAACGAGTACGATCCTGACGTGATAGTTGGCTACAACTCGAACAACTTTGACTGGCCATATCTGAAGGAGAGAGCTGAGAAACTTGGGATAAAACTGACGTTGACACGTGCAGGTGCAGAGCCTTCACAGAGCGTGTATGGACATTGGTCAGTCATAGGTCGTGCAAACGTTGATCTCTACAACATAATCGAGGAGATGACCGATATAAAATTGAAAAGCCTTGACTATGTTGCAGATTACTTCGGCGTACTTCCACGTGAGCAACGTGTTCTAATTCCAGGACACAGAATTTACGAGTACTGGGACGACAAGTCGAAACGAGACTTGCTGATAAGATACGCAAAGGAAGACGTCATAAGCACCTACAGGCTGGCCCTAAAGCTGCTCCCATTCCTGATACAGCTATCATACATCTCAGGTCTCCCACTGGATCAGGTAGCTGCAGCATCAGTGGGTGCACGCGTCGAATGGATGATAATGTATCGTGCACACAAGCTGGGTGAGCTAGCTCCAAACAGAGTCGAGAGACCCTACGAGACGTATAGAGGAGCAATAGTTCTCGAGCCGAAGCCAGGACTTCACGAGAACGTTGCAGTGCTGGACTTCACAAGCATGTACCCCAACATAATGATAAGGTACAACGTTTCGCCAGACACATACATAGACCCAAGCGAGTGGGACAAGTACCCCGAATACTATGAGGCACCTGAAGTAAAGCACAGATTCAGAAAAGAGCCTCCAGGACTCTACAAGACCATACTTCAGGAACTCATCACAAGGAGAAAAGAAGTTCGTGAACAGATGAAGAAACTCAACCCCGACGATCCTGAGTATCTGCTATTAGACGAGAGACAGAAGGTCCTGAAAATAATGGCAAACGCAATGTACGGATACTGCGGATGGGTAGGAGCAAGATGGTACAAGAGGGAAGTAGCTGAAGCAGTGACCGCATGGGCTAGAGACCTCATGAAGAAAGTACTCAACTTTGCAAAACAGGTAGGTCTACAGGTAATTTATGGAGACACGGATAGCCTCTTCGTGAAGTATGACCCAGAGAAGGTGCAGAAACTTATAGAATTTGTGGAAAAAGAGCTGAAATTTGAAATAAAGATAGACAAAATATTCAAGAAGGTACTATTCACAGAGGCAAAGAAACGCTACGTGGGACTAACTGAAGATGGCAGAATAGAAATTGTCGGATTTGAGGCCGCACGTGGAGATTGGGCTGAGATAGCAAGAGAGACTCAGGAGAAAGTCGCAGAGATAGTGCTGAAGGAGGGCGACATCGACCATGCAATAAAGTATGTACACGAGGTTATTGAACGATTGAAAAATTACAAATTTGAAATAGATGAAGTTATAATATGGAAAACATTGGACAAGAACTTGAATGAATATAAGACAATTACACCACACGTGTATGCAGCTAAGAAGCTCATTGAGGCTGGGTACAAGGTAAGGAAAGGAGACACTATAGGCTACGTCATTGTGAAGGGTGGAGGAAAACTCGCATACAAGGCCAAGCCATACATACTTGTTAAGGACATACGAGAGATAGATGTTGACTACTACATAGAACATCAGGTTGTGCCTGCAGCACTGAGAATACTGCAGGTCTTTGGAGTGCGAGAAGACATGCTTCTGAGTGGAAAGAGGGGCAAGAGTATTCTCGAGTTCTTTTCTTAAATATTTCGAATTTAGATTCGAATTTAGAACGATTTGAATATTAATGGTTTCAGGATGCAGCTTCTTTTAACACGTCCTCAATTGTCATTATGGTCATGTTCTCAGGCATTTTAGCAATTCCTCCAATTCTTGATGTTATTATTATCCTGACTCCACGGCTTGATGCCGTGTCAACAAGTCTCTGTGTACAGACTCCATCCAAGACTATTGCATACACATTGTCGAGCTGCTGAAGAGCATCAATTAAGTCTCTCACAGGTACCCTCTTGATCTCGTTCCACTGATTATCGTATAGTATAGCCTCTAGTGATCCCGCAAGTTTCTTTATCTCCTCAACGACATGCGGGGGAACAAGTGGCTGAGCCTTTGTCTCAGGTGGTGCAGGTGCAGCTTCCTCAACCTTGACTACCTGTGCTGATGGTGCAACAGGCTTCTCTACGCTGACCTCAACTACTGGCTTTGCCTCAGTCTTGGCCTCAGTCACGGCAGGCGACTGTGGCTGCACTACCGTGACCTCAGTGGAGGGCTGTGAGACAACGAGCGGCTTCTCAACCTTTGGCCTGATCTCCTCCTTGATCTGGGCAAGGTATTCCTCTACCGGTATCTTGTTTCTGAGACACTTAGCGATCTCCTTAGCCGTCAGCTCCTCAACCTCTTTTCCAGGTGGTGCACGTGCAATGTAATCTATGTCAGCAACCTTTATTAGCTCACGAAGAAGCATCTCGCCTCCACGGTCACCATCGACAAATGCTATGGTGGTCTTCTTCTTCGACAACTCTACTATAGTCTTAGGTATTCCACCGCTGGCACCCTCGACTGCTATGACGTTCCTGTAGCCATGTCTCAGCAAGTTAAGAACATCGGCACGACCCTCGACTATTATTATTGTGTCTGCTCTCTCAACATCAGGACCTGCTGGAAGGCCCTCAGGCCCATATCTTATGAGCTCAGCCTCACTTACAGCCTCAACAAGCTTGTTAATCAGCTCCTTGCTGTCAGGAAGCACCTCATGCTGAATCTTCATTGCAAGTTCCTTGGCACGCTCAAGGATGCGCTTTCTCTTCTCTTCACGAAGATCCTTGATCTCGACAACCTTTATCTTCGCGGCATATGGTCCGACCCTGTCAACAGTCTCTACCGCTGCAGCTATTAGCGCTGTCTCGTATCTGTTCAAGTTAGATGGAATGTATATCTTGCCGACAGTCTTGTCGCCTTTACGCTCGACCTCTACCTCTATTCTGCCAACTCTCCCCATCATCTGCAGATCTCTCAAATCTAGGTCAGGCCCTAGGAGACCCTCAGTTTGGCTAAATAGTGCGCCAATTATGTCAGGTTTGTCAACAGATCCCTGTACTTCAAATGACGCAATTATTAGGTACTTAGCAGCTATCGTTAGCGCACCCATCTGTGTCCCAAGAAATCCTGAGCCACATGCATTGACTTAAAACTTTCTACAGTCAAAGCCTCCATGTCAAATATGTTGACGAAGGAGGAACTTGAGAAGTATTACAAAGCTGGCGAGATCGTACGTAAGGCGCTGGAGAAAGCGTATGACCTTGTGAAGCCTGGAGCCAAAGTGCTTGACATATGTAGACAGCTTGAAGAGTACATACTTAGCCAAGGCGCAAGGCCTGCCTTTCCTGTCAACATTAGCATAAACAGTGTCGCAGCACACTACACCGCAAAGATAGATGATGAACTTGTGATACCTGAGAAGGCCATCGTTAAGGTAGATGTTGGTGCACATATCGATGGTTACATTGTCGATGCAGCAGTAACAGTGTGCCTGAACCCAGTGTACGAGCCCCTTGTGCGTGCCGCATATGAGGCGCTTAAGGTTGTTCGGGAAGTACTCCGTGCTGGTCTTTCACTCTGCAAGATTGGGTCCTACATTGAGAAGACGATACGTGCGCACGGATTCAAGCCTATAGAGAACCTGACAGGACATCTGATAAGGAGGTACGAGCTTCATGCAGGAAAATCTATACCAAACGTCGACAATGGTGATGAGCGTAAAGTTCTGCCTGGTGAAATCTATGCAATAGAGCCCTTTGCCACAGACGGCAAGGGACTTGTTAAAGACTATCAGGAATTCACGATCTTTAGAATAATCGCAACGCCGAAAAAGGCGTTGAAGAAGTATAGGGACTTGATACTTAGCATACAGGAGGTTAGCCGGGGGCTACCCTTTTCTCCAAGGTGGCTTGTAGGTAAGGTAAGCCTCAGTAAAGAAGAATTAATTAAGAATATAATGAAGCTCGTAGAGGAAAACGTACTGTATGCATATCCTGTACTTGTCGAAGAAAGTAATGGAATTGTTGCTCAGTTTGAGGATACCTTCATTATAAAGGAAAATGGATGCGAAGAACTTGCACATACAATAGATATAGTTAGGAGGTAGCAGAGACCGAGGTTAAAGTACAGAGGGTCGCTACTGCGACTGAGACTGCGGCTGCGACTGCGCTTGAGCGAGCTCCTGTTCAAGCTTTGGAAGTAGTCTCTTTCTCAGGTTCTCAAGGAGCTTCTTCTGCTTCTTCCTTAGTCTACGTAGCCTGTTGGTGTACTTGCCTACTAGCCATGCGAAGTCTGGATCATTCTTTATTGCAGGATGATGTGGGTCAACTAGTATGACCTCGAAATATCTGTACATTCCATCCTCTCCAACCCAGTAGGATCCTATGACCTCCATGTTTGGATACTTTCTTGCTGCTCTCTCCTCAGCAATCAGCTGTAGACTCTTCTTTGTTGTGTGTCCATATACACCCATTCTCTTTGGTCTTCTGCCACATCTTGGCCTCGGCTTGTTCATTGGACCTCTCCTGACTCTCACTCTGACAACGATTATTCCTGGCTTGGCCTTGTATCCATACTTTCGTGCCTTGTCAAGTCTCGTTGGCTTCTCCAGACGGACAATTGCTGGCTCTCTTCTCCACTTCATTAGACGTTGACGAAGTATAATGCTGATGAAGCCTTTCCTAGGCCTCTTCCATAGCTGACCTATGTAGTAGTAGAATGATTTTGCCATGATCGGCGCTTATGACACTGACAGGTGTTTAAAATGTTTCTGCAGTTCAGTATCTAAGACAGGTAAGTGCAAGCGCAAGTGGATCATGTGGAGAGCCTCCTCGCAGTAGATCACTAATACGAACCAACGGCACTCCGATCCTAACTTCAGGATCGAGAAGTCTCAGTGCTTGATCAACATAGCGTTCACATAACGTACTAATGTCCTTCCCGATGCCAAAGATATGAACACTCAGCAATCTACCCCTCCAGGAAGTTAATCGAACACAGAGCCTACGCTCGCTGCCAACATCTTTGCATATCCTTGTACTCGAGAGCTCACTGTACTTTTTCGATAATTCAGGACGTGGCAGACCTACCTGAAATATCGCAACATCATCAGCAAGAATAGAGTTAAGATACGTAAATCGTGTACCTTTCAAATTATTGAAGTACATTAGAGAGGCACGATAAATTAACTCTAAGTCCCTTGTGCATGTGTACATAATGCCACTTGCATAATCACGATATTCAAAGCCTCGACCTAGCAACGCATGCAGTACATGTTCAGACTTGTCGACCTTAGGCTTGACGTATTTAAACTCTATAGAAAGTTCATAATCACACGATGAGCTTGTTAAATGGATCATGTTTACTATCTCATGTTCAAACAGACCTTCAATTCTGCTAGTGTTGTCAAGGTATACATTGAATCCTTTATGATTAAGAAGCAGGTAGAGTTCCAAAGCAGTGAAAGGGTCTTCACAACGTATTTTTATGGAGTTTCTATTCTCTAAGTGTTCGATACTTGATATTAGATTAGCAACACAATCGTACAATACTTCGCTTCCTATCACAACATCTTTACATTTTATTTCCTTGTCATCGCTGCAGATAAGCGAGTATTCTCCCTTTTTTGCAAGAATCTTCAGGTTCTCTACGTCCACGTTAGTCAGGAGCTCAACATTAGGTCTAGTGTCAAGAAAGTGTAGTGTAATCAGTCGAAGATGTGCAAGTTGTCTGTTACTGAGCAGTGTGTGAGGTATGTAATCTATGAGTGATAGACCTGCCAACTCTACTTCCTCATCTGATCTATAATTAGTTAGTACTAGCACATCTTGTGTGCTGTCCTGAACAGTTTTTGATAAGATGAGAGCTGTGCCGGCATTGAGACCTACTATGCATACATCGTACTGTCTCACATAAATAACAACGACAGCACGGACTTCTTTTAGAGCATATGACAAGTCAAAGTGAGAGTCAAGATATCAGTCTCATAGATCGGGTCTGCAGGGATAATCGATGTGTAAGACTTAATCTGCGAGAGACTCTTCTATTGATACTATCGAAGGAGAACCTAACTTTAGGACAGTTAGCGATGGCTGTGTACCTCCTTAGGCATTTATTAGATACTAAATTTGAAGCGCCGCCCCTGATAAGTCTACAGATGTTGTATGAGTTAAATAAGCTTGTTAATGAGGGGCTTCTAGAAATTCATGACAATGTTGTTAAATTATCCATGGAGGGGCTTCGGAAAACTTATAGCATTTTAAGACTTTTCAAAGAAAGTACTTACGTGGTACCTTCGAGGAATTTATTAATTGAATGTAAGCTATTCCTAGATGAGCTAGAGCGTGCTGTGAATATTGTGAAGAGCGTTTCATTAAGTAGACTTTTCATAATTCAAATAGAGGAACTTTTACGGGACTGTCCAGGCAGGGTGATAGAATATGCAAGAAAGATAGTGTGCGAGATAGTTCGCAGCTAAACTCTTATAATTCCGATAATCTACGATTTTTCGCCGCAATGAGGGGTATAGAGGTCAAGTATGAGGAGCTCTCTCCTGCTGAGTGGTTTAGGCGAAATAAGGAGCTTGCCGGTTTGACTAATCCTACACGTGCACTGTATCAAACTATTAGAGAATTTGTAGAGAATAGTCTCGACGCTACTGAGAGCTATGGTATTCTGCCAACGATAAAGATCAAGATTGAGCATGTTGATAAGAGCAAGGGCTGGGTCTCGGTCTACGTTGAGGATAATGGCATAGGAATTCCTGACAACGAGATACCGAACGTATTTGGAAAAGTATTCTATAGTAGTAAGTACAGGATAAGGCAGCATAGAGGCGTGTTTGGCCTAGGTGCAAAGATGATCATACTATATGCACAGTCGACAACAAATAAGCCGATATATGTTAGAAGTGCACCGATTGGTAGTGACAAGATCTACGAGTATGTGCTTATGATAAATACGCTCAAGAACGAGCCCATAATACTTGAGCGCAGAGAGTACCCAAACAAGTATGGTTGGCATGGCACAGCTGTCAAGGTCGTAATTGAGGGAGATTGGGGCAAGGCAAAGAGACGTATCGAGGAGTATCTTCGAAGAACCTACATGATTGCTCCATATGCTGAGATTTACCTTAAGGCACCTGACCTTATCCTCTACTTTCCACGTATAACAACTAAGTTACCGCCACCACCCAAGGAAGGTCTACCTCATCCAAAGAGCGTTGACATAGAGCTGATAAAGCATCTGATTGCGCGAGACCCTAATCTGACCCTAAAAGAGTTCCTGATAGAGTACTTTGACGGCGTTGGCAAACAGACTGCTGAAGCATTCATAAAGTGGGCAAAGCTGGACGAAAATAAGAAGGTTGGAGAATTGACAGAGGACGAGATAACGTACCTCACGACAAAGATGAGAGAGTTCGATGGCTGGCGTCGACCAAGAGCAGACTGGCTTTCCCCAGTAGGTGAAGAACTTCTAATTGAAGGTATTAAGAAGGTCCTTGAACCAGAGTTTGTTGCTGCCGTTACACGTAAGCCAAGCTCATATAGTGGCCATCCATTCATTGTCGAGGCTGCGATAGCTTGGGGTGGAAAGATACCGCCAAGTGAAAAGCCAATAATTTACAGGTTTGCAAATAAGGTTCCACTACTGTACGACGAGGGAAGCGACGTAGTTAGAAAAGTCGTCGAAGAAATTGACTGGAGCATATATAAGGTCAAGTTCCCTGCACCTCTTGCTGTTATTGTGCATGTATGCTCAACAAAGATACCATACGTCAGTGCTGGAAAGGAGGCAATTGCAGACGTCGTAGAGATCGAGGAAGAGATAATGTTAGCCATTAGAGAGTGTGCACGTAAACTCAGGATGTACATAACCAAGAAGGAGAAGGAAGAGGAGATCTACGTCAAGTACGCAACGTTCAGCATGTATGCTGGTGAGGTAGCACATGCACTTTCGTACGTGACTGGAACTCCTGAAGACGAGATCAAGAGGAAGCTAAAGGAGCTTATAGTTAAGAAGCTTGGTGTCGATTTCGAGACTTCAAAAGCAGAACAGGGTACAGAGACCAAGCCTGAGGAAACTGGCAAGGTAGAACACAAGGTTGAGACGAGCGTTGTTAAGAAGTGAATTTAAGTTTTTCATTACCTAGTAGAGAGACGCAGTATGGCACGTTCAAGACAGGAGGTTCTTAAGATCTTGGAGGAGTGGGGAAGGAAGATACTAGAACAGATTGAGAAAGGCCAGGAACCTGTACTCGAGATACCGTCACGAACATTATCGAACACCGTGTGGGACCCCGTCAGGAAGATCCTTGTGCTAGGTCCAGAGAAGATGCGTAGACGCTTCCTAGATCTCAAGGAGTCCAGAAAATTCATGCAGACCATGCTCATGCTTAAGCTCATTGTTGAAGCTATCAGAGAGGGAGTCTACCCCACAATAAGAGACCTTTACTATAACGGAAAGCACACCATAATATACAAGGATCCCAGAGGAAAGATCTTCAAAGAAAACACATGGGATGACCAGCAGGAATCGAACTCTGTAATTGAGGACATCGAGGTTGCAACTGGACTGCTTCGCGAAGAAATGGGAATATCAGCTGACGTTAAAGGAAAGGTCGTAGGCCCAATAATTGTACGTTCAAAAGGTTTCGAAATAGACGCTACAAAGCTTGGCGATGCTGCACTAAGCCTGCCACCTAATCCCGATGAGCTAGAGATCGTTAAGGTTGAGGCAAACTACGTCTTGGTAATTGAGAAGGACGCAATCTTCCAGCGTCTAAACAGAGAAGGATTCTGGAAAGATGAGAACTGCCTCCTAGTAACTGCAAAAGGCATGCCTGACAGAGCTACCAGAAGATTCATCAGGAGACTCAGCGAGGAGTTCAAGTTACCTGTCTACGTCCTAACTGACGCTGACCCATACGGATGGTACATCTACAGTGTATACAGAAGCGGCTCAATTAAGCTAAGCTACGAGAGCGAAAGACTTGCAACACCTGACGCAAAGTTCATTGGAGTAACAGCTAGCGACATTATAGAGTACAAGATAAGTGACGAGTACGTAATCGCAGCAACAGACCGAGACATAAAGAGAGCTCACGAACTTCTAAGGTACCCATGGTTCCAGAGCGATGCTTGGAAACGTGAGATCAATCTATTCCTCAAGATGAAGAAGAAAGTTGAAATAGAGGCATTATCGACACATGGTCTGAAATTCTTGCACGATTACCTCAAAGATAAAATACATAGAAAGAAGTGGATCGAGTAGCATACATAGGCACGCCTATACAGGTAGTATAAACATAAGTTTCATAATACTATCAATATCCTTAACATCAAGACCAAACTTCGTCCTTAATTCCTCCTTAAACTTCTCAATTTCCTCCCTCACAAGTTCTAGCCAATTGTACCTGGGTAGGCTTGCCTTATTTCCAAGAGCTTCTAATCTAACTCTAGAATAGAACCAGCGCTCTGGATTGGAAATTTCATAACATATTTCAATATTACTAGTAGTTGACCATAGCTCTTCCATATATTGAACTTCTTCTGGAGGTATTATATTCCTGAACCTTGTAATCCTCCACCAGGGAACAATTCCTAAGCAACGGCATAGAGATAATGAACCTCTCTTTAGTTCGTATTCACTAGGTTGTACAAGATCAACATCTAGCTTACATACATCGATCCCCTCAGGATATCTCAGCAACTGATTCTGAAGGACTCGATACTTTTTACTGTCAACAATTACACATTTTGGTAAGGTATCCTTACCAATATTGGTAAGGGAACTTACCTCAACGCACTCCTCAAATTTCTCAGTCATGTAGTACAGTGGGACGCGTGGTTTGACTTGTATTTCGACATCTGTCGGTATACCCAGCCTCCTGTATTTGACATAGTCCTCGAGCATACGTACTACAATATCATATAGCTCAACGATCAGTACTTTCAGGATCTCGGTCATTGGGAGACCTATCCTCTGTGACATGGACCATAGTCTATCCCTAACACATGGATCAACGTTTAGCTTAACGTATCTCATAGTCCATGTGTTAGAACACGACGTAGCCTATTTACATTTCTCTTTCTCCTGAAGAACTGAATGTGTGTAAGTAATAAAACGACAATGTTTAACACACGTGGTAGTTCATGGAGCGTAAGTTCATAGCAAAGGGTGCGGAAGCGGTTCTCTACCTCGAACATTACTACGGACTTAGGACTGTGCTTAAGGTTCGATTAGAGAAGAAGTACAGACTACCTGAAGTTGATAAGACATTTCGTACCCACAGGACGATTGCAGAAGCACAGAATCTAATTATAGCCTACAAGGCAGGTATTCCTGTTCCACGTGTTATTGATGTTGACCCTGTAGGCTGTGCGATTAGGATGGAATATATCGAGGGTGTGACTTTACGCGACTTGACTGCTGAGCTTATAATGAATGAAAATGTTTTTGATAAGCTTCACGAGTACTATACTGAGGCTGGTAGAATAGTTGCTAAGTTGCATTCAGTAGGTATAATACATGGAGATTTGTCGCTAACAAATTTCATAGTATCTAATCAGAGACTCTACATAATCGATTTCGGTCTTAGTAATAGATTCAAGGTACTTGACGTAGGCTCAAATGATGAGTATCTCGAGCTATGTGCAAGAGATGTGAACGTGTTTCTACGTAATTTAGAATCCAATTTCTCAAAATACAGCCAAGAGCTTTTTAACAAGTTTCTCGAGGGTTATGGAGAGGTACTTGGCAGGGCTGTAGTAGAGAGACTTCTGCAGAAGATAAGGAGAATAAGAAGTCTTGCCAGGTACATGGTTGAATAGCAAGACTTATTAGACTTAGCTATAGTCGTCTCGACGTGCCTCATCGTTCGAGACACAAGAAAGGTAGGAGTAGCTCGACAAGACCAGTAACTAAGGCGCCACCACCCTGGATGAGGTACAGTCCAGAGGAAATTGAGCAGCTAATTGTTGAGCTTGCACGAAGAGGCTTCACACCATCGATGATTGGCATAATACTGAGAGACCAGTATGGAATACCACTTGTCAAGCCAATACTTGGAAAGTCGATTACTGAAGTGCTTGAGGAACATGGACTTGCACCACAGATACCTGAAGATCTAATGTTCCTGATCAGAAAAGCCATCAAAATCAGGAAGCATCTTGAGGAGCATCCAAAGGATATGTCAGCAAAGAGAGGTCTACTGCTAACTGAGTCAAAGATTAGAAGATTAATAAAGTACTATAAGCGCGTTGGCAAGCTGCCACCAGACTTTGAGTACAAACCTGAGCAGTTCATGCACATGATGGCTCTATAATGAATGTAATGTCGATGTCGTGAAGAGATAGTAATGAACAGTAACGAGCTTAGTAGTATTGTTAGAAAAGTATTAACAATACCTGAACCTCTTCTAGTTATAACACTAAAAGAAACACTGAGTTATCTAATTGGAATATCTATACTTATCGAACGAGCAATAACTACACAGACGTTGACTCACGTTGCTCCAGTTGATACGATACTAAGCCCAATTGTCGATGATTTAATACAGCATTACAATAACATACTTGTGGTAAATGCATTAGAGAAGGCTGATAACAGGACTATGGATAAATTTTCAAGAAAGAATGTTAGTATACTAATGACATGTTCCTTTGAGGCTGTTCAAGAGCTTAAGCAATATCTCCGTAACGAGTTAAGTAGACTTATATGTGAGATAGCGTGCTCGCTACTGTACTATGAAGATATTAGTCGTATAGAAGCTAAATTTGATAATCTACAAGAGATTTCGTTACCACCTCTGGCAGGTGTATCTTACTTGCCTTTTAGTGAATGTCTTAAGTTGA
>CAYPXK010000028.1:0-4287 GCA_964414695.1 uncultured Thermoproteaceae archaeon | reverse complement strand
TAAAATATTCACCATATGCAATAAATATTCCATGAAGTCTAATGACTACCAGTATGTCGTGGATTCAGTACATCTCTCTTATATATGAAATTAACAGAGAGATCTTTAATAACTACACAGGCCCAGTCATCAATACCAATTATTAAATCGGGAAGCTCATTAACCTTGTCACCCCAGTACAATTCGTTGGACTTCCATACACTTATCCTTATGTTAAACTCCTGCTCAGCATGTTTAAGCTTCTCAATAATTTCATTAATAATTTCTTCACGCATTCTTTCAAATATCTTATTTACATGCACCGCGCCGAAAGGTACAGTATAGTCATATATCACTACCTTACTCTTTCGAGTATCGATATTGTACACTATGCTTGAGGTTTTTCTAACTTGTTCACGAACACTTGAACGAACATGTTCAGGCACGACAGTTTTCAATTTTAGAACCTTTGCAATATCTGTAGCAAACTTGAGAATTTTTGTCTTGACTAGAGCCTTACTTCTTTTTCAGGAACTTGTTCTTCTCTAACCATTTTGCTAAATTAAATACGCCCCATTGTGGCCCAAATCCATGATCAGAAACTATTAGAACATTCTCAAATGTGTCTAAAATTTTTCCAATATACTCGTCAAGCATTTGCAAGAATTCTGCAAATTTCTTCCAATATCTCGAAGCTTCATTATCGCCGGGGTACGTTGGATGTGTAGGATCAATAATGTGCCACATGCGGTGTAGAGTCCAGTCAGTCCAGGAGTGAACATCTACAAATAGGTCCCACTTGTCGATTCTCAGCACATGTTCAGCAACTGTCAACTTTTTCCTGATTGCGGTCTCCAAGTCCTGTATAAACAGTTCGATGTCGTTATACTTTTCTAAGTTGTAGTTTACAAATATGTCATAATCTCCTACAAGTTTCTCTATCTCGTGAATTAGATTTTCTGGATATGTTGATACTTTTTTACCCCATGTTGATATCATTATTCCATTGATAGGATATGCAGGAAACAGCATTGGATAGTCAAGTACAGCAACTTTGAGATCGTGTACACTTGCGTAATCCCATATTGCTCTTCCTCTATAGTCTTCCGAATTTACGAATCTTATAGTTTGATTATGAGGTTTTACAAAATCTATTATACCGGTCTTGCCAGGGTTCAGCCCTGTTGCAAGTGTAAGCCATGCAGGAGCCGTTACTGGAGGTATTGTAGACCTAAGTTTCGCAGATGTTCCATGCCTTATTGCATATTCTAGATTTTTCATATAGCCCTCTTTCACTAGCTTATCAATAACATTCCAAGAACCGCCATCAATACCTATCAATGCTACACGTGTCATGAACATTTGAATGAGTATTTTTCAATTATTTTTCTTTCAATTTCCTCAATGTCAAATCTTTTAGATCTGTAGAATATTAGATATTTAAATGTTTTGAACATGCCATGGTCAACTATTGGTACTTTTGAAAAGTCTATCTTCAGGTTATACATCTGCTTAACACGTCTCGACAATACGATGCCATCGTATAGGGCTCTTAGATATGTGCCAGGTGGTATTTTTGAGCCTCTTAAGATTGCTCGAATGTATCTTCTTATTGCATATTTTATTGCTATTGCTATGAGGATTGTTTTATATCGAGTTTTTGTTGTTAATATTTTTGCAAGGTAGTTTCTTGTTGAGAAATATTCTCTAAGTCCAAGTCTTCTGAATGTTAGTGATTCCATGTGTTTACAGGTTAGTTTTGGTATTGCGACCATTACGAGGTTGTTCATCCAAGCTAGTATCCCGATTAGATCATCGTCCCAGTAGCCGAATGCCTGTTGTGGAAATAGGTCGTTTCCTTTTAGTTGAATTTTCTTAAGTGCATCTATGCGGTATAGTGCATAGGCGCCTCCTGCATATGTTATGTATAGACAACATTGCGGTAGGTCGCTGACTTTTCTGCCTCTTAGAAAGGGCACTGAGTGTAGTAGACTATCTATGTACATTCCCATGTTGTCCAATGTTCCTGTGTCACCATGCTCGACAGCTCCCTGAAGTCCGCATAGTCGAGGTATTGTCTCTGCATATTCCACCATTATGTGTAGACTATCAGGTAGCGCGATTGCATCATTATTCATTAGTAGTAGATAGTCATAATTGTTTTTAAGTATGTATGTTTTCCATACTATGTCTATTGCACCATCAAAACCTAAGTTCCTTCCTAACCTCACGATTTTGCATAGATTTCTAAGATTTGAATTATTTACAAACTTCACAATTTCTTCAAAACTACCATCCTGAGAGCCATTATCTACAATATATACAAAGTATCTATCGTAGTCAAGCTCAGCTAATGATCTCAATGATGCCTTCACCACGTCTATAAATGGCATGCTGTTGTAGTTCAGCCATATTATTGCTACGCTCTTCAAGTGGGGCTATCCCCTGCTTGACCTGAGTCTAGGTCAATAATTCGTTACTGTATGAGGACGATGCTGTTAAAGATGTGCGCATCTTCGATGTATGTATTTAAATTCTGCACATGTACTTGATGTGTTAAGATGTCTATATTGTTTATAAATCTATATCGTCTAATTGATGTTAGTTCACTACTTCACAAGCTGGTGTGTACTTTTTCAGTGTTTAGATTTTCATTAAGTAAAGTGAAGAATATTGTGAAATTACTCGACAGAGTAATGGTAGGTCTTCACTCTAGCTTATCTAAAAAGGTCTGTAAGTTCTATAGAAGGTTCTTTAGGGATATTGTTGATCGTATACCTCGTGGATTTATACATAGTCTACTCAATTGGGAGATTTTCAGGTACGTTAGAGCGGTTGACGATGTTCTAAGAGAATTATCAAAGTTTAGTACTGTCCTTGTTGCAGATCCCCATTCTTACGATTTCTTAAGATGCTGTTTTCCTAATGTTAACGTTGTCTATGGATTAGACATTGTCAAGAAGTTTCTCGATTTTAGGAGTATTAAGCACGTTCCCTCAGGTGGTAAGCGTGTAGTTGTGTTTCATCCATGTCATGTGCGTAATAGTGACCTTTCAAATAGGGTTATTGACTTTGTTGAGGACTTGCTGGCTTGCATGGGGTTCTACGTTGTTCATAACGTGTTCATTATGGAGTCTGCAAGCTGCTGTGGCTCAACTCTCTGGTTTATGGAACCTGAGCTATATGCTCGTGTTGCTACTCGATGCATAAGAAGGGTACTTGAGCAGAATGTTGACATGCTCATAACGTACTGTCCCTTCTGTTACGTTAACCTACGCCATGTTCTTCCAGAAGTTGTGAGTGTTCGTAAATTAGAAGTTGTTGATATACATGAGCTTCTTGTTAAGTGGTCTCCATGTGGCGGGAGATAGATGATAAGGTTATTAGAACTTCTATTGAGAGAGTTATAAGGCTATTCTCTGACATTAGGTATGACTATGTTCAGCATATTACAGAGGTTGTTAGAGATATTAAAATGAGGGTAATTGACAATCTTAAAGATCTTATTAACGATTTCATAAGTGCAGCAGTTCGTAGAGATGTACAGGTACATGTTGCAAATAATGCACAGGATGTGTATAGGATTGTTAGTAAGCTTGTGAAGAGCGAGGATGTTGTAATATTTTCAAAGTCTATGGTATGTGAAGAGATTAAGCTTCGGAACTTCTTGATGAGTAATGTTAAGTGTGAGGTTTGGGAAACCGATATTGGTGAATTTATTGTACAGATAATGAATGAGGTTCCTAGTCACATTACTGCACCTTCAATACATATTAAACGTGAAGATATTATACGTGCACTGCGTGAGAAGGTAGGTATTAAGCTTGAAAGTGATGCAGGTCCTGAAGATATTGTTGCTGCTATACGTAGTTTTCTTAGAGGAAAGTACCATAGGGCTACTGTTGGGATAACTGGTGCTAATGCACTTGCTGCAGACACGGGGTCTGTCCTAATTGTTGAAAATGAGGGAAATGCTAGACTTGTGTCGTCTCTGCCTAAGGTACACATAGTTGTGACGGGGATTGAGAAGCTTATGCCAACTATTGTACATGCATTCCTGACATGTCTTGTACAGTGTTTCTATGCTGGTACCTATCCCTCAGTCTATATCAATGTAATATCAGGAAGAAGTGCAACAACAGACATTGAGCGTGTACGTGTGAGTCCTGCACAGGGACCTGAGGAAGTTCATGTTATTCTCCTTGATAATGGTAGACTGAAAGCAGCTGAGGATCCTGTACTCAGGGAAGGTCTGAGATGTATTAGATGTGGCAGATGTCTAATACACTGTCCTGTATACCACGTGAC
>CAYPXK010000027.1:0-2658 GCA_964414695.1 uncultured Thermoproteaceae archaeon | reverse complement strand
TCGCAAGTTTACGTGAATTACCTGAAGTCTAAGAACATACTAGATAATGTACACTTTCTCTTAAACATAGATGTTGTAGGAAGGGAACCTAAGGTATATACAACAGAAGACATTATGACATTCCTAACTGATGTAAACTGCAATTACATAGAGTTCCGTCATACAGTTCCATATTTCGATTCTATGAATTTTGAACTTGAAGGAGTTCCCTCAGTAACAATATCCTGTCTGGAATGTACATGGAATATATATCACTCATTGCTAGAGAACGAGAAAGCTATAGATTATGATTCAATAATAAAGACTTACGATATTGCACTATCGATACTTAAGAAAGTTTGCAGAAACGACCTTCCGTACGGTATATTTATTAACGAAACTAAACGCTTCTTAGAACGGTTCGGAATATACATCAAGACGAGACAAGATCCTGAGCTTTATCGAGAGTTGAGACGCATCTTGTCAAAACATGTTATTGAATATTGTACAGATGAGGTCAATGTTAGGTTTGTAGAGAACATAGTCCAATATGTAGCATCAATAATTCATAGACACAAAGTTATTGAAGTTCAGGAAATGGTCACAGGTAAAGTTCTATTTCTTCGCGAAGCGAGTGATGTTATGAGAGGACACCTTCTATATCTTATCGATGAGCTGAGGTACGCGCTTTCTCGATGAGGTTTCGTAATACTCTAGATGAGTATTTAATACCATATCCATCTCTTATCATTGGTATAACTATTATGTGGAGTGGTTTAAGATTGTTTAAAAATCTCTTATCATTTATGTCGAACGCTGGTGGTAAAGTTTCTATGCTAACAGTAATGGCATCCATTTCAGGATCTCTGATAGCTGAGCCATACCTATCGTTAATTATCTCGAACGTGATGTACTCATCGCGAGTGATCTCCTTCAGAAGGAAAAGTAGGTTTGCTAGTCTTTCTTCAAGTGGCTTGACGTTATAAGGTTTTGTCCTTCTAGCAAACTCGTCGCTTGTTATGCCTATGACTATGCTCTTTCCTGACCGTAATGCTTCAGCTATTAATCGAATATGTCCAGTATGTAGCGTATCGAATGTTCCGCCTAGTCCTACTTTATAGAACAGTTTCCTGTTTAGCACAGTCTTAATTTGTATGTGCTGAAACAGTTTTTAGTCTTGATAAATGGCTATTCATAATGAATGATGAAGGGTCAATGGGATGACTTGGATGATTAAGGAAGAGACGAGCTGATTAAATATCTCCTAGATACTTAACATTAACGTACTGTGATGAAGGGTCTAGCGCTGAGGACCGGTGATGGATAACGCTTGAGGCCGCTGCTGAGACATTAGATACCTCAAGTCTAGGACAGATGATGAGTCGGGAATAGCGAGGATTGATGACTGAGTCCACCGCTGCTGAGAAAACAAGATTTATAACGTCGTGCAGATTCGCTTAACGAGAGCATGCCTTTCAGCCATACTAAGGTTGTCGGCCCTGCAGGAAGGTTCGGCGCTAGATACGGAATGGGAGTTAGAAGAAAGGTTACTCAAATTGAGGTAAAGCAGAGAGGAAAACATCGCTGTCCTAGATGCAGAGCATTAACGAGAATGGAAAGACTCGCATTTGGAATTTGGCGCTGTCCAAAATGTGGATTCACATTTGCGGGAGGTGCCTGGGTTCCACAGACAACGTTAGGCAAGACGATGACGCCAGAAGAACTCAGGCTAATCGAGCTAGAGAAACAGAAGTGGAAGGAGAAGGTCAAAAAGAAGAAAGAGTAGGTCACGCCATAGTTTTATTAAATTCTCATACGCCAGTCATAAGTGTCCTCTGTTAAAGTTACGAGAATAGCATTATCTTCTTCTCGAGACCCATCTATCAGAGTTAGGCAATTTCTTAATGAATTAGCAGAATCTATACCTAACAGTGTTAAAATAAATAGAGGCAGGATGTCCCTTGATGAACTTGTTGTTAGAGCTATGGAAAAGCGTGCAAAGTACATAATGTATGTCATGACACGGAAAGGAAATCCACTTGCTATAAAATTTATCGAGATAGATTATGAGAACTCAACATATAGGTGGCTTCCATACATTATAAAGTTGATAGGAGTTAAGTTAATAGTCGATATGCCTGTTCGTAGAGCTTTAAAGAAAAAAGCTAAGTCCGCAATTATAGTAATGTTCGACTATCACGAAGTTGGTGACATTTTATCACAAATACTGAACATACCTGTTGTCTACACAAGAGCTCTCGATCAGCTTCAGGGGAAGTATGATTCCATAATTGTTGTAAGACCTGTGTATAATAGACCTGACTTCACGGGCGAGATACAGTTTCTTGATGGAGAAGACTTCGGACCAAAGGGACCGATAATAAGAATTTCGAGAGTGTACTATGTGACAGGTAAGGAAGCTGTGCTTAGCCCAGATGTAGCTGAGCTGTTAGGAGAATAGCGAAAGAGTTAAAAACCCATAGTACAACTGTAACAACCGGACGCAAAGCCGGGTGGTGTAGCGGCCAAGCATGGCGGGCTCTGGACCTGCGGGGGAGATGCGGGCGGTCCGCGGCCCTTAATCCTTCTTAATTGTTTATCATTTCAAAAAGTTTCTATGTAACAAATGTGTAATAGTTTTCAGTACCCGAGGTTTTCAGCATCTTTGTCTTGTCTAAG
>CAYPXK010000026.1:0-10053 GCA_964414695.1 uncultured Thermoproteaceae archaeon | reverse complement strand
AAAGACTTTCCATTAATATTGATAATGAATCGATTGTAGGTTCTTGATAGTGAATCCATATGGAATTGGAATAGTATTTACGAACAACGTTATAAATGCATCTAAAGAAGGTAGACTTTCCACAGCCACATGGACCATATACAACATTTATACGAATACCTCCACGTTTAACGATTTCAAATACATGCTTAGCCTCTGCATCACGGTTAACACATTTAACAGCCTTGAACTCTCCCTTGAAGTATCTTACAGCATCTTCCATGGGAAACTCTACAAGAAGGTGGACTTTGCATTAAAATAATATCAAATGTAGGAGTATTCCACTAAGCAAGGTCTAAGTTAGGAAGAGGTACAGCTTCCTGAAGTTCTCAAGATGGTAGGGGTTTATTAAGCTTGTAGACGTGTAATTGTGCAAGTATGCAACAGGCAGATTTTTCGCAACTTAAGGAAGTTATTCTGAAATTGTTTAGAGAGGATGAAGAGTTTAGGTATGCGGTAGCTGGTCTTATTGGTCTACAGGAGATATTGAGGAGACTTGAGGAACACGATAAGAAGTTTAACGAAATTCTATGCAGAATCGAAAGTATTGAAAGAAGACTAGAGGAGCATGATAGGAAGTTTAATGAGATTTTGTGTAGAATTGAGCAAATTGAGAAGAGGCTCGAGGAGCATAGTAAAGTGTTGGAGGAACATAGTAAGAGGTTAGAGGAGCATAGTAAGGCTATTCGGGCTCTTCAGGAGGAGATTAAGCGCCTAAGTGTGCGTATTGATGCTCTTGGTGCAAGATGGGGTATCGTTGCTGAGAATGTTGTTCGTGAGGCTTTAACGAGGTTTCTTCAGGAGTACCTTGGTGTTGCTAAGGTTGAGAAGTGGATGTACCATGATAGGGAAGGCAAGGTGTTTGGCTATCCTGCAGTGATTGACCTGGACATAGTTGTTAAAGATGGTGTGCACTACCTTGTGGAAGTTAAGTCAAGCACAACTGCTGGTGATGTAATATTGTTTAATAGAAAGTGTGAACTTTATGCTGAGCTAAATAAGGTACCAATTAAGAAACTTATCATAACCTGCTATGCAGACAATAAGGCACGTGAAGCAGCGGCAGTGTATAATGTTGAGATAGTCACATACTAGGATTTACTGTTCCTGTTTTCGAGGTATATTGTTGTGTTACTTCGTTTCAAGCCTCTTTTTAATAGTTTTTGAAATTCTTCCTGTAGAATTTTGAATTTCTCATCACTGTACAGTACTTTCCCTTCCCATAGTGCATCAATTATTAATGGATTCAATTTTCTTAACATTGTCAGTGCCTCATCTAGTGTATAGGGATGAAATTCTAATGGTTCAGAAATGTCTGCGACAAGGTCAAGAAGTTCAGCTAACCTGTCAAGATACGGTTTGTCAAAATCTGCAATAACGAGAAGATCAATATCACTCCAGGGACCCCAGTCACCTCTGGCCCTAGAGCCAAATAGAATAACTGCATGTACCCTATACCTTCGTAAGAGTCTACTAACGACTTCCTGAAGAGTTTTCTCTAATCCTCCTGTTGAACTCATTCTCCACATAGTTCAATATAGCTCGTGCGCATTCAAGTGCTCTCTTAGCAGTCTCTTCATCATAGGCCTCATGTGGTGTACCTGCAGGAAGCGCATTAGGATAACGAGATGGTATGTAATGTCTATCGAGTTCACGTGCACACACCATAATCTCTCTAGAAACTTCGACTCCTGTTACTCTAGCCCATCTCTCAATAAGTAGTCTGACGCTGTGACCCCAAGGAGCCTCATTAATAAGGAAAAGCAAAGCCTTGACAGCCTTCTCAGCTGCTTGTTGAGCATAGAAACATGCTGCATTAAACCTACCATGCCTATACAACAATTCCGCAGTCTCAAGATCCCACTTGGCCTCACTTAACCATCTAGACGCCTCATCTCTCATAACTACCCACGACGTTCAATATCATAGAATATATCGAATAGATAAAAGGACTAAGACTAATCAACAACACACCTAAATTACTCCAAGTAATTTCAGCAATATCGGTATTAATGTACACATTATGCTTGTCCACATACCCAAAATTAGAACAACGACCCACCTAAATTGCGTGTCAATGCGTCTATTAATTTCGTCAAAACGTCTATTCATCTCTTCACGTAGATTAGTAATCTCATTCTCAAGTCTCGTTAATCTCCTATCAAGCTGCTCGATTACACCCCTAGCATATGCCCACTCTTTTTCAAGACTAGCAAGTCGTTCCTCAGTACCCATAAGTAAGACTAGGTACTGTACATAGTTTTAATGTTGTTGTAGAATTTTCACTAGTCTACTCTTAGGAGGCTCTAAACAGTGTCAAGTGTAGATATTTCTAATCCTCAACTAGCTCCTTGACAGAATGGGAATTAATAATGAAAGTGTTAAAAAAGTGTTAAACTAGTACGGTTTCTCGTAAATACCTTAGAGCAATACTACTCAAAATTTATGCTGAAATTTTAAGGTTTTTACTAAGATTTTAGTAGTTTTAGTAGTCTATTTATGAGCTCCTTAATGTCCTCAATATAACCTTTAACAAGTTCGAGTGGTAGCCAATTTTCGTAAAAGTTTCTATGAAGCTCATTTGCAACTGACCAAAGTCTCCTAAGTTCAATATTGCCTGTCCTTTCTACTAACTTAGCAACAAACTCATGAAGTTCTCTATGACTTCTAAGTACGAGACCTTCCCTAGCAGCAATAGCCTTAACAATCTCAACAGCAGTTTTCCACGCTTTCTCAGAAGCTTGTACATAATCTCCTTCATGTAAAAACTCCTCAGCTTCATTAAGATACCTCTCACAAGACCTTAAATACGATCCCTCTTCTAAGCAGAAGCACCTTCAGTTTCAACTCTCTCTATGAGTAATTAAAAATTTCTTCAGTGAATAGCACAATAATGCTTGTAGGCCTTGGGAACCACATTAGTTAGGAACTTTGCAAGTTCACCTTAGATATCATCGGTAAATATGTTTACATACGAGTTCCTATTGAATAACTTTTCTACCTTGCCTATAGTGTAGACTATCGTAGTATACAATTCAGGAGTGTAACATTACGAGTGTTGGCTATCTTTGTCTTGTTTATGTCTTGAGGTGGTTTGGCTTAGCTATGGCGTTTCTGTATGCTGGTATTTGCCATGCCCATTCTTTGCCTATTCCAAGTTCGGGATCCGGCTTTGGTTCTATTCCTAGTACATGTGCTCTATTTAGCTCAATCATGAGTCCTCTTTCCTCAAGTACTTTAGCAAGTTCCCAGTCTGAGTCAGGGTCCTCTGCAAGTCTTCTTAACCTATCCTGGTCTAGGTCTCTCACAAGTGATGAGACTCTGTGTATTACATATCTGAGCCATCTGTCAATATCCCAGCTATGTGTAGCTATGTCTATGAGTACCCTTGGATTACCACCAGTGAGTCTCCATAACACATCAGGATCTACAGGTACATCAAGCTGTCTCACAAGCTCGTAGAATCCTTCTTTGGGGAGATTCCACATCATGTACACATGGACATATGTGTGCCTGTAGAGCTCTCGCTTAGACAATCCCTCAGATGTTGTCAACACAAAAAGAACATGCTTAACATTAAACTCCGTGTGTAAATTACTTATCCACTCATAGAGAAGCTTCGTATATCTTACAGCGTTCTCAATTCCCACTGCCCTATAGACATCGTCCAAAATTACGACAAGCCTCTTGCCACGTAGTGACAACTTCTCGTGAAGCTTCCTGAGTAGCAACGTTATTGTCTTTGCAATATTTTCACCAACTGGAACCGCACCTGCTAAAGATTGTACAATCTCCCATACTTCACGATGCGTACAGAGCATAGCCCTGTTTAGGTCCTGTAACTCAAGTGCATCCACGTATATAGCTACATAGTCCCTATCCCTGAGCTCCTCCAGAAAGCACTTTAAGAGAGTAGTCTTACCACAGCCTTCAGGACCATACACAGCTATTGGAAATGGATGACCCCTCTCTGCAAAATCGAACAACTGTGAAAGCTCCACTTCACGATCAACAAAATTCACCCACTTCCCAACACCCTCTATAAACACCCTAAACCTCGACATGACAACCCCCTACAACGACCTACAATATCAAGACCAGGTGCCTCATTAAGAAACTTAGCAAATAAGAACAAGCCTCATAGAGTGAGGGACTTCTTCTATCAATGTGAGAGATGCCTAATTTTCAAGCCTCTACATCGAAGTATATGAAGCACGTAAATTATCGTTATAACACACTTGTTATAAGTACATGCGGAGAATTATTAATACGTAAACTTTGACTTTTTCAGAGGTTACTTTATATTCAAATGTGATTAAGCACTAGTAGAGTAATGTGCTCTAGCTCACTTCCGTGTTGTATATTTCCCCTGTGTGAGTCTGTACAGGACTTCTCTATAGAGTGGTATCTGCCAGGCGTAGTGTTTACCTAATCCAATGTCAGGACATGGATCTACTTCTCTGAACCCAAGTAGGAGGCCGACACTCATGATTAAGTTATGCCTAGTC
This sequence comes from uncultured Thermoproteaceae archaeon, assembly GCA_964414695.1. Classification (GTDB taxonomy): domain Archaea; phylum Thermoproteota; class Thermoprotei; order Thermoproteales; family Thermocladiaceae; genus JAADER01. The sequence continues at coordinate 5,506 of CAYPXK010000026.1, read as the reverse complement.
AGTATTTCTTCAAGTCTCTCCATTTCTCTAGATAGCACATAGGCAATATTGTCAGGATCTTCTAAGACCAACAACAGTTCGTTAAGCAGCCTCTCCCTGACGATCTGTCTTAGCACATTCTCAAGCTTGTGCATATATGTTCGAAACATCGTGCTAATATTCCAGGAGTAGTTCATTGCAAGCTCAATCAGCTTGCCAGGATTACCGCCTAGCATGTGCCACACATCTTCAAACTTGATACTGCTTGGAGGATTCAATATGTGGAAAAGTTCTTCAAAACTATCTTTATCAAGATTCCATATCATTACAGGCTGTGCATATCTATGCCTCGCGACCAGTCTGAGACTCTCGCTTTCAGATGTTGTTACTATGAAATTTACTGCACGTGGCCTATACTTCTCCCTCAGCTTCCACATGAGCTCACATATCCACTTAACATACATCTCAACCTGTTCAAGGCCAACAGCTCTAACAAAATTATCAACAATTACTAACACATAATTACCAACAATTTTCTTTTTTACAGCAATTTTCTCCAATAGAAGACCAATAGTATCTGCAAGAACTCTACCAACATTAGAGTAGGGAAACTTATTGAAAATCCCCTCAATGTCCTCTCTAGGAAGTCCAATAGTTCTAGAGGTCAGGATTGCATTATCTATAGAGCATCTCTCCATGGCATTAACGTATATTGCAATGGCACTATCATTAAAGTATTCACTAAACTTTATCACAAACTCTCTCAAAAGTCTAGTTTTTCCACAGCCTTCAGGACCATAGATATACAACGGAGTTGCTCTCTGAGCTGAACACCAATCTCTAAGAGCCTCAGTTTCCCAAACTCTATCAACAAACTTAGGCTCTATCACTGTTACAAACTCAGCAAAGAGCCTCTACTAATCAGGTACTGTAGTACTGCCAAGTCCTGACGCAAGGTCTAGCCCCTCTCTATCCTTCATGTGCATCATTGGACTTTCTGAAAGTCAAGCTCTGCCAAGTCTACATGGACTAATTATGTTACACGCTTTTTAGTTAAGTATGTGCTAGGTTAAGGTGTACTGTGTAGATATGCGTGAGGAAGCCAGAGACTGGTTTGATGCTGCTAAGGTGGATCTAGAGGAGGCAAGATCTGCACTTAGGGAAGGTAGGCACAACTGGGCCTGCTTTGCGGCACATCAGTGTGTGGAGAAGGTTCTGAAGGCTGCGATAATGGTCTTGAAGCGTGAGAGACCACCAAAGACTCATGACCTAACTAGGCTACTGCACATACTTGGAATAGATCTAGGAGATGAGCTTAGGAGAACTATATCGGAACTGTCACCATATTACACTATTGCAAGATATCCAAATGCTGGACTTGAGAGACCATGGGAGTCGATTGACAGAGCAACAGCAGAGAAGTTCGTTAAAGCTGCAGAGGAGATATTAAGAAAGATTGGTGAACTTCTTGGATTTCACTAAGACTATACCTGACAAAATTAGGAAAGTGCTAGAAGAATTTGTAAATAAATTTAGATGTGAAGTTGATCCAAATGCAAAAATATACCTATTTGGTAGCTATGCAAGAGGCACATGGCTAAGCGACAGTGACTTAGATCTAATAATTGTATCAGAAAAGTTTAGAGGACTAAAAATTCATGAAAGATACGCCCTAACTCGAAACCTCTTACCAGCCGACATCTCGGTCGAGCTCCTACTATACACTCCTGAAGAATTTGAAAAACTCAAGAAAAAGAGCATCATTCTACAAGACGCTGCAGAATACTGGATCGAACTATAGACACACAATATATCACCTGACACAACTTGTATTCAAGACTCACCAGGCTGAGTCTGATAAAGCAGACTCCTGATTCACTCATGCTTCTAGCCTAATACTCTCAAGATTCATCTTGCATTACCTCAATTCCTGAACAGTACTGTAACAGTATTCTGCATACACACAGCGAGGCGACACTAATACTATCCGTGGACAGTAACTCACATTCTTCAGGATGGTGATACAATCCTGTCAACAGTTTATGAAATACTGCAGATCTGAGCAAGCACTAGGGTACTCGTTGAGTCAAAACAGACAATCCAGCGGCACCTTACGCAACAGGGCATGAAAAGTATTCAGAACTGGTAGGAGTACACGAGACGAGACGTCGATTCTGCTCATACGCACATTTATGGGGGGATTTGCAAGTTTTCAGTAGATAGCCATGGTTTTGGATTTCAGGTATAGACATGAGACATGTGGAGTAGATAATGGGGAATTAGAGACTATGGAGATACTATCAAATGAGAGACTTATGTTAGAACTATGTGAATCACTCAAAGATTTTTATGAAGGTAGATACAGAGTATTTAATAGTCTTGAAGATGCTTTCAAATGGCTTAACACTGAGAGATAGGAAGACTAAGCGAAAGACACACTATTAATGGGAAGAAAATTCAAAACTAAAACTAGCCTTTCCTTTCTTTTAATGTTTAGGCAAGTCCTTTCTGAACATGGTTTGACCCTTGTTGCAGGGGGTACCTATAGTATAGACGGCTCTGATACTGTCTCTATAAGGATTAATACCTCGCAAAAGAGGGTTCATTCTACCCGGACTTTCCACGCAGTTCAGTATAACAGAGGCTAATTACGTTACGAAGTATGGCATACTATGAGAGTTATCGATATTCAATACAGTTCAATCATTAGGAGAATAGGATTTGTAATTGAGTTTACAGGAGGCGAGTACAAGATCCTAAGCAAGATAGTATACAAGATTAGTTACAAGAATACACGTGATGTTATCAAAGAAGTACTACAACTGTACATAGGCAAGGACATGGACAAGATTTTTGAAGAGTTTAAGAAGTAAGGATAGATATTGAAAACTGCTAAGTCCGAGGTGCTTGAGCATGTCTTGAATCTTCTACAGAGACGTCGTTGGATTCTCGAGAAGTTGAAGGAGTTTGAAGCGAGACGTGGTATATCTAGTGAGGAGTTCTATACGAAGTGGACATGTGGTTCTATCCCAGAATCAGAGGACCCAACAACACTAGCACACTTCCTGACATGGCAAGACCTAGTAGGTGAGCTACTTAAGAACAGGTTAGTCATTTTGAGCATTGATCAGCATTGTTGATGATTGAGCGAGTTCTTAACACTGCCGTGATTATGTTCCTTATGCAGTCTAGCACCTCTTTCAATTCTTTATCCTCCTCGCTAACTGAGATGCTATCGTATAATCGTAGTGCAAATTCTATCAAATCCTGCAAGGATTTTATGGAAAGTGCAAGTGTTAAGAAGTGAGAGTACATCTTCAGGTATGCATTCATTAGCTTCTCAATTAGCAGTCTGTATATTTCCTCTGGCAACATCCTATATGCACTTAATATTAGTAATGCGTGAAGAAGTGCTGTATAGATGTAGATAGCCGAAAGTGATCCTACATGATGTTGAATTTGCTGAATGTCGCTTATACTTGGAAGCACTCTGTTAATATACTCACAGTACTTGTATACTGCAAGTACTATATTCCTGATGTTATCATTCGCTGCCGATACTATCTTGTACTGTCTTTCAACTCTTTCGCTCAGTATGTTTAGGCGTTTCAACTTCTCGATTCTTGATCTAAGGCCTTGCTTTGAAATTGCTACTCCACGTTCTCTGAGTCTTCTCCAAAGTTCGTTAAAGTGTAGTGGCTCATTTGCTACCAGGTACAGTATCTCAAGGTCTACATGGTCGATCTTCATACCGGTACGTGAGGGTACCCCGGAGAAACCCTTTTTAAGTACTGAACTGGTACACCCACGGGGAGACCTATGTCCAGTACGAACACAACATACAGGAGGACCGAGGAGGAAGAGAGGAGACGTATCCCCTATGGAGAGTCTGCTATCTCAGCTGGTGGACTAGTTAGTATCAGGTATAGAGGACCTGCACCAAATACTGCAGCTATGGCGGGTGGCGGCGCTGCGCTTGGTGCGATTATTGGTGCTGTCCTAGGATTTGTCGTAGCTGGGCCAATCGGAGCAGCAATAGGTGGAGCACTAGGTGGAGCAATTGGAGGTGGAGCAGGTGGATATGTTGGAGCGATAATCGACGAACAACTTACAAAACAGCAGGAAAAGAAAGAAGGACGTACTAAGCCGTGAAGAGTAGTAGAAGTGTAGCAAGACTAAAACTAGCAATACTGATAGCAACATTCATACTAATCTCAACGTTAAAAATGATCTACAATCCAATATCTGGTAATCAAGTCCAGTTTACTGGAATCTACGCGTTAATTGCAATGATCTCGTATACGATAAGTGAGAACACTGTTGAAGTCTTGCTTACTCTCAAAAAACCACCAGAAAACATACCTGAAAAGTACCTAATACCAGCAGTTCTACTAAGGCTAATGTTAGTTGCAGCAGCAGTACACTCAGCGTACTTGACAATATGCGTACTGTGAACGGTAGTACGTAACCTTAAAATCTTCCTGAGGAGGTTTTACTAGGGGTTCGATATATGTTCAACATTAATCTGAACTAGAACTTTAGATGTTAAATAAAATATAAGTTCCAGACATACTGTGCATATCTTTCTCAGGTGTGCATATGTCGTGTAAATAAACGCGAGTTTAATATCCTACAGTTTAGCTACTTGAATGAGCTTTTGATACGTGATTTTAGTACCCTCGCAGGTACCATAGACTTCGGATGTTTAGACTAGTCATAACATAGCATTTCAAGAGAGCGTATAGGAGACTCTCTCCTGAAGATCAAAAGCGCGTTGATGATACTATCCGTGAAATTATACAGGACCCATACCGCGGTAAGAGGTTACATGGTGAGCTTGAGGGATTTTGGTCTTGGCGTGTTGGTAAACTTAGAATAGTATACTATATTGATGAGAAGAGGAAAAGAGTTATCTTTATTGAAGTGGAACTTCGTGAAGAAGTGTACAAGTGAGATTACTCTTCCTCACTCTTGAGGTACTTAATTGCGTCTTCTACATTATTGAACTCTTTTGCTCTACCTTCCTGATACTCTCTAAACGCTTCCTTAATTCTCTCGACTAGTTCCCTGTTCTGTAAAATCTCTAGAGTCTCTAGAATTTCCTCAATTAATGAAGTCGCAGACCTTGTTGTCGTGACTGTACTTGTCACAGGACCCCACACTGTTACCTGCACTTAAATACTTAAGACGTTCCCCCGCGTTGAGAAATGTGAGATTGTGATACGTACAGACTTCAATGAGAAGCCAAATGGAAACCATGGATTGGCTATGACCTATAGTACACGCATCGTAAATTCTCAATCAAAATGTTAGCACTGCTTTGAAATTGTGATGCCTGTTACCTACTTCATGATTTCAAAGCTTGTAACCTCATTAATAAATGTAGTCCAGTTACAACAACCTGACACCTCTAATCATATGTTATGATTCTCATAGAGTAGCAAGGGTTCTCGGGATTAGAACCCTGATTACTTCAGGTGATGCGGATGGGTATTCTTCGTGTATTTCCTCTAGACTCATTCCTGCT
>CAYPXK010000025.1:0-20887 GCA_964414695.1 uncultured Thermoproteaceae archaeon | reverse complement strand
ACAAAAATATCCAAAGAAATAGATAAAGTATCAAAAGCAAAATTCTATAAAAAGCAAATTAAACCCATAGGAAAACTCCATAAAAGTACACAACGAGAGATCTTAAAATTATCGGAGCAATTAGCGCAACGATGTGAAGATAAAGTCTTCTGTACTAATGCATTAGTGACATTACTAAGTCGATATAATACTTACGACGTACTAAACTACATAAGTGATAGAGTCTCTACAGATGGAGAAAAGCTAGATGATGTACTTAGACTCTTGCTACAGGAACTAGAGATGCCCATTGACTCTATTGCAAATGTGTCTGTGCGTGAGAACACTTTTGTTAAGATTATTAAAAGAATATTTTTTCAAAAATAAGGGTTTGATATTGCTGCCTAGTAGATTATGAATGCAAATTTATTAAAATCCTGGAAAGTTTGCACACTATTCTTAGCTACAATATTCCTTGCAGCATTAATATCAGGAAGGCAGTACATAGTACTAGCTACAGTACCCGTGGTATACATATTCAGAGACTCTTTTATACCAACACTACTCTGCTATGTCACAAATCGTAGGGTTGCACTGCAGATTCATATAAGAGAGAATTACGTGTATATTCGAGGTATTGACCGATTGCTTGTACTGTATAAAATAACTTCTCTAGTTAGTGTTAGTCAATTAACGTCACTGAAGTTTGTAAATTTTGTACGTGACTTCTTTAGAAGACTTCTGTCTGTATGTGATACTATTGTGCTAGTCAGGATGGGGGACTGTATATACATGGGCTTCATGTACTCTAGAGACAACATTAGTAGAGTTAGGGATGTTAAATGCAAATTTGAAGATATTTTAAAAGAGTTTTCCAAAATAATACCTGTCGAGCAGTGTGATCTAATTAAGCTTTTCAAGCCTTCTAAGGTTAAGTCAACAAACATATTCACCACCTGTCTACTTTCTCTGCCGTCTCTCATATTTGGACTATATGGGCTCGTCGTTCTGTTATCTATGTGTATAATGTTCTATTTATATTCGAGAAATCTCGTGATGTTAGAAGGATCATTGAATATGTTTAATTTTGAAATTGTTAAGAATAGTAAACTTTTCAGAAAACAAGATCCTAATGATGTAAAATCAATGGCATTATGTCTAAGCAGAGGCAGCTTTGACTACGTTCTCATTGTCCGCTCATGTAGGGAGCTCTTCTCCATTGCCTCACAGGAAATTAATCGTGCACAGGAACAGCTTGTTGTAAGGGAGAAAGGTAGAGGATATGCAGAGGTTGTAAAGTGGAGGACAGTAATTGAGAGAATCTCCGAAGGAGAAGAGCCTCTCCTAGTAACAATATACGCAACTGGTGAGACAGCACGAAGGCTGGAGTCCTATTTCGTATTTCAGAAGCTTACACTAATCGACTTCACTCCGCGAGTATACTCGCTTGTAGATGATATTGCTCCACTGATTCCGCTCCAGGGAATTGCAACAACAGATGAAGAAAAATCAATAGATCTTGGAGTAGATAAGTCTGGAAAACCCATAAAGATAAATCTTGACTCACTGTCAAGTCGACACATAATAATTGTCGGTCCAACAGGAATGGGCAAGACGAGAACCTGTAAGAAAATTATTAAACAACTTCTTACAAAGGCAGACACTAAGATTATAATATTTGACCCTCATGGAGAATACATAGATACTGTAAATAAGTTAAGAAAATTGAGAACCGCTCACCTGGATGTAGTAAACACGTTCATAAATGTATTTTCTCCACATAACTTACCTATATCTGAGAAAACATATAGAGTTTTAACATCTATAGAAGAGGGCTTCTCCACAAAACTATCCGAGAATTTTAGTGAAGTACTTGAGAAGGCGTATAGTGAAGCAATGTGGAGTAACGTCAAGGAGTTCCTAATCAATATACTTAGAAGTCTATATTATGTAGAGGAAAAATATATTGTTCGTAGAATCCTCGACGTATTCTCAAGCACGCGCTTTTTAGATGTTGAGAATGTTATTAAGGATTTTGACGTTGTAATAATTGATTTTAGGAAAATTTTACACTGTCCAGATGTGCTAACATTCTTAATGTTAATAACATTTGACACAGTTTATACATATCTTGCATCAAGTATCTCGCAACATGTTGAACATATGATTGTTGTCGATGAAGCATATTACATACTCTCAAGTAAATTACTTGAGCTCGCCGTAAGAGGTTTTAGAAAACTTGGAGTAGGAACGTTGTTGATAACACAATGTCTTAGAGATGCTCCAAGAACAGTCATCGAGAATGCAGGTGCAGCAGTAATACTAGGTGGACCAGACTCTTACGTATATGAGATAGCGACAATGTACAATCTCTCACAGGAAGATTTTGAATGGCTAATGACTGCAATACCTCCAGCACAGGGAGGCCATGTAAGGGCGCTCTTGGTTATTGGTCCCTCACGATATCATGTGATCATAAACGTTGACTAGACCACATATATAGACAGTACTCAACGTTTATGTACATCGAACTGTCGAGACCGAGAACACGACAGTGACAATCGTAATGTCAGACGTAGACAGATACAGAGACTATCTGAATACAAAATTTCTAATAATTGGAACTGATATAAATACTAAAAACATAACACTATCAATACTCTCTCCAGATACTTCAAAGGTAGTTAACATAGTGAAAATACTATCTGAAAAACTTGTAGAGCACTACAGAGTGCTGACAAGCTATTCGATAGGAGTAGTAAATGTACAGAGACTAGCAATGCCAATAATAAAAATAGAATTCGATAAAATGAAGCCACAACATGTAAATGTTTACTTAGGCATAGTTAATATGCTTTCAAAACGTTTTAACACTATCATAAGCATAGAAAACCTACAAGGTCTAGAATATAGAGCTTCAAAAGATAAGGTACCTGAATATAAACTACTTACCAATAAACTGCTTGAAAACTCCGAGCTTGTAGCCATTATAGAGAAGCCTCCTATCAAAGAGCTAAATGTAGACCTAATGTGGGCATGCACTTACTTGACAGAGAAATATGCAACAGTCCTAATGAACCCATATAGAACAACGAGAATATGTTCAAGATGTTTAATAACTGAAAACATTATAAGAGTATGCAAAGTCAGGGGCAGATACGTCATGTGTGACATACATGGAAAAATTGACAGAGACGAAAATGCTGCACTAAACATAACGTTACTAACTGCAAAAGCGCTGAAAATGAAGGATTACAAAGCGACTCTGCCCTCCACGGGGCCCTCGCTGCCCCTCCTGGGGGTGGCGGGGGCTCCGTGGAGGGGTGATGAACATGTTGCCTCCGCCATCCTCAGGAGGCACGGCCTAGACGTGGAGGGCAGAGTCACAGTACCTGAATCAGAGAACAGTACTAGAGGACTTTATTTTGAAGATGTTATTAGACAGAAAATCAACAATACTAAAGTTCTAACTGAAAACAACCCCCTTCCTCCTCCACTTTCTTTAAAAATGTCTCCGTGAGACCATGATAGTTCGTGTAGGTTCTAAGATCCCAATATTTGACTTTGGATGGCTCTGCATTGATTTTAGTACACTGTGTAATATTAGTCAGCTATCATTAACATTGTCAAGGCCGATTCTCTTACCAGTCTCGGACCTTGAGACAGTGACAAAGGGAGAAATTCGTAAAGGTGCATTATGTAAAATCTCTTGGTACGCCACATTAGAGAATTCGCATGTTGAAATTGATGATCGTAAATTTAAGTTCGTTAGAACAAGTCTAGATAGAGGTCCTGTCTATTGGCCTGGTCTTGAGCTATGTATATCTCATAATGGCAGATTTATAGATTTTAGAGATTTAACAAATGTGCTTAGACCACGTGTACTTTCACAACTTTCTCAGCTTAATGTTATTGAGCTTTATTTAAAATTCGTTAAGGATGTTGATCCTCGTCAGGTTGTACCTAAACTAAAGATTAGGTATCTATTCCCAATTGTTGAGAGGCTTCACATGAAATGTATATACAAAGTTAGAGGTACATTAGCTGACCAGAACGCTGTTAAAGCTTTCGAGAATTTTGTATTTTCAAAATTTACTCAAGCTGATCTAGAGCTACTGTCTCGTAGATCAATAGCAAAGAGATGTGGAATACTTACTCTGCTGGGTATGGTCCTGAAACTCACGCTTACGCCCTACTTAATGTGTGAGGAGGAGCTTTCTCGGATATTGAGGGAGTGTAAATGTTAAACATTTGAACAAGGTCAGTATCCGCCAAGGACTTATCATCTAGTCAAAGCAGCCATCGCTCATCATCCCAACCACGACTTAGGTAAACAGCTTATTTCCCTAACGCCACCTTCCAGAACTTAGGTAAGTCCGATGTCAGTATCATGCCCATACTGTGGATTACCAAAGTGGAGAAAAGTTGAGCAGATACTGAGCGACACCAGACGCTTCCTGATAGTCAACCTTTGTCAATGTGAAAACTGTGGCAAGATGTTCTATCTGTGTAGAACAAAGATAGTGACATTCACAGTGAAGCTAGACGATGTAAATCAGGAAGAGCTTCTACAAGAAACTAAGAAGCCCAGAAAACCTTCAAAACAAGGAGAAAAGAAGCAAAAGAGACCACAGAAAGAACAGAAATCTGAAGAAACTTCACAGCAACAGGAAGATGTTAAAGAAGAAGGAAAGAGTTAAATTGACCATATACTTCTCCACGACATAGACAATGCCCGAACATGACATTCCTCTAGCCCCAATTGACAGAATATTACACAAGGCAGGCGCAGAAAGGGTCAGCGAGGAAGCTGTGATAGTTCTAAGAGATATACTTGAGGCAATAGCATACGAGATAGCTACAAGAAGTGTAGAACTTGCAAAACATGCAGGAAGAAAAACAGTCACAGCAGAGGACATTAAGACAGTTATACGAATATTAAGATGTATATACTTATCAACCTACGTTTAAAATAAGATCTTATCAGTCACATTTCATAATTCTCTAACTTTAATAAAACCACTGGAAAACAGAATAATTAACATTCTTAAGAAATTGTGTATAATTTAAAGTCTCTACTGTATGTTGTGTACTTTTAAATCAAAAGGCCTATGTTTTAAAGGAAGAAACTTTTTCTAGAATATTTTTCGTTAGTTTAAACTAGAGTTTGAAACTAGAGTGCTTAGGTTAATTTTAATGGAATTTTAAATACCTTGGTTAGAACATTCTACATGATCTGTCTAGGTATGCTTTTGTGTAGTGTCTTGGCTTGAGTTTCTCTATGATGTAGTCAAAGGCTCTCTCGGCATCGCTCTTTGCTCCACATGTGTATACGTCAAGTGTTGCATACCTATATCTTGGCCATGTGTGAAGGGCAATGTGACTCTCGATGACTAGAGCTATCACGCTCACACCTTCCTTATCGTTTCCGTAGAATCTCCAGGATCTTACGTCAACTACGTGCATGTTTGCTATTGTTGCTGCCTCGACTACTGTCTGTCTGAGAAACTCCTCGTTACTTAGCAATCTCTCATCTACGTCGTACAAGTTTCCGACTATGTGTTTGCCGTATACCTGTACGTTTTCACTCTTCGTCCGGCCTAGCAGTAGTTCGGCAATGGCTCTCGCCCTCAGCAGTGCGGACACGGTTCTTTTTTAAATCTTTTCCCAGCAGATTACCGTGTCTGCACCATATGTCCCAACACCACGTGAGGTTGTTCTAGAGATGCTTCGTCTAGCTGATGTGTCATGTAGAGACATTGTCGTGGATCCAGGAGCAGGCGATTGCAGAATCGTGATTGAAGCCGCGAGAAGGTTCGGAGCATATGGAATAGCCATAGAGAAGCTTCCTCACCTGGTGCTTCACTGTATCAGAGAGGTGCATAGACTAAATCTCGGTGACAGAGTCCTGATAGTGTGGGGAGACATTTTCAACTTTGACTACAGCGTAGCAACAGTCGTGACGCTGTACCTTGGACCTGAACTAAACGAGAAGCTTCGTCCTAAGCTTGAGCGTGAGCTTCGTCCTGGTACACGTGTTGTAAGTCACGACTTCGAAGTCCCAGGATGGAGACCCGTGGAGGTGCGCCGTGTAAGAAGCTGGAAGAAGGAGCATACACTGTACCTGTACATTGCAGGAGAGAGCTTCAACAAGAGCAAGTAGATTGTTCAGAGCTGAGAGGAGTCATCACAGCATCAGACCCAAGCTAAGTCATCACTTCACGAGACTCTACGTACTTAACCTGAGCTCAGTATGGTAAGACCTCCTCATCTCTCGGATAGACGGGTCAGTCATCACTAACATGTCACCACCTTCTATACATCTTAATCTTCTTCTCCTGACTAAGCTTTGCTCTATACATCCTGAGGTACTGCAAGTACGCCATCTTCTTAATCCACATGTACCACTTCCAGCGCTCCCTATGTGCACGCTTACCACGCAGCTTAGGTCTCCATCTTGGCCTAGGCATGTGCCGTACGGAGAATCTCTAAAACTACTAGGCAAAATTAGCGTTTGGTCAAGTTTAATACTATACACCTACCTAGGCAATCTAACAAATTTTACAAGAAACGTCCTATAGCCACCCTGTACTGTGCATACCTTGTCAACAACGTCGAAACCATTATCTCTGGCACATTCTTCGATAAACTTAATGTACCTCCCGAACATGGGCATCACAATTATGCACTCATCAGTACATATCTCAGCAAACTTCCTAAACATCCTATTATAAAACTCCCTCGATACTTCCAATCTGATACCTCGAGGCGGATCAGTAACTATACACTCATACTTTTCTCGTGGAGTAAATAGAAAGAAATCACAGCACAGTATCTCAATACGAGAGTACACTCCTGAATTAACGCTTTGTAAATTATGTAGACCCTTGCTTAAGTACTGAAATGAAATATCTAGACAAGTAAATTTTTCAGGCCTCCACATTCTGCAGTATTCTATAGGTATCGTATAGCTTCCAGCAAATGGATCAATGACAATCTTATGAGAACCTGCTAAGACACAGAGGGATGCTGCAAGTATTGGATTAAGCGATGCTCTTGATTTGTATCTCGTGTACCACCTCCTGTACAGTGGTTGAAATGTGCCAATGTCAAGGAATATTCTAATTTTTCTGAATAGAAACCTTGCAGAAAGCACATAATCTCCCCTCGCCTTAACTAGTCTACATTTGAAAACTCTCTCAGCTTCTCGTAGTATTATTTTCTGAATTCGTTTACTTACTTCATAGAATCTAAATGTTACTAGTGAGTTTTCTTTTATAAGTTCCTTAACTTCTCTGAACTTCTCTCTAAGTAACTTTCTCAGAGTCTTGGTATCTCTAACGTAATCTACGTCAAATAGTTCGATCTCTACGTAGTTCACTGTTTGTAAACTTCTTAGTTTAGATATGTCATGTGGATTGACATCAATGTATAGACAAGAGTCTTCACGATATACTACTCTGTGTTCTACGTTCTTTATGTTTAGCTCTTCCTGAACTAATCTTGATAATCCGGGCAGTGTCTCAAGGACAGCAAGCATGAGAGTGCTGATAGTTGGTGAAGGACCTCACGTATTAACACTTGCATATTATGCACTATGCACAAACACTGACCTGAAGGTGGACATTGCAGTTCCAGAAGGTGAAAAGTTTATCGACAAACTACTCGGTACAGGATCGCCATTCACAGAGAGGATGTTGACCTCCCTGGGATGTAACATACTGACACTAAGAGATGTGAAGGATCTCGCAGCCTACGACAAGATAATAGACGTAATGTCCTACACATTTCCAGAACCTGGAGATCACACATGTGTTGAAGGACTGGGAGCACTTGAGGCGGCCTTAGCCGAGAAACATGGTCTTCCACTACATGTTCCAGAGAATCACCTAGACAGCGATGTAGCTAAGTACGTCATGAAGAGATGTAGTAAAATTGTCGAAACTCAATGTGAAAGACCACTGTGCATAACCTATGGTCAGAAGCATGTAGATCATCCAAAGTGCATGTACGTCGGCTATGGCATGTCGACAAGGCAGGGAGGCATCTTGACGGATCCTGTAAATGTTCATAGACACTGCATACTTGTTGGTCTAGTACTTGGCCTTCGACTAGATGAAGATATTCGAGATATTCCAACCTGGAGAGGAGCGAGGATTGAAAATGTGGAGATTCTGACACTTGGATTAACTACCAGTGAGTTACTTAAGCGTGGAATAATGACAACCTCGATAAGTATATCGACAGAGGATGCATACATAAAGCTTCTGACAGTGTACCGGCAGAACATTGCTGGGGTACAGGTAGCATCTGCTAGTCAGGTAGAACAGTACATGTCGACCTTATATGGCCTCTACGTTGCTGATAAGTACACTGTCCTGAAGAAGATGCTGTTCCTGCCAACCCTGTTTAGATTAAGCTTCAGAACGTGGATAGACAGTCTAGTTGAGTTATCTATACGCGAGATGTACTGGCTCTTCTACACAACATAATAGTCAAAATACTGTAAGGCACAGACATGTGAAGCAATGAACAGAGTCAAACTACCCGAGGATGGTGAACTAATAAAGATAGAGCAAGGAGTGTGGAAAGTACCTTCGAGACCCATAATTGCATACATCGAGGGAGACGGCATTGGTCCTGAGGTAGTTAAGCCAACTATCGAGATTGTTAACGAGGCCGTACAGCTATGCTACGGCAGTTCAAGAGAGATAAAATGGGTTAAACTATACGCAGGTGACGAAGCTGAGAAATTGTACGGTACTAGACTTCCTGACGAGACTATCAAAATGCTTGAGAAAATACGTGTACTGCTGAAGGGGCCACTCTACACTCCGCCTGGTGGAGGTTGGAGAAGCATAAACGTCTACCTTAGACAGTACTTCGACCTATATGCAAATATTAGACCTGTGAAGTACTTTGAGGGTCTACCGTCGCCACTTAGGAATCCTCAGGGGATTGACATGGTCATATTTAGAGAAAACACAGATGACCTCTATGTTGGAATAGAGTGGCCCTGGAACAGTGAGGAAGCTAAGAAAGTTAGAGAGTTTCTTAAAAAAGAATTTAATATTGAAATACCTGAAGACTCCGGCATTGGAATAAAACCAATGAGTCGCTATAAGACAATTAGAATTGCTAGATTAGCAATAAGATATGCAATAAATACAGGTAGAAAATTTGTGACAGTGGTACATAAAGGAAACATAATGAAATACACTGAAGGTGCATTCAGAGAGTGGGTCTACGAGGTCGCACTTACAGAGTTCAAAGACTTCTGCATAACTGAGAAGGAGCTATACGAAAAGTACGGAGGAAACGCTCCTGAAGGGAAGATCGTAGTAAATGACAGAATAATGGATAACATGCTTCAGCAGATAATCCTGAACCCACAGCAGTTCCACGTCATAATATGTCCAAACGTCAACGGTGACTATCTGAGTGATGCAGCTGCAGCACTTGTCGGTGGTGTATCCGTTGCACCAAGTGCAAACATTGGTGATACAGCAGCACTTTTCGAGCCTGTACATGGAACAGCACCTGACATTGCTGGAAAAGGAATCGCAAATCCAACAGCTACAATACTGTCTGCTTGCCTGATGCTCGAGTACATGGGTTGGCATGAGGCAGCTAACCTCATAAGAGCCGCAATTCAGGAAGTCATAAGAAACAGAAAGGTCACGCCTGATCTAGCGAGACTAATGGGACTCTCAACGTACCTCAGGACAGAGGAGTTCAAGAGGGAAGTTATTGAAACTATGCACAGTTTAAAACACTAGTACCTTTCCGCAACTAGGTCGTAGAATGTCTCCTGAAGAGAAAGAACGTGAACTACTGGAGGAGCTTGTTGCAAAGGTGGTTACTCTACTTAAACAGTGTAGAGAAAGGCAAACTCACGCATTAGTCAGTGAGGAGTTTGCAAAGAACATAGTCACATTCATAAACACAATATGGCAGGGGCTTAAAGTACCTGAGGACCTGAAAGCTCGTCTACTGGAGATGATAGTAGACTACACTCTTAGAGCAGCGTTGAGGATAGGTCCAAGAAAGAAAAAGGAAGAAGACTCAGATCAACAGTATGTCCCCAGCATGTACTTCATATAGTGCAGGATGATGAGCGCACCCTATGATGATTGATGATTAAAACGCCAGCGACTGATAAAATGAAATTACACACCATGTGGTCTATACACTATTAGGAAGTATTTAGCATCCTCAGTCAAGTATACGAGAACATCATTCTCCTTTTTAATTATTTTCACTATATTCCTATGTTCAAACTCCCTCAGTATATTCAAAAATTCTCTAAACGATACTGTCACATACCTTAAAATACCTGCATATAGCTCATTAACTGAGGCTGGTCTAGACCATGCGAACCTTGGCAACACATCGAAAAATAAGATCCACCTAACCCTATCCATGTTAGTGACATCGACGTGATACGACATGATGAGTAGTCCCCCCTAACTGACTAGTGATGAAGCAACTGGGGTACTGAAGCAATAGCGCATGGTACTGCTATCATTAGGAATCCACAGAAGTAATGTGCCACAGTCCTTATAGACAGCACATAGCTGTGAGTAGCTCCCAGCACTGCTAGTATCGCAAATATTGTAGCTAGGACATATAGAACCTTCGTCTTTAATAATGCAGAGCGCACATTATGATAGAACTTCTTGAACATAACGTGACTAGTGAGCAAGCCGGCGGCAACGGCAGCTGCTTCAATGCAGCTGCCATATCCTGAATATATGTACGATATCATTCCTAGAATGATAGCCAGGACAAGTGAAGGTACCGGTCCTCGACATCGCTCATACAGATAGTACATCAAGAGTGCGAGTCCCAGACCGATAGCTATGCCACCAGCCACGTCACGCACGTAATGCACACCAAGCATGACTCTTGACAGTGCCACTGCAAACATTACTAAGCCGCACGTAGCTACGATACATGGATACTTCAAGTAAAGTGCAACAAAGCCATAGGCTGAGCTAGACATAGTTGCGTGACCTGAAGGGAAGCCATATCCTGAAACCTTAATTCTCCACAGGGAGGGTGGAGGACGCGGCAGTTTTAAAAGAAACTTCAATATAACGGCAACACAGCCGCTGGTTAATGTACAAGACATTGCTACAAGAGCGACCTCGGGATCAAACACTACTAATAAGAAACTTGTTAGTACAGTGACATACTTCGACCCTAGTAAACTGAGCAGTACCCAAGCCCTGACGCTGTTTGTCAGTGACGCATAGATTAGCAATGAAAGTACAACTGAAGCTACAGGAAGTGAGATTAACAGAGCAGTCCTTCTGTTAAGCACAGAGACGATGAACGTGTTCGAGCATTTTTCACAACTACCTACACTAATACAAACATATCGAATATTTAAACGCAGTTAAGATATTAATACCTACGTAGAGTATATATCTGCATGTCGAGCCTAGATAACAGTCTAGTTCTAGGATTAGAAAGATTGCGAAAAGCTTCACTCTATATGATAATTTCAATGATTTTACTAGTTATTGGAACAATAGCGGTGACTGCATTTTTAATATCTGTTTCGTACTTTACCATATCAATATCTGCACATGGATACCCATTTGGTTTTAGTAAAAACCTTGCGATGTCCCACAACATGTACACACCATCTCTGGCACTTATTGGTTCGTTTATTGTTCTGGTGATAATACTATTTGCTGGTTTAATTCTCTGGATAATAGCAACATATGTACATCTGATACCTGCATTTGACATGTTCAAGGCGTACAAACATGAACACTACTCAACACCTGCCATGTTACTGAAGATAGGGTACATTGGAGGTCTTATAGTGCTCATAGTAGCAATAATGACGGTGCTTGCAGCGGCTGCAGCTCACTCAATGCCAGCAGTCTTTGTTGGTATAGGACTTGTAGCTATTGGTTACATACTTGTAATAATTGGACACATAGGCCTAATAGTTGGACTGTTTCGACTTAATACAGATGTTGGAGAGACAATGTTTCTAATATCTGCAATACTAATGATAATAGCTCTAGTACTATCATTTATTCCATCAGTATCATTTGCCGGAGGCATACTTAACTTCATTGCTTGGATACTGATTTACATAGCCTCAAAGTCGTCCCTTGGAAAACTAGGACACATAACATGATGAATAACGGGTAGCCTGATAATCAAAATGATGAGGCTCGATTAACTGATAGAACTGAACCGTGTCAGTATTTCACTATTCCTCGCACTTTAAAACTGTTATACTATATTCATCCTTGACTGGATTAGTTAGTAATTTTATGCAAGCTTCTTCAGCTATCTTATATGCATCTTGTTCGGAATTTGCATAAATTGTCAAATAGTACACCTTTCCGCTTCGCACATCTTCAATATTCTTAAAACCTAGATCTCTGAGACAGGACAGTGCTGTAACACCTTCAGGATCATGTAAGCCTTTCTTTAACCTAACTTCAACACGTACTACGCATCTCATAGTCTCAGTACTCTATGATCTGCAAACCTCTTCCTGGAATCCACTCGTAGATCTTCAGTTCCTGCACATTACGCGACTTGTATACCGATCTAATGGCCTCTGCCTGCTCAATCATCTTTCTTATAGTCTCGGCCTGACCAATATCAAGCCTGTAGAACACTTTCCAGTCACGTGCCTTAACGAACTTGAGAACTTGATTAACTTTCTCAGCGGCTTCAGGTATGGAGTCTCCGAAGCCAGCAATCTCGACAGCTCTCGAGCCAACTGTCCTTATGACACCGCCCTCCTCATGCACTGAGCCAAAGTACACTTTACATCCTCTCTCTTCAATTTTCTCAACATCTATGTCCAGCACATGTCCCTGCGCAAGTTTCTTATTAAGTGGATAGCCTACAGGTGCAACAGCCTTAACCACGACCGCCTGTGGCCTAAACTGCAGCTTAATCTTTGGCAGAGACTTGCTCAGTATAGCCTCGAAAATGTCCACGATATCTGTCTCAAGCACAGACAGCACATTAACACCTTCAGGATCCCCAAAACGTGCATAACATTCAATAACTGTGGGACCCCACAGTGTTGTCAACATCATCTGACCTGCAATCACTCCCCTATACTCTAGTCCTGTCTCCTTCTTGACAGCATGTACAAGCTGTCTAACAATTTCAACACTCTTCTCATACTCTTCCCTAGTTATGAAAGGCAGCGTGTAGTCCTTGTCCATTATGGAGCCCATGCCACCTGTCTCAGGTCCAATGCCGTACTCGAACGCATGTTTATAATCTTGAACAAGTGGTAGAGGAAGAACATTCTCACCATCAGTAAAACATTGTAATGTATACTCAATACCCTCAACCTTCTCTTCAATAAGTATCTTATCTTCAATATCTGTATACTTACTCATCTCCTCGTAGAGCCTACTTACGTGAATTGTCTTGACCTGTGTTCTAACATCTCTAAGATATGCCTGGACATCTGCAATAATTTTGACACCTTTACCACCCATCTGACGTGCAGGCTTGATGGCTACACTCTCTCCAGTCTCCTTAATGTACTCCAGGGCCTCCGCAACATCTCTGAATGTTCTAAATCTGAGCCTTCCAGGAATCTTGTACTTCCACATTATGTACCTCATGAACGCTTTAGACTGCTCAATCTGTGCAGGTATCCTCCTCGGGCCAATGCAGGGCACGCCAAGCTTATCCTCTACGGCATCTACGACGCCTCTAAATAGAGGCTCCTCAGGGCCAATCACCACCAGGTCAATGTTCTTGTCTTTAACAACTTCGACAACCTTTTCAGGGTTGAGAAAGTCCCCAATAATAACTTCGCCACCTGTTGCTTGACAGCACTTCCTGATTCCAGGATTGAGATGCTGCATTAGTGCAAAAAGCCTAACCTTGTGACCACTCCTTGCAATTGCCTCAGCTATTGCGTGTTCTCTAGAGCATTCACCAAGTAGTAGTATTCTCATACTCATCTTCTCACCACTCAGGTAAGCTACCTGTCATGCAGTATGTACAGACCTTATCTTTTTCTACGCCAAACATCCTAAACACCTCATACAGATCCTCCAACGTTCCAAACACAACCTCCTCCGCATCTATAACCTTCGGTAAAACATCCATGCTCACATTAGCACAGAGAAGCTCCTCTCTCGATGGAATGTCCATCGCAAATGGACACTCATACCTTATTGGTGGCGCAGCAACAAGGACACGTACACGTCGTGCACCTACCCTATTCTTCAGGTACTGAACAACGTTCTTCAAGGTTATTCCTTTCAGTAGACTATCATCTACAAGAATAACGTCTCGAGCCTTGAAGACCGACCTTATGGGACTCATCTTAAGCTGAACACCGATAAGTCTCTCAAGAAGATCCTGAACAAGTGCAGAGCGGACTCTTCTGCCTGTCTGCACGAAACCTATACAGTACTCAAGTCCCCTAGCTTTTGCGTACTCTATTGCGTATACTATGCCTGTCTCAGGAACGCCAATAACCACATCTCCCTCAAGATTAACACGTTGAGCAAGTCTACGACTAAGCTCTCTTCTAAAATCGTAGACTGGGATATTGTCTACAACACTGTCAAGTCTACTATAGTAAATATACTCGAGCGGACAGTACTTTCTATGTTCACTATCCTGAACAAAGCTTCTCTCGATGGTGTACTTGTCTATCAGTACGCCTGATCCTGGAGAAAGATCAACCCTTGGATCACCACCTACACACTCGATAGCACAGGATTCACTTGACACTATTGCTAAATCAAAACCATAACTTCCAACATGGAGAGGCTTAAGTCCTGAAGGATCTCTATAGGCCAGCACCTTCCCATCAGATGTTATTGCAACAAACGTTATAGGCTGTCTAAGCTCTCTAGAGAGCTGGTTAAGATATTCAACACCTTTATCAATATCCTTTAACATAAGTTTAACACCTTCAACAATCCTATTCTCAAAACTTGATCTAATAGGCACATAAGATACCAGACAGACTTCTTTATCATCAATAACGAATTTTTTAACAAAATCACTTCCTGTAGATAGAACCCAGCCAACGCCAGCCCAGCCGGGAGCATCTACGAGCTTGTCAATATCGAATGCTCGTTCAACATCGCCCATCTTTGAGGACATGATGCTCAGGTTATCTGACAGGAGCGCCATCCCGCATCCTGACTGTCCACGATGATTCAGCGATAGAAGCCCGTAATACAGAATCTTAGCAACGCGCCATACCTCGTCAAATGCGTACACAGCAAAGATTCCAACCATGCGTCCTCTCATTAACATGAGCCTTTAAAAAGGATACTGAGACCGGACTTAGGGTAATCTCGCTATGTTTAAATGAGTATGTAAAAGATCGTACATTGTCCAAAGATGTGTGGAATAGCTGCCTGCATAGGTGCCTCCTATTCTGCACACATTGTCAAGCACTTGCTAATTCAGATACAGCATCGTGGACAGGAGGGGGCAGGAATTGCATGGATTACGCCTGACGACAAGTGTAGACTTATCAAGAATTTTGGATATGTAATTCATGCAATTCCTGATATTACGGAGAGTGCATGTATGGCAATTGGACATGTGAGATATTCAACAACAGGAACGTACACTAAAACTATTGAGGAGCTACATCCAATGTATATAACTGATGGAGATTTAGTAATGTACTTAGCATTTAATGGAACAATA
This sequence comes from uncultured Thermoproteaceae archaeon, assembly GCA_964414695.1. Taxonomy (GTDB): domain Archaea; phylum Thermoproteota; class Thermoprotei; order Thermoproteales; family Thermocladiaceae; genus JAADER01. Next base: position 5,221 of record CAYPXK010000025.1, on the reverse strand, counting down.
ACAAACTACAAACAGCTCAGGAAGGAATTACAAAATTATTACAATTTTAATACTGATACAGATACGGAAGTTCTACTGAAGTTAATACATAGAGAAGTCAAGCAGAGGCGAGATCTACTAGATGGTGTTAGGACAGCGCTGCGAAAGATCCAAGGCTCATACTCTCTTGTCCTGATGACAAGGCGGCATGTCCTGTTTGCAAGAGATCCCTATGGGTTCAAGCCGCTGAGCATACTGCAGGAAGATGAGCTTGTACTTGCATGTTCAGAGAGTTGTGCACTGACGACACTCATGGATGTTGAGCTTGAGAAAGTTGAGGAAGTAAAGCCAGGCCAGATAGTTCTATACAGTCGAGACCTAGAGCGAGAGGATTCAGAACTAGACATCGAACCAGGAAGAAGAGCACATTGTGCCTTTGAGTATGTGTACTTTGCTAGACCAGACACAGTCTTCAATGGAGTCGTAATCTACGATGCAAGGAGAAGAATGGGAATGCTTCTAGCACAGGACGAGACTGAGGACATTGACATAGTTGTACCAATTCCAGAGACAGGAAGAGTAGCAGCATACGGATATGCAGAGGTGCTTGGTAAACCAATTGAGGATCTTCTAGTGAAGGTCAGGTACCTCGGGAGGAGCTTCATAATGCCAAAGGAGCTGCGTAGTCAAATAGCGAGGTTTGGAATAGTCTCCACAAGGCTGAGATCGCGAAAGGTAGCACTTGTCGACGATTCGCTTGTTAGAGGAACAACAATGAAGAACCTCATCCGTAATCTAAGAAGACTTGGCGCAGATAAGGTACATGTAAGAATAGCAAGCCCGCCCATAAGATATCCCTGCTTCATGGGCATTGACTTCCCCACACGTCACGAACTTGTTGCACATGGAAGAGAGATCGAGGAAGTACGTAAGATAATTGAAGCTGATACGCTGCGCTACCTCTCTGTTGAGAATCTTGTACGTGCAATTGGTCTATCTGAGAAGGACCTGTGCCTAGCCTGCTTTACAGGACAATACCCCATTCCTGTAGATGTACAGGAGAAGGAACGCGAATTCAAGAGAGAATAACTACAGAAGTTACTCGATCCTTAGTAGGAAGTTTGTTCTACATTTAATACATTTACTTAAGATACTCAACATCTCTCCAAGACCTCTACCCTCTAGAGGTGCTACAACCTTCTTATCAAAAAACACTCTTCTACACACATCACAATACGCACGTCCCCCTACAACAAGGATAATGTCATACTCAAGGAGTTTCTTAACCTCAGCTTGCCATCTAAGCTTCCTAACTAACTCATCTGTCACCTTCATATTTCTGAAAGTCACGTCATACGGCTCAATCTCCTCCCAGGGATACAGAAAGCCATACCTTGCAGAAAGAATAACCCAGCTCTCTGGGAAAAACATCTCTGCATACTTGATTGCCAGTCTCGTAAGTGGTCCACAGTACGCCTCACGTGCAGGAACTCTGCTAGGAGCGTCCTTCCTGACGTTCCAGATCTTCTGCTTTCCGCAAGTTACAACACAGAGAGCCCTCATAGCCTTTCAAGACCTTTATATTGGAAATGTGTAAAATAAACGATACCAATGTCTTGGACCTACGCAAAGGCGGGGGTTGACCTACTTAAGCATCGTGCAATGCACCTGAAGGCGCAGGAGCTGATCCTCAAGCTATGTCAAGAACTTGGCGTAGAGATTCGGGGACTTGACGACTATGCACCATACCTGAAGCTAAGCAACTTGGAGCTATGTCTCCATGCTGATGGTGTAGGAACAAAGACTATGATACTTGACGCAGTTAACAAACTGGAAGTTGCAGGATGGGATGCGGTTGCGATGAACGTAAATGACATATCCTGCGACGGTTTTAGACCTGTCGCAGCTTCGGTATATGTTTCACTTCCTGAAAGTAATGAAGAGAAGTTCACAAAGATAATGTACGGTGTATATCAGGCAGCTAAACTGACACGGACAGTCATTGTTGGAGGAGAGACAGCAATAATGCCTGACTTAGTGACAGGACCTGACGTGTGTTGCTTTCTGATAGGTATAAGAGAAGCATATCCTGAAAAGGTAGAACCGGGGGACGTAATCGTAGGAGTTGAAAGTAATGGAGTGCACGCAAATGGTTACACATTAATTAGGAAGGCCATACTGTCAAGGTACAGGCTCGACGAATACATCGAAGAACTTGGTACAACACTAGGAGAAGAACTCTCCAAAGAAACATTCATATATAGCAACCTAACGCTTGAGCTCTACAACAAGAAGTTGATAAAATACGCAGCACACATAACAGGAGGAGCATTCACAAAACTTAGAAGATTAATAAAAAAAGCTGAAACTCAGATAGACATAATACTTGACACACTTCCAGAGCCGAAAAACATTTTCAAATTTATACAGAAAGCAGCAGATATATCACTTGAGGAAATGTATAGAGTATTCAACATGGGTATAGGAATCGTATACGTAACGTCAAAAGAGAATGCTGAACATGTTCTGAAAACGTGTTCACAACATGGATATAGAGCATGGATAATTGGAAAGATTGTTGAAGGTACCGGTAGAATTGTTCTCAGAATTAACAACAATATCGAAATTGTGTACAGGTAAACTATCTTACTAGACTATAAGCATCGTAACCAAGTTCGCGCAACTTCTTTGCTACATATCTTGACACTACAGGAGACGTACAGTACACCAATATCTTCTTGCTCTTATCAATATTCTTAACGAATTCGAATACCTTATCTATACTGACCTCTACAACCGGTACATTATCTATACTTAGCTTAGGTACTGGCCGTGGGCGTACATCTATTATAATTGAGTTCTGTGGAATTTCACGAGTGTCAAGTTCTGTAAATTCTTCACCTGTTTTTGTAAGCTCAATGAGCTCTTTCTTTCTAAGTTTTCTTACATTGTTCTCAATTATCTTATCGACAATGTGCTTTATCTTGTAGAATTCTAGATCTATTTCCTCGGGTGTTGACCATGTTCTTGGCTTTGTGGAAAATACTGCACAGTACTCTGCTACTTGTCTGCTGAGGTCGTATGTTCCTATAAGTTTTGCATATTTCATTACATCATCCTTATCGAACCCTATCAATGGTCTTAGGATCGGTATTCTTATGCCATGCTGTGAACTATATATATTATCAAGTGTCTGTGAAGATACTTGACCTATTATATCTCCTGTAATGATTGCACGATATCCTCTTTCTCTTTCTACAATCTTCTCAGCAATGTATAGAAGACACCTCTTGTATACAACATTCCAGAGTTCGATATTAACTTTTTCACGAATTGCTTTTACAAGATCCTCAGCATGTACAACATAGACAACAGGGTCGTACCCTATGCACCAGTTCTCAACAAGATGAGAAATCACGCGAAGTGCAGGAATAAGATCTAGCTCACCTGCAAGTGACACAGTGAGAAAATCGACTGCTACTCCTCTCCTCATTATGAACCATGCAGCAACAGGGGAATCAAATCCACCTGACACAAGTGCAAGAGCCTTCCCTTCAGTGCCAAGTGGCAGTCCTCCAGGTCCTTCAACTATCTTATCGTAGAAGTATGCTCGGTCTCCACGTATCTCGACAAAGAGCTCAACATCAGGATTCTCCAAGTCGACACCTGCCGCATAGGGTAGTAGAACCTGTCCAATCCTTGCCTCAACTTCCTTACTTGTGAATGTGTGTTTCCCAACCCTATGGCAGCGAACTGCGAACTTTCTTCCCCTAACAGTGTCCTTCCATAGAAGCTCAGCAACCTTACAGAGATCCTCAACATTGCTAAACTGCGCCTCAACCGCAGGGGACAGGCTCTTCACACCAAAGACCCTGCAGACAATGTTGACAACTTTCTCGACAACAGAATCGTCGTGCACATATATGAGTACCCTACCGTCCTGCTGCACGACCTCTGCCTGTGCTCTACTTATTCCACGTTCTCTAAGACCAACAACAATGTTGTACACTAGACGCTGCTCAAGCTCTGTCCTTACTCTCCCGGTCTTCACCGCAATTTCTCCATATCTTACAAGCACGACTTTCCTCATCGAGCCTCTACAGACGTAACATTGCACTGGTACAAGTAGCTGACTGAGCGTAGCACTTATTTTCAGGCACGGACTTGCAAGTCAACTAAATGAGTCTTCAGGTAAGGAGGATAGCCTGGGCAATAACGGGGGCTGGACACTACTTGAAGGAGAGCATCGACATGATCAGGAGACTAGTCTCAGAGTACGATGTCTCAGTCACAGCGTATGTCTCACGTGCAGGAAGAAGCGTACTCAAGATGTATAGACTAGACAGTGAACTTGAGCAGATCCTCACAGGAAGGAGAGGCTGTGAAGTGGTGTATGAAGATGAGGAGCCCCCCTCATTTCCACGCGCTGGTAGAGTGTATCTCGGAAGATATGCAATTGTTGTAGTATCACCAACAACATTTAATACACTTGCAAAGATTGCATCAGGAATAGCAGACACGCTAGTTACGAACCTTGTATCACATGCATTAAAAGCTAGAGTACCTGTCGCACTAGTTGTTCCCGACCTCGAATGTCCACTGGAGTCCACTGTACCACTTGCCATTCTTGTTGACGAGTGTGAGAAGTGCGACCAAGTATGCAAAGCCGCAGAGGCATGTCCACGAGATGCGCTCTATGTGGGTCCTGATAAGCTTCCTCACATAGACTATTCAAAATGTGATTACTGTGGAGCATGCGTATCAGCATGTCCTAGAGGTGCAATAAGAAAGAACTATAGGGTAACAGTGTACCCACATCCGCTCCTTGCGAACATTGTGGAGCGTGTTCGAAGTATTGGAATTGCAGTATTTCCAAACCTTGAGCAACTATGGAACTCGCTACTGTATAGACTTGTTCAGAGCTTGCCACGGTAGTACATGGTGCTTGGACATCCTTCACATAGTCCCTCTTGATATTTCTCACAGAGAGCACACACTGCACCACACGGTGCACGAGGCTGATCACGTGTAGGTATTGGAATGTTAAGATACGTTGGTCTATACAGCTCCTGTACAAAAACATATCCAATCTTTGTACGAAATTCCTGCTCAATTCTAGCAATCTGTGACTTAAGTGCACTCTCAGTCTCTGCAAACATTATTGCACATAGTTTCCTACATCTATCACCCTCCTTGTCTATACACATTGACAACGCAACACGTGGGCACATGCCCAGAACCT
>CAYPXK010000024.1:0-7135 GCA_964414695.1 uncultured Thermoproteaceae archaeon | reverse complement strand
ATACTATTACACATTCGTATAGTACCCTCTCAGGATTTTCAACATGTTCAATAATGTCCATTAGCAGAATTGCAGAGAAGCTGTTCTTCCTGAATGGTAGCAAGTGAGCAGAGGAGTTTACTACATCTACTTCAGGATACTTCGACTTCACATATCTCAAACATGAGAAGTCCACATCCACACAAGTGACTACGTATCTGTCTCGTGGAAGCTCTGTGAGACCAATTCCATAACCTGTACCTACATCAAGCACCTTAATAAATGATCGCGAGGACAGGTGCTCTATTGCACGTTTAGCAAACCTGTATCTTGCACGAACTAATGCTTTTTCAAACTTGGTACTCCATGGATATACCCTGTCGATACACATGTTTAGACCTTAATCTAGTCTACTCAAGATTATGAACGATAAAACGATGTCCATGAAGGTAGACGCATTTTCACAACGTAAAGAGGCATTCATCAGGCGGCTGCTAGAGGAGTGTGAGAAAGGACTTGTAGACTTTGATATAAAAGACTTTCTAGTAGAATTTAACAAAAAGGCTGAGAACTACTTTACTACAAGTAGCTGCAGTGGTAGAATAATACTTGCAGAGACTAGGAGACTGGCACTAGCTAAAAGTAGTCATGAATTTCGTTTCATAAGGAAATGGCATAGACCTGTGACATATAATGAAGTTCTAAGTGTTTTAAAAGAGGGTAAGTTTGAAAATGTTTGGCTTCTTGTACGTGCTCCAATAATACATTTCACGGCTAGGTCTATAGATCTTGCATTGAACATATTGAAACTTGCTCAGCAGGTTGGTTTTAAGCATAGTGGAATAATATCGGTTAGAGAAGATGGAGAGACGGTTGTTGAGATTCAGGCAGATGATAGGTTGGATATTCCGCTTGTGATAGATGGAGAGCAGATATATGGTGAGGAATCTCTTAAGAAAGTTATTGATTTAGCTAATGAGACTCTAATGATAGGTAAATTACGTCTCGTGAATCTTATTGGAGTTATTGAGAAGGAGATTCTTAAAAAGAATATAGATTTCACACCTATCGAGCTGAGCAAGGTGTTACATTATAGGGATTTTGATATTTCTAAAGTTGTCAATTTGTTAGAGTCGTCCGAGTTTTCTTAGTTTAGTTACTTCACTACTTTATCCTGAAGCTTCTTTATGAGCTCATCTGTTGTGTATTCAATAGCTTTTGCAAGTAGTTTTGCACCATTTATAGCATCATTCAGGTCAAGCACCTCAACTGGCGAGTGTATGTACCTTGTGGGTATTGAGATCCCGCCGGCGGGTATTCCCTCTTTTCTAAATGCTATTGCTGTAGCGTCAGTTGTTCCTCCTAGAAGTATCTCTATCTGATATGGAATGTTCTCACGCTTCGCAACATCTATCAGGTGCTGACGTACTACAGGATGTGCAATGAACATTCCTAATCTTCCACCATCCATGTACTTTATTGCGGGTCCTTTTCCAAGCTTTATTGTCTGCTCGCGCTCAGGTATGCCTGGGACATCTTGAGTAGGTGTCGTGTCTAGCGCAATTGCATAGACCGGGTAGACTTTCTCTGCGGCAATACCTGCACCACGTAGACCAATCTCTTCCTGTACTGTAGCTACTGCACATATGGTATAGTCAAGTGTCTTGTCTTTGAGAAGTGTCAGTGCCCATATCATGACTGCGACTCCAACCCTGTTGTCGAATGCTTTTCCTGTAACTACGCTGTCACTTAGCTTAACTAGGTCACGGTCAAGCACAGCTACGCACCCTGGCTCGATTCCAAGCTTCTCAGCATCTTCCTTGGAGTAGACTCCAATGTCGATGAACATGTCCTTGAGTTCAGGAAGCTTACGCTCCTCGCCAGGTGTGGCAAGGTGAGGAGGCTTTATGCCTATGACTCCCCTGATCTTCTTACCATCTCTCGTTCTCACAATGACTCGCTGAGCTACGAGTGCCTGCTCGGTCCATCCTCCAATTGGTCTAAATCTCAGGAATCCGTTGCGCTCAATCTTGTCAACTATTAGACCAATCTCGTCCATGTGTGCAGCAATCATTATCTTAACGTTCTCCTGCTTGCCGTACCTGAACCCGTACACATTGCCCCATCGGTCGACCGTGACTTTGTCGCACAGGTCCTGTAGATACTGTATCACGAGCTCACGCACCTCATCCTCATGTCCAGAGGGGCCGAACGCCTCTGAGAGCGATTTCAGGATGTTGAAGAACTTATCCATCTCTGACATACGTGAAACTGATCAGAACCAGATATTAAATCTCGTGTGTCTAGCGAATATTTCCCACATATTTTAATCTACACCGCAGAGGTGCTCAACTATGCCAGATGTGCAGATTGGCCTTGTCGGCAAGCCAAACGTTGGCAAGTCCACCTTCTTCGCAGCTGCCACGCTTGTAGATGTGAAAATTGCTCCCTACCCCTTCACGACAATTGAGCCAAACGTAGGCATTGCATATGTCCGTATTCCATGCGTATGCAAGGAGTTCGGTGTACAGGACAATCCAAGAAACTCGATGTGCATAAATGGTAACAGGTTCATACCTGTCGAACTTGTTGACATTGCTGGACTTGTGCCAGGTGCATGGCAGGGAAGAGGACTTGGAAATCAGTTTCTTGACCATGTTCGAAGAGCCTCAGTGCTCATACACGTCGTAGATGCTGCAGGCGCAACAGATGAGGAGGGACGACCTGTAAAGCCTGGTACACACGACCCACTGCGGGACGTGGAGTTCCTCGAAAATGAGATCGCCATGTGGATGTTTCAGATACTTAAGAAGGACTGGGATCGCGTTGTCCGCCTCGTAGAGTACGCTAAGAAGCCTCTCGTTCAAGTGCTCTATGAGAGACTTAGTGGACTAGCAATCACGGAGACTCAGATAATTAAGGCACTTCAGGAACTTGGACTAGACAAGAAGAGTCCAAACGCCTGGTCTGACAGTGATTTAATGCAGTTCACTAAACTGATCAGAGAGTTCAGTAAACCTATAGTAATTGCAGCAAACAAAATAGATATTCCTGAAGCTGAGGACAACGTGAAGCGTCTAATGCGTGAGCTGAAGAATGTCAAGGTTGTGCCAGTATCAGCTGAGGCAGAGCTTGCACTGAGACGCGCAGCTCAGAAGGGACTCATAAGGTACATCCCAGGAGATCCCGACTTTGAGATAGTTGACAAGTCTAGACTGACTCCACAACAGGAGAAGGCGCTTGAGAAGATAAGAGACATAATGAGGAAATGGGGTGGCACAGGCGTTGTACAGTGCCTAAATACTGCAGTCTTCGATGTTCTCGGAATGGTGGCTGTGTTTCCTGTTGCTGATGAGAAGAAGCTCACAGACACAGAAGGCCGCGTCCTACCTGACGTTTATCTGATGCCACGTGATTCAACAGTTCTCGATCTTGCAGCAAAGATACACAGTGAGATAGCTGAGAAGGCAGTATGTGGAATTGATGTAAGAACAGGAAGAAAACTCAGCCTAAATGCAAAGCTGGAACATAGAATGGTTATACGCATAGTCACAAGAAGGTAGACGTATTGTACACGTTTACCTAGTAGGACTACTGCAGAAAGAACTTTATCGCAAGCTGAAACCTGCCCTTACTTCCCTTAACGTCGATTATGTTTGCTCTGTCCTCCTGAACAAGTCTGATAGTTACAGGAAGTTTAACCTGCTTAATCTTCGCCTTGAAAGTACCTCTTATAGACTTTGGAAGTTTAAATTCTTCGTCTATTCTCTTTACAATTTCTTCGATTATCTCATCTTCATTTATTTTACCAAGCTCAATTTCTACCACATCTTCATCCTGGCTCCACTTTTCGTACATATAGACATTTCCACTTTCTTGATCTTGAACAATTTCTATATAATGTCCTCTTATGTCTATGAGTGCAAGAGTCTTTCCTTGAATAGGTTTCTCAACAAGCTCCTGCGAAGTACTGTCAATCCTGTACTCCTCACTCATCAGTGTAGCTTTATGTAATGCTAATTTTAAGACCCTGCTAATTCAGTGGGTCATGCTTCGAGACATAGTTGACTTCTTTAGAGTACTTATTGCAAAAGCTCGCAGGAAACCTGTAGCACTGTGTGATGTAGGGGATGTGGACGGCATAGCAAGTGCAGCCATATTTAAACATGCTTATCCTGATGCAGTTATCGTACTGAGGGCTCCCGCACAGGTACAGAAGAGCAGGTGGTTGAGACTTTTCACGTGGGACTTTGTTGCAGATCTTCCCTGTCCTCCCAAGTCTAGGGTACTCAGAAGAGCAGACCATCATCGAACAAACCCTCCCTGTGCAATAGAGGAGTGCTATGATCCCTCCGCGCCCTGTGCAGCAATATTGGCAGCAAAGCTCCTGAAGCTTGAGGATGACCCATTAGTGAGACAACTAGTTGATGCGGCAGTACAGACAGATACCGCAAACATAGTGTCTGAAAAAGTGAAACTTCTTGACCAGGCTGTGCGATATGCAGGTTATAGAACAAAAATTAAAATAATAAACTCACTAGCAAAATATGGAATAGATAGGACACTCGAGATGGAGGAAGTTAAGAGAGCTATTGAAAAAGCACGAGAGGCTGAACACATAATAAATGTAATTCTAGAAAAAGTACCTGCATCAGAAATAGTTACAATATTCTTTCCAAAAGGAAAGAAACTCGGCATATCATATAGACAGCTAAATATCGAAATACAGAAGAGAAAAGGCTCAAAATTCATAAACATTCTAGTTAAGAGAGGTTATAGAACATATAGACTATACTGTGGAGCCGATAAAGAGAGTCGATATGACTGTACCATAATAGCAAAGACGCTAGGTGGAGGTGGTCACAAGTTTGCGGCAGGAGCACAATATAAAGCTCCAATACTGAGACCTGGCGAGGGTTTCAAAAGGTTTGTTGAGGTATTAAAACAGTACCTCAAGACAGATAAGATTAATGTTATTATAATTGACGAAAAACTAAATGTGAAGAGTGTAGAAACTTGATTTTACACTCTCTGTGTTGGAACCATGAACAGTCTTGGCTTAACGGGCTGTTTCATGTACTCTATCAATCCGGCAGCCTCTAGTGCCTTCAGTACTTCCTCATCACTTGCACCCTTCGGTATCTCGATCTTGTACTCTGTTGGCTCTAGATGTCTAATGTTTACTCTTCTTCTCTTCACACCTGTGAGTGATTTTGGACCTGTTATTAGGACAAAGTTCTGGTCAATTATGTCAACTATGACACATTTCCTACCTGCTTCTCTACCTGCAATCTTCACACATATTCTGCCGACATCGAATACTCGTGGCATGGCCAAGTCACGGACACGTCAAGTCCTTAAAAATTTTCTCTAAATATGATGCACTAAGTTACTCTCTGACCCCTCTTCGACAATACCTTGTCAATGTAGTTCCTCAATATCTCAAGAACCTCCTCCACAGTCAGGTATGTCGTATCTAGCACTATATCGAACACAGTTAAGTCACGTATATCTATTCCATAGATTTTCAAATATCTATTCCTATTATTTTCCTCCCTAAACAAGATCTCATTAATTGCCTCTTCGATAGTTTTTCCATCCCTCTTGGCAAGTCTCTCAGCACGCAGTCTCAAGTCAGCTTTCAGGTAAATTTTAACGTCTGCAATATCCTTCAGTATCCACCCAGCTAGGTGTCCCTCTATTACAACATTTCCTTTACGTGCTTCTTCAATAGCCTTTTCGTCAATCATTTTGTCAATAGTATAGTCCTGTTCTGCACGTTTATGCAGCTCTATGAATGATACACCAAGCTCCTCTGCAAGTCTTCTAAATAACATTCCATTTGAAACATATCTAAGTCCATACATTTCTGCAAGTTTTCTAGCAATTGTTGTTTTGCCACTTGCAGGTTGACCACTTACTGCAATGACTACCATAGTCGACGTCTGTTATATTAATGGTAAAGTGCTAAAAATTACCTCTATCAGGATGTCTTACCAGTCTCTGACGAGAGTCTGACTGCAAGTTTTAGACCAAGTCTAAGGCACTCGTGACATACATAACCTCCATATGGTCTTGATACAGCTCTTATTGGCTCATGATCTGTCTTTATCCTCTTCTCATTCATTCCTGAGAGCACTCTCCCACATATTGCACAGCGTGGTGGGTTCCTGAACCTTTTCTCATAATGTACCTTGAGCTCTCCTCCTGGTGTCCTAACCTTTATTCTCCTCAGTGAACGTGACCTATAGGCAGGACGTACCATTGCTCTGTTCCTCTTACATGGTCAGTTTATAAGCATTTATCTAGAGTTTGACTGTTCTCTCAGGAAGATTTCGATAAGCTTCTAGTATTCTGAAAAATTTCTCTCGCAGGTTCTCTTCTTTGACAAAGCTGTTACGTGAGACCCTGCCTGTTGAGCTTATTTCAACGCCCTCTAGCTGTAGCAGTACCTTCTTTAGCTCGGGATTGGACATACTGTATCCGCCGAGTCTGCCATCGTTATGTACAACTCTGTGACATGGCACGAGTACTGGAAGAGGGTTTGAGGCTACTGCCCGTCCAACTACTCTTGGGTGTGTTCCGACTATGTTAGCGATCTGTAGATAGGAGGCGACTTTTCCACGGGGGATGGATAGGACAGCTAACATTATAAGTGCATTGTTTCTGGGAAGCTGAAGATAGGGCAGTACTTCATTAACATCTGCTTGACCGTGGACGTACCGCTGTACGAGCTCTACAAGATCCTTAACACACTGATCCTGAGGCTCCTCTAAGGCAGCTGGCTTACCTGTCACTATCTCAGACTTCACAATCTTAAGACTTGGAGAGATCTCAATCTTCAGAAAGATATTCATGCACAGCTCAACTAATGCTTCAAAACATCTCATCAGGGTACGTGTGAAATTTGCAGGCGTGTTAAAATCCCTAGTGCCGAAACAGAGTGCAGAGATAGAGCTCGAGTTACCTAAAGGTAGCACTGTGCGCGATCTCATACAATGTCTGTACTTTGTGAGTCCAGAACTTCATAACAGGATATGGGACAGGTGTCGAAATGTGACGCAGCCCGACATTCTGATACTGGTAAATGATGTAGATGTCCGATTACTGAGAGGCCTAGACACAGAGCTTGACGATAACATTACTGTAACATTCA
>CAYPXK010000023.1:0-10170 GCA_964414695.1 uncultured Thermoproteaceae archaeon | reverse complement strand
TGGAGTTGCAAAATTGCAATTGAGACGATGGCTAAAGAATCTCAGTTTGGCTCTCTAGAAGAAATTGTTAAGCTATGTAAAGAAATTGGTACAGATAAAGTTGTTCCCTGTATCGATTGGGCACATCTTTACATCAGGTATAGAGGTAACATAGATTTTAAAAATGTTCTAGAGATCTTACATAGAGAATTGAATTTAAGAGAACTTCACTGCCATTTTACAGGTGTTCAAGATTTCGATGATGAGCACGTATCAATAGATGTTGGTAGACCATCTATTGATCGTCTTATAGATTCTTTGAAACATTTTGAAAATTGTTTTGATGAAGTTATTATAGTATGTGAATCTCCTCTACTTGAGAAGGATGCTGTTAAGATAAGGCGAATTGTCGAGTCCCAGTTCAGGACGTGAGTTACACAATGATAACATGATGTTCTGTATTGAGAAATCTTTAATCCACGGTTTAGGTTTGTAACTATCCGTGACTGCACGTGTGGTAATTGCAATGATATGTGCGGTCATAGCTGCAGTAGTAATAGGTGTGTGTGCATGGCTGTACTTTGCGCATGTGAAGACAACGACTCAACATGTAGCCTACCGTAAGGCGGTTCATGTTTCTACTCAACATTTTGCTACATGTCACATAACGTGGCCTAGAGTACGTGTTGAGTATGCAAAATTGTTCCACATAGTGTACACTGGAAGCTATTACGTAATTGTCAAAGATGCTGCAAATCATACTTTCATACTTGTTCCAAAAGGATGTCCTATTCCTAAAAACGTGTCAGGAATAGTTGTTCAGGTTCCTGTTACTCGTGTAGTATATTTCTCGACTACTGAGGTAGCACTCCTGTACAGGATAGCGGAGCATCTGCATAGGCTCTCCCTACTGAGAACAGCTGTTGGAGTGACTTGGAGAGGCGTATGGTGGATACCGTACATGAATGAGCTTCTAAATAATGGAACAGTAAAGTACGTCGGATCCTCTTGGCAGCCTAATATTGAGGAAATTGTTGCACTACATCCACAGCTTGTAGTAATGTACACTGGAATTCCTGTAATGGTCAACATAATGTACAAGCTAGAGAAGGTTGGTCTCCACGTCCTTGTTGATAATGAATGGCTTGAACATAGCTACCTTGCACGTTTCGAATGGATAAAGCTGATCGGCGCCCTATACGGACCTGAGGGTCTTAGAGCAGCTGAGGAGATATTCAACAATACTGTCAGCACAGTTGAAGAAATATTCAAAGAATGTGAAGGCTTGCCGAAGGTACCCTTCGCATGGTTTGTCATGTACTGGGGCAAGTTCTACGTACCCGGAACAAAAAGCTACGTAGTTCAGGCACTTACAAGAATGGGGGGCGCATACGTCTTCACGGCACCGAACCTGGCATCAACAGGGTCTGCAACAGTCTCAAGAGAGTTCGTTGACTCAAGAGTAGCCAATGCTGACCTAATAGTAATCTCAGGCATGCCGCCATACACAACATCACTCAACACATATCTGCAGGCTCTGCCAGATATGGCTCACTCACCTGCAGTTAAGGAGTTCAGAGTATTCGAGCTGCACCCATCTTACTGGCAGCTAGGGTATGCATATACTGACAAGGTACTGCTACAGCTAGCCTCTCTACTTCATCCTGAGAGGTTCAGAGGTGTCTACAGGACATTCTTCATACCACTTTACTTCAACGACAGGAAGACCACTGTAGACAACGTTACAATATACTGGAAGGGCTACTTCGAGATAGTGCAGGATAGTCTTGGACATAAACTGCTGATAATACCGTGGGGATTACTGAACCAGACAAAGTACTTCAATCCAAAAGCATTTCCTGTAATTGCAGAGCTCGAACAGCTTACAAAGACTGTAAATGCAATAATTCAGACACCAGTGACAAGAGTAGTAGTGTACAAGACATGTGTACCATATATTGAAGAGCTAGGCTTCTCGAAATCAATAATATTGACAATCAATGAAGAACGTCTGAAAGATCTCTCGAAGATCATCAAGTTACACCCGCAAGTTGTTATACTTGACTCAAGGTATGTAAATTCAACAATTGTAAACAAATTGCTAAACAACAAGATACCTGTACTGTACATAAACTGTGGCGTAAAGTCAAGCGGCTTCGTAATATCACTACTATACAACTACCCAGATCTAGGCTACATGCTATTCTTAAAGTAGCTTAGTTGACTATCTTCTATGTTCTATAAAAATACTTTCCTCTTGATTTTATTTACGTTCCTAATCTTTCCAACTGTAATAATTTACATCTCCGTGGGTCCTGTACACATCCCATTTTCAGAGGTTATGAAAATTCTATATATTGGAATTATGAAATCGATAGGATTTAAAAATGCGCATTCCACAAATTCAAACTTCTTTGAGTACTATGACATTGTGTGGAGAATACGTTTACCACGTGTACTTGCTGGTCTAATTGCTGGTGCCTGTCTGAGTGTTGCTGGTCTGCTCTTGCAAGTCCTGTTTCGAAATCCCATAGTTGGACCATGGGTCCTCGGTGTCGAGTCAGGATCCATGCTGGCTGTAGGTCTTCTCGTTCTTGCTGGTGCACTGGCAATTCCAGGCGGTGTAACGAGTCCATGGGCCATCTTTACGGCGTCTCTGGCAGGATCCCTGTGTGTGATGTTTCTCGTTCTATCGATTGCGAGTATTGTGCGTAGTGTAGTTACTCTGCTTCTGATAGGCATAATGATAGGGTACATATGTAGCGCAGTGCTAAGCATCTTGGAGGTACTTGCAAGAAGCATTCAACTACATGCATTCATAATATGGAGCTTCGGTTCCCTCAGCTTCATAACGTGGACCCAGCTCAAAGTTATGACATACATTGCACTTCCATGCGTGATCTCAAGCATGCTCCTGGGCAAGTACCTCAATGCGTACCTTCTAGGAGAGGAATATGCGAAGACCTTAGGTGTTGACATACGCAAAGTCAGGATCGTGATAATACTGCTAGCAAGCATACTAACGAGCATAATAACGGCATTTGCAGGTCCAATAGCCTTCATTGGGCTTGCAGTACCTCACATTGCTAGGCTCATACTGAGGACGAGTGATGCAAGATACCTAATTCCAGCATCGGCGCTTCTAGGAGCATTACTGACAGTCTACTGTGACCTTGCTGCAAGGACAGTACTGAGTCCACAGGAACTTCCAATAAGCACAATGACAAGCTTAATAGGTGCTCCAATTGTAATTTCATTACTAATGAAGAGAAGATGATTATAAAAGTACAGAATCTCTCAGTTGGATATGGAAAGAAAATAGTATTAAAAGACCTAAATATAACATTTGAGAGAGGCACATTAACAGGAATAGTTGGACCTAATGGAAGTGGAAAATCCACATTCTTGAAGACACTTGCAGCCTTGCTGGAGCCTCAACAAGGAGTCATATATTTAGACTTTAGGGAATTGCATAGGATACCGAGGAAGGAATTGGCTAAAATAATGTCAGTTGTACTTACAGAAAGACCTGATATTGATTTAATAAAAGTTAAGGAATTTGTAGCACTTGGAAGACATCCATATACAGGACTCCTAGGGAGACTCTCTGCAAAAGACTGGGAAGTTGTTATGGAATCTCTTAGACTTGTAAAGGCAGAACATTTAGCAGAAATATACCTGACAGAGCTCTCTGATGGAGAGAGACAGAAAGTGCTTATTGCTAGGGCGCTCGCACAGGAGCCCAAGATACTGATACTGGATGAGCCCACGACATTTCTAGACATTAGACATAGAATGGAAATAATGTCAATACTGAGAGAGATTGCGAAAAAGAAGGAAGTTACTATAATAGCTTCACTACATGAGCTTGATCTTGCGGCAAAATTCTGTGACAATATTATAATAATCAAAGATGGGAGAATAGTTGCGGCAGGTCCTCCTGAGGAAGTTCTAAATAATGAAACTCTAGGTCAAGTGTATTTATTAGATAATGTTGGTGTATGGTCGGAGGGACCGATGTTCGAGATTAAGGTTCGAGAAAACTATGACATATTCATAGTTGCGGGTGCTGGGAGTGGTGTTAAGGTGTTTAGAGCATTTGCACGTGAAGGTGTGGGGTTCTGTACAGGAGTATTGTACAGTTTTGATATTGATGCCATCGTTGCTAAGACGATGGGTGCACACGTTGTTGAGGTGGAAGATAATGTTGAAGAATCGTTAATAGAGGCTGAGAAATTAATCTCAAAGTCTAGAATTGTTATTGATGCAGGTTTTCCAAGGACTCCACACTATGTACATAATGTCAGGCTTGTGAAGTATGCCGAGAACATTGGGAAGAAAATTATAAGTTTAAGAGAGTGTACAATAAGAGAATTGTTAACTCTTGTTAAGAAGTTTGTGATGTAGTTACTTTATTAGTCCTCGCTCTTTGAATATTTTCAGTATGTTTTCAACAATGACGTCAGGTGGCGGCGTTGTATCAACGTCTACTAGGAGTCCCTTCTTCCTGTAGTAGTCTATTATTGGTGTAAACTGTTCTCTAAATACTTCGAGTCTCTTCTTTATTACTTCAGGTTTGTCGTCCTCACGCTGATACAGTTCTCCACCACACTCACAGCGGTCAGGCTGTGGAGGTGGCATGAACTTGATGTGCCAATTCTTGCCACACTTCTTACATACTCTTCTACCACTTAGACGCTCAATGATGACCTCGTCAGGACACACGAAGTTCAGGACAATGTCAGGAGGAGCAAACTTGTCAAGCTCCTCTGCCTGCTTTATAGTTCTTGGAAAGCCATCAAGTATCCACCCTTTCTGACAGTCAGGCTCTGACAGTCTCTTCTTGACAACCTCAATAACGACCTCATCAGGAACAAGGAGACCCTTCTCAACATACTCCTTAATCTTCTTACCAAGCTCCGTCTCTTTCCTAATCTCCTCTCTAAAGATATCGCCTGTCGATATGTGGGGAATACCGAACATTTGTGACAACCTACTAGCTATAGTACCCTTACCAGCTCCAGGGGGGCCGATTATGACTATCTTCATCTTGCCACAAGATTACATACAGCTGTTTAAGAATTACCTAACAAGTAAACGAGAACCACACCTCACAAAAAGATAACTAATAGCCAAATCTACTAGAAATAATGGCTACTCCCTAGTTCTCAAAGTCTCTAACTTCAATAATAACCACAATACTAAAAATCGGTTCAGAAGCGTTTAATGAATTTAATACACCGTCAAACTTTATGCCGAAGACCTAACGTTTATGCCTATTACTGGTAATCAAGAAACTAACTAGCGTTGTAATACCTTGCGAGGATTCGACAGAGATTGAACTATTGAAAAAGCTGTCAGTAAGCTCAGGAA
The DNA here is from genome assembly GCA_964414695.1 of uncultured Thermoproteaceae archaeon. Taxonomy (GTDB): domain Archaea; phylum Thermoproteota; class Thermoprotei; order Thermoproteales; family Thermocladiaceae; genus JAADER01. The sequence continues at coordinate 4,818 of CAYPXK010000023.1, read as the reverse complement.
GACCTTCGGTACACTACTAACGGTTTAGTCAGCTATTGAGCATGTGAGAGAGAGGAGAAGTTATTGCAGATACACAATAAAGTTCCGAGTTTCGCACAAGGAGTAGTAGTGTTATAGACACTGTGTATCATGCATTTGTCAGCTCGTGTCCTCCGTACTGTATTGCTAACGCTGCTGTTTTTGTAACCTGATGCCAGTGCTGCAATCTCTGGCTACCCGTTCAAGTGCCCGTACCTGTACGTACGATACATTGTTTGAGAGTGCTGAAGGAAGTCTCCAGTTACAGACAACTACTTGTTAGTCTTACAAAGCAAATCTCTTAGATAACTTCAAGGTACTCGTTATTGCTGATCTTGAGCACCTAACACAGCAAATTCAGCTAACGCCTCAGCAGATAGTACAAGCAATTCAGCACATACTCACACAGTATGGCATAACTTGAAGAAGCTTCAACAGTGTAAGTGCTAAGCTTCACGTAATCGATCTTGATCCAGGCATAACAGCATACGTCAAAGTCCTCGTTTACCTGTCAGGTCTACGGAAGAATCTTGAGGAAGAGCTATGTCAGCTACTTAACCAAGCAGGAGTTCGATATAACCTTGCTAGAGCTGCCTTAGACAAAAAGTACATAACAAAGCTACTAGACGACTTCGGTGAATTAGGGAAACTTATCAAGCATGCAGCTGGATCGAATATCCTAAGACAAGTACTGCCAGATCTAACAAATCTCATGAACTTGTTAAAAGATTGCTAGCCCTTCTCCGCATCTACGACTGCAAAGTCACGTGTAATGGCTCGACCTTGCCCATTATAGGTGCAGTCCATAGAAGAGGATCATCTACGATCCTAGCAGAACCTCTCGTAATAAGGTAATTATCCTGTCCGTCTATCTTAACAGTTGGGTAAGTTACCGCATTTTTCGGAATTAGCTTATCATCGTTACAAACACATAGCAATGATCTTACACTTTTTCGAATCGATGTACATCTACGCTAACGATTCTCAGTACAGGTTTACATCTACCCTCAAGATACTTCTGTAAAATTGCACCTCCAAAACCGCTAGCAAGACCACTAAAAGCACCAGCAATAATACTAGCCACAATGTTTATACAAAATTGTTCAGCCATAAGACGCAATTTGTTAGAGTGTATATGAACTTTCACATTATTGAACAGCATTAACTCTAATAAGTTCTATAGTATGAACACTATTTCCGTAGTTATGCTTCTTGAAGTATTGGTGTAGGCTAGATCTAAGTTGGATCAGTTTAAAATGTGTTTAGAACTGGTTGGGTCAGTGACCGGTGTTTCAATCACCGTTCAGACCTGAGTGCCTTCATCATCTCTGTACTCATTATTGGCTGTGTATTAATTTAGATTTGATTATTGGTTCATGTTGTGCATGGTTAGGAAATCGAACCGTCCTGGTTTGGGATAACGCTTTTATATTTAGACGTTCTTACATTTCACAATGCCGTTTGTGGATATCGCAAATGAGGATGTTAAAAGGCTTGTTGAAGAAGCCGAAAAGGCTGGTTTGGAAACTCCACATACGAGGAGGCTGAAGGTGACACAGTGTAGGATTGGTAGAGAGGGTGTCTGTTGTAATGTGTGTTCTGAGGGGCCCTGTATTCTCAGTGAGAAGTTTCCATACGGCGTCTGTGGTCTCAATGTTCATCAGGTCGTGGCTAAGAACCTGCTTCGTCATGTTGCTGCTGGTGTCGCATGTTATGTACATGTGTGTGAGAACACTGCAAGAGCTCTACTTAGTGCAGATGAGAAGGAGCTCAGAGGTAAGGAGAAACTTGCTAAGGTAGCTAAGTATCTAGGTGTTGATTCTGATCATCGTGCAGTTGCTAAACTTGTGCTTGAGGACCTGTACAGACCGCGATGGGAGGAGAGTGTAATTGTGAAGAAGTTAGCTTACTCGAAGAGACTTGACGTATTTAGACGTCTTGGAATTATACCAGGTGGTGCAAAGTCTGAGATTGTTGATGCTCTAGTCAAGACTTCGACTAACCTGAATGCTAACGTGATTGACATGCTGCTTCATGTTCTGAGACTTGGACTTGTGATGGGGTACCTTGTGCTTAGAATGAACACATGGATGAACGACATCTTGCTAGGTGTTCCACAGCTTGAGGAAATTGAGACAGGTATAGGCAGGATTGATCCCTCTTATGTCAACATCCTGATGACAGGACATCAGAGCGTCATACAGCAAGCAGTTATAGAGTATGCAAGCTCAAGCGAGGCACAGGAGCTCGCCAGGAAGGCAGGAGCCGCTGGAATAAACATTGTAGGTGCAACATGTGTAGGACAGGATGTGCAGTCCAGATGGAGATACCTCAAGAATACCTGCTTCATAGGACAGTGTGCGAATAACTTTGGTACAGAGCCACTTGTTGCGAGTGGTCTAATAGATGCAGTAGTCTCAGAGTTCAACTGCACGTTCCCTGGCCTGACGCAGATCTCGAGAAGGACAGGTACGCGACTGATAGCGGTCGACGATGTAGCATACATTGAGGATGCAGTACTCGTGCAGTGGAGTCCTGAAAAGGCACATGAAGTGGCTAAGAAGGTTGTTGAACTTGCCATCGAGGCTTTTAAGGCTAGGAAACGCAGGATGGAGAGAGTTGGAAACATCAGGAAGGCAATCATAGGCTTCAGTGAGGACTATGTTGAGGCAATGCTTGACAAGTTACTGCAGCTCATTGCTGATGGTAAGATCAGGGGTATTGTTGCTGTGGTAGGATGTTCAAATCTCATTAGTGGAGGTCACGATGTATTAACGAGAGATCTCACAGTTGAGCTACTTAAGAGAAACATCCTTGTGTGGACTGCAGGATGCACATCGTATGGACTACAGGGACTGGGCCTCATGAGCCTTGAAGCAATTGATCTAGCAGGGAAGGATCTCCAGGACGCACTTAGAGAACTCAAGCTTCCACCTGTGTGGGACTTTGGTCTATGCATGAGCGTGTCCAGAATAGTCTATATTGCTGAGAGAATTGCTGAGAAGCTTAGCGTAGATCTACCTGACTTGCCTGTAGCCGTATCTGCACCACAGTGGCTTGAAGAACAGGCACTAGGCGATGCAGCATATGCGTTAGCATGCGGCTTCCTACTGCACGTATATCCATCACCGTTCATAGATGGATCAAGCATCGTCAAGTCTATACTAACCGAGAAACTCGTTGAATTAACAGGCGGAAAACTGTACATAGAAAATGATCCTATGAAAGCAGCCGAGACAATAGTTAAACACATCGATGAGAAGAGAAAGAAACTTGGACTCAAAGTATGACATTAACAAGATGCTGAAGGTGGTGTTTGCTGAACAGCTGATGAAAGGTTAGGGGAACTGAGATAAAACATTGCACGTCATATATAGCCTATCTAAATGCCTTCACATAATGTACATGTAAAGTGGAGTAAGCAGATATGCAACATTGTGAGACCTGAAGTTGATAAGTTTCTAGATGATTTTTTGAAAGAGTTAGATAATGATATTCTTAAGGAATGTACAGAGTGGTGTAGAGAGGAAGTACTTAAGCTTGGCATAGAGAACATTGAAACCCTTCTAGAATTCTATGAAAGTATAGGAATAAACCCAACTAGGTACTTACAGGGACTTCTATTCTACACGTATCTAGACGATGTCGATAGACTGAAATATGTCTACATTAGATTACGAGGACATGATTCTTGGAAACTCTTCGATCCCTGCATTGTCCTATGTTATGTAGATAAGAAATTTGGCAAGGACGGCATCAAGATAGCTACCATACATATGGTACTTGATGAAGTTGCTAGATTATGCAAAATTGATTTTACTACAGCTAGAAGAGGCGCAGAGGCGATAATAATGTTTATGATGAATTTACTACCAATGTTCGATGTTGATACAGATTTCTTACATTGCATGAGGAGTAGATTAAATACAATTATTATAGATGTTGCATTCAGTGTAGGTGTTAATTTTAGAAACAGGACTATACAAGAGCTAATATACATATCAGATAGTCCTCGGTCAGATATTGCTAAATATGCTACGAAAATTCTTAAATCAAACGAGTTACAGAGCTGTGAGTTATATGATATCTTTACGAGACTTAAGAATGTTGAACAGAGGCTTAACGTTAAGTTCTGCCTTAAGTTTAATAAGATTCTCGGAAGTGTACAGCCGACGGATAGAGAGTTGATTATTGTGAAGTACAGGCATGGCCATATAGAGCATGTCGTGGCTTATCCACATCAGGTGAAGGTCTACCCTATTGGAGATATGATAATAAGGGTTGAGGACTATCTACAGGATCTAGGAATGATGAAACCGGGATCTATGACTAGATGATTAGGAAGGTGGACACTGACCTGGTACATTTCTTATGCTAATTCAGGAGATGATGACACACCCGTTACCTGATTAAAATGAGGAAATGGGGGCTCACTGATCCCTAAGAACATGTAGAGCAAGGGGTGATGAACCTACGACGTGCAGACCGATGACGACCGCAGTCAGCACTGACCGACCCTATAGTCAACGGTCCTCATCTTTATAAATTGATCATATTCTAGCAACGTGATAATTATTGAATTTGCATAAGATAGTATCACAATCTCTCCACTATTTACGGACTCTAAGTAAGTCTTCATGTGTCGAAGCTCAAGCTCTTGGGGATAATTAACAAAACTCGTCAGGAGTTCTGTATTGGTTAGCTTCCTATAGGGAAGCCGAGAAGACATTAATCGAAAAGTGCACCATTGTGGACATTTGTCTCTCTTTACGTTCACTTGTTCATCCTAACAGTTCACCT
>CAYPXK010000022.1:0-20488 GCA_964414695.1 uncultured Thermoproteaceae archaeon | reverse complement strand
TTTTCTCTAAGGAACTTGATGAGTTGTGTAGGTACATTGCCTACAAGTATTATCCTGTTTAAGAAAGGTTGACCACCCTCCTCAAATATTTTCCTACCTGTATCACTCAGCAACAGTTCAATGAACTTAATAGCAAGATCTTTATGGATTGCAACTGTCGGAATTGTTACTCCGTACTCAATAGTTTTCATTTTGATGGTCTTCTCCTCTGGAGTTCCGACAAGTATGTGAACTATCACATGTTGATAGAACTTGTCATATGTTGATGAGCCTAGGTTTATTTCAGGGGGCAGCGGTATGTAATCTAGGTGATATTGAACTGCAACGCTTCTGTACTCAAATGCATAGTCTATTGCTCCGCTCTGAAGTAATGCAACAAGGTCAATCTCCTTTGGCCTAACGACGAGGTTTCCTCTTGGTGTAAATGTTGCAGGTATATAGACTACGAGAGTGCCATTCTTGTATAAGACATAGCGTGAACCAGGTATCTTTGAGATAACGAGATTCTCGAGAATCGTCAGGTTATGATAGTACAGTGCGGCAAGTGCTATAACACTAACTGCACGATAGCCACAGGGATCCATATTTGGGTTTGAGAAACCATACCTGACGCCTGGCATCTGAAGCACAATGTACCATTTGTCAGGATGCTTTCTGAGAAAATCTGCATATTTTGAATGGTTTGTAAATGCGAGAACTACCTGATTTGTTGCAAAAATCGCATACCACTTGGCATATTTTGGAATCATAAACTTTGGAATGAGCCTATAGTCTGCGACTCCTAGCACATCACATCTCTTGCCTAGATCAACTACCTTTCTAACTGCAAATACGCTTCCACTAGGCTCTATGTGTACTTGTACTCCATACTTCTTCTCAAATATTGATGCAAGTCTTTCAAATGGTTTTGCTAATGAACCAGCACAGAATATTATTAGGGTACCTTTCTTATGAGAGGCAGTTGTTACATGTGTTGTATGCAAGGAATATGCAGCAAGTACACATATTGCAATAGCGACTACTACGCTTGCGATAACTGCCTTTCGAGGCATCGTTATCAGCTATCCGATAACGAGCAACCCTTAATTACAGTTAAGTTATTCCAACGATAAACAAGGTTCTACACTAGAAAGAGCGTCAGCATAGTATAGCCTCTTCATCTACTCTGCGTGAGCCCTATCATCACACAGGATAAAGCTAGCTTGTGAAAGTAATAAGTGTAATTGTAGCCGCTCCGGAGGACACTCGGATCACTCACCCGTGGGCTACACGGGCGTCTCCGAGGTCCCAGCTAGAAATAGTGTCTATGATATATTAACCTTTAGGTATGTTATAGGAACTAGGATGATGAACTTTCGTCCCTCAACAGACAGATGAAGACCCAGCCGAGAACTGACACCCCTTCTAACTAAGTAACAATTCAGGAAATAACATCTACTAAACCTCGGCTTGTAAACAGTTTCCGTATTTCTTCTTCATTATCAGGTAATGCACTGTCGTTGCTACAAGTATATGTATTACGTATGCTAATGCTGTATACATTACTGTTGTGCTTAGTAACTGCACCATCTCCAATCTTGAAGCTTCACTCAACATTGTGTTGAATTCTATGTTTGAAACTATGTAACCTATCTCAAGTATTGGCATAATGAGAACGATAGAGTACGGTATAAGTGTCCATTTCAATATCGAAGAGAAATTCAAAATACGATTATTTACAAAGAATCTATAAAGCGTATAGTTTATGATAGAGTTTCCAATCAATAATTGAAGTATGGGTACCAAGACATTACCTCCATAATTAGCGGATGAAAATGCGAAATATAGAAAGATTGCATATGGATTAGCAAGAAGGCAACAGAATACCGACACAATGATTACAGACCTAAACGTCTTCATACTCTGCTATTCCTAAGATAAAGATTAGTATTTTACTCATAATTTCACTATCGTAATTCGACTGCAACTGAATGTTCAATAAATTTGTATATGTGCTACTGCTTGTCTATCCACACGATTTCACCCATGTCTGCAGGGGCCAGGTATCCTACAAATTCTTTCATTTTCTCTTTGAACGTACTTGATTTTAGTACTTCTATGAATTTCCTGACACTGTCCTTGTTCAGATTCTCGATAGTTGTCACGAAATCGAAATTTTCCCATCTTACTCTGACGAAGTTTAGCTTGTAGTACTCAGCTGCCCATCTGATACATATTCCAACATCTGCTTCACCGGATGCTACAGCTTTTGCAACATCGAGATGTGTATCTACGACATTTGAAAAACCCTTAATGTTTTGGAATACCTTGTTTACGTCGATTCCTCGTTTTTTGCATTCTTGAATAATTATTGTTTCAAAAAGTATTCTTGCACCTGCACCTGGCTGTCTATTTACGACTATTAGATTGCCTCTAAGTATGCCGTCTACAATGTCTTCGTATGACAGCTCTACTCTTGTTACAAAACCTATCTCTCGCAGGTAACCTCTCACTAATACTAAGCCTTGTCCTCTCCAATGTCTATCTAGTATGGGAATGTTGTAGCTTCCTGTTTCCTGATCGAGTATGTGTATTCCTGAAACATCAGCCTCACCTAGCGCAAGTGCTGCAAGTCCGATGCTTGACCCAGTCCAGCTGACCGATACATCAAGTCCCTCGTCGTGCAATATGCCTGCAATTATCTCAACGAGAGGATCGTTGCTGCCAATATATACAAGGTCTGGAACCTCATGTTTACTTAGACTATCTTTAGATATTTTAATTGATGCACGTTTACAAATTTCGAAGTATTTCTCAATGAGTTCTCTAGCCTCTGATGTGAGTTTTGTACCACCTCCTCCTCTACCTCCTCTCTTAGACTCGACAAGCTTTACATTTAGTAGCCTCTCTGCTTTCGATATCTTTTCCCATGCTCTAGAATATGGAATATTCAGATTCTTAGCAGCAGATAGTATAGAACCTGTCTTATCAATCATTAATAATAAGTTTATAAGTTCGCAGTCGACAACTTCTTCCCCATCCTTTTCAAGTGTTAAGTTTATCCTAACAGTGAACTCTTTACCAAATATTGTTACCTTCTTCACAGTCAGCTTAGAGGAGTGTCTTCATTCACTCTGCTACCGTGAAGTTCATCATCCCCTCATTTCACGTCTCAGAGCCTTTAATGCTTGTTCAACGTTGTGACGCACTATCTGGTACATGTTGTTCCTGTTCTGGACAGTTAGCTCAACGAGCAGTGCATCTGGTCTCTGTACAAGCTTTCTAAGTCTCTCGTCTTCTCTAAATCTTATATGAACTGTTGCAAGTACGACTTTATCACTATTTAGAACACGTTCAACTGTTGGTAAGAATTTTCTATGAAGGAGTTCCATAGGACCGATCTCGTCAATTACAATAAGCTCAGCGTTCTGTATCGCAGATTCTAGTATCTTTATAGCAACGTCCTCTATAGCTGATAGGTTGACATGGTACTTCCCTATTCTTGGGCCATCTCTGAACATTGACACATGTGCAAGCCAATCTTCAGGACCTTCTTTTCCCAGTGCCTTTGCTATGCTCATAATTTTGAATCCGACTCTTGAACCTCCTTCACGAACTTCAAGCGTTATGAATCCGTCAACTTTATAGTTTTCAAATAAATATTCTGCAACACGTTTAACTAGTGTAGTCTTACCTACTCCTGGTCTTCCAGTTACAAAGAATATCCTTCTTCTGCCAGTGTAGAGAGTCATTATGGTACCTTAACTAGAAAACCGTGAATCTGCATTAAATGAAGTAGTATGTCTACGTACCTTGTTGTCTTGAAGTCGCATTTTCTACAGACAAAGTACTTTCTCCTATGGAAGGAGTTTCTTGAATAAGGTTCAATCCTCTCGTAGAACCACTCGGCATATTGTTGCACCTTTCTTGCGTGCTCGAGAAAGCCGCCATCGTACTGCACGACGCCTGGCTTAACCTGGTCTAGCTGCGCGACAATGTCAAACTTAAACTGTTTTCCAGTGTATGGACATGTGACTGTTCCTCTAAGGAACTTTCTGCCATCTGCCTTGTGGCTAAGTACCTCAAGTGATACGTACTTTCCCTCAATCTTCTTTACAGGAACAACTATTGCTGGAGTTGACATGCTCTAGACCCCGGCTGTGATTTGTCTTTTAAGTGTTCTCTTATCCTGATGTATGTAGCTTGACTTTTTATATTCAGACATTACGTAATCGTGCTGAGCGAAGATGCTGAGTCAAGACATGATTGAGAAATTGAAAACATTCATCGAGCAGGGAATTGACCTATACCATAGGAGACTTATTGCACTTGCAGGTGATAACAATGAGAAGCTTGCACAGTATGCTGCAGAGGTACTTAACGTATTCATAAGTGTGTGGAAGGAGAAGGGTCAGCAAGTTCCTGCGAATGGACTGTACATGTACCAACATGATGCTGCGGATAGTGGCAGGAGAATGGAACTTTTCAGGAAGTATTTACAAGCCTGCAATATTCAAGGACTTGACATACAGTACAAGCCGTATAAGGAGACTGACAAGCTTCTAGGAACAACGTTTGACTTCGCAGTTCTTGACCTCATAGATAACCTGAAGCCAAACGATGTTGGCAGACTTGGAGGAGTTGTTCGAGGTGGAGGAGTGTACATACTGCTTCTGAGGCCACTTCACAGCTGGACAAAGTATCTCACAAAGTTTCAGGAACAGCTACTTGTGCCTCAGTACGGCCCACAGGATGTTAGACATCTCCTGAAGAAGAGGTTTTGGAAGAAACTACTTGAGCATGATGGCATAGCTGTGATAGATGTTGACCATGACACATTCATAAAGAGCCCAAATCTGAGACCTGAAGTAACTCCATGGAGAAGACCTGAAATTCAGATACCTGAAAGGAGACGTTTCCCACCTACGATATACAAGCTCGCGAAGACGCAGGACCAGGTAAATGCCCTTAAGGTACTTGAGGCACTTCTTGACAAGCCCAGGAAAGGAGAGAAAATAAATGTTGTGATAATCGCAGACCGTGGTCGTGGAAAGTCAGCTGTAATAGGTCTAGCACTTGCAGCAATATGTCACAAGCTCAGGAAGGTCAAGGCGATAGTGAGGATTGGTGTCACTGCGATGAACTTGACAAATATTGCAACTTTAATGGAATTTCTTGTTAAGGGTCTAAGGGAGCTCAGATATGATCCTATTGTTGAGAAGGACAGTAACGGAATAATTAGAAGTGTCAGAATTGGCTCACAGGTATTCGTCGACTACTATAGGCCTTATGCACTTCTCTCAGAGGACGGTCTGGATATCGTCGTTGTCGATGAGGCAGCCATGGTTCCACTACCTGTGCTGTATGGAATACATGCAAGGTTCGACCGTGTAGTATACGCATCCACAATACATGGATACGAAGGTGCAGGACGTGGATTTAGTCTGAGATTCTTGAAGTATCTCAGACAGTGCAAGAACACGAAAGTCCTCGAGTACGAGATGCACGAGCCTATAAGATATGCGCCAAACGATCCTGTTGAAAAATGGCTCTTTGATACGTTCCTGCTCGATGCTGAGCCTGCAAAGATAGAGAAGGAGGATCTCGAATATGTTGAGAAGAAGCAGGTAGTCTACGTCATTCCTGATCTTGAGAAGATGGCTCTAGAGGAGGAGGATAAGCTTAGACAGTTCTTCGGAATTTACGTACAGGCACACTACAGAAACGAGCCGGATGATCTTGGAATGATGCTAGATGCGCCTCACCACTTCATTCGTGCACTTGCACTGCCAAATGGTAAGATTGTTGTTGCTGTGGAGCTTGCTGAGGAAGGTGGTATAAGTGACGAAATAATAGACATAATGACTAAGGGCCTCAAGCTGCCTGGAAACATAATACCTGACAGACTTGTAAAATACTGGAAACTTACAGATTTTGCAAAGCTACGTGGATGGAGAATCGTCAGAATTGCAACACATCCAGAGCTCCAGGACAGAGGTCTAGGTTCTCTGATGCTGAAGATGATCGAGGAGGAGGCAAAGCAGAAGGGCATTGACTGGGTTGGGGTAGGCTTTGGAGTACATGAGAGACTACTGAAGTTCTGGATAAGGAACGATTTCAAACCTGTACACATGAGTCCTGAAAGAAACCCAGTGAGCGGCGAGTATAGTGTCCTACTTGTTAAACCAATTAGTGAAGAAGCGAGAAAAGCAATAGATTTTGCAAATAAAGAGTTTAGAATAAGACTAATAAATTCCTTACATGGACCTTATCACGATCTAGAGCCAGAAGTTGCGACATTACTATTAACAGACTGGGAAATTCCATTATGTGAAAATGAGGAAGATTGTAAACCAAAGATAACGCAAGCACAGCTCAACAGACTCGTAGCATATGCATATGGACCCATGACTTATGAAAATGCTGTTGATGCAATATTTGAACTTGCTAGAAAATACTTCTACTTACCGACAAGTAAGAAGCCTAAGCTACCTCGAGAATATGAAATAATGATTATTGCTAAAGTTCTACAAGCGCGACCATGGAAAGAAGCTGCTAATGTGTGTGGAGTCAGAAAAGTTACAATAATGCTAGGACTTAGAGAAATTATGAAGACACTGTTACATCACTTCTTTGGAGATAAATTAGAGATTCCACTATACATGGTTGGAATAACTAAGAGATTAACAGGACCTGAGTAGCGATTTTTATAACAAAAATATTTAATGAGTTACGATGTAGCAAGCATTACTTGAACCATTTTTCGAGGACTTTCTTAGCTTCTTCATATTTACCATCTGCTATTAGGTACAGCGCCTTTGCTATATCTCTTGAATATGGATTCGCCTTAGCCATAAGTGCCATATCTACAGGTACCGCAAGTTTCCTATAATCAAGCCACCCAATAAATATTGCAAGTGGGACGTATATTGCAAAGAATGTTAATGCAAATGCTGTTAAGCTACTAAATATGTAATGTAGGAATGGTACATATTGAATTAGTAGTCTATATTGTATAACTATGAAGTTTGCAAATGATATAAAAAATGCAAGATATGTACTATGTGCTCTTCTGAAATATGTCCAGCATCTTAGCAGTCTTCTCTTTATATCTGTCTTCATCACCTTCTAGTTAGATCTATGAAATTTTTAATTATCGTCCTACCATGTTCCGTCAGGACAGACTCAGGATGAAACTGCAGACCATAGATCTCGTACTTAACATGTTCTATCGCCATGATCTCCTGGTCATCTTCCGATACTGCGAGTACACGAAGACAACTTGGTACATTATCAATTACTAAACTGTGGTAGCGCATTACAGTAAGCTCATTTGGCACGTCTCTAAATATTTTCGAGTTTTGTATTATCTTTATTTTACTAAGTTTTCCATGCTTAATAGTTCTTGCATGTCTCACTTTCGCACCGTAGAAGTATCCTATGAGTTGATGTCCTAGGCAGACGCCGAGAATTGGTATTATGCCTTCAAAGTGTTCTAGTACTTTTGGACAGATTCCTACATCACGTGGATTAGTTGGACTTCCGGGGCCTGGCGATAGTATTATTCTGTCAGGATTTATGCGTTCAATTGCACTGATTGTAATTTCGTCATTTCTAACAACGATGGGTCTTGAGCCAAGTTCACCTACTAGTTGTGCAATATTATATACGAAACTGTCGTAGTTATCTATTATGAGTGTTATATCCATACTCCTCACCCTTGTAATCTTCCTTTATTAGAAACTTCCTCAAGTGCTTTTTTAAGAGCTGCAAGTTTGTGCTCAGTCTCGAGGTATTCTAGCTCCGGAACAGAGTCGTATACTATTCCTGCACCTGCCTGTAGTGTTATAACGCCATCAAGTGCATAGTAACTTCTTATAGTTATAGCGAACTCGCCCCCTCTTCTCGACATAATTCCAACACATCCTGCATATGGGCCACGTGCCCTATCCTCGTAGTAGAATATGAGCTCCATAGCACGTGGCTTAGGTGCTCCCGTGACTGTGCCTGCTGGGAATGTTGCCCATAGTGCATCTATCACGTCTTTACCTGGCATAAGTATCCCCTCTACACGTGTTACAAGGTGCTGTACATGACTGTACTTCTCGATAAACATGAGGTCAGTAACTTTCACAGTTCCATACCTACACACTTTCCCAATGTCATTACGTGCAAGATCTACGAGCATTATATGTTCTGCAAAGTCCTTCTCACTATGTAGAAGCTCCTCCTCAAGCTTAAGATCCTCTTCAGGAGTCGATCCTCTAGGTCTCGTTCCAGCTATGGGGTATGTCTCAACTTTGTCATCTCTAACACCAACAAGAAGCTCAGGACTTGAACCTATGATATACCTATTTTCAAACTTTATATAGAATTGGTAAGGTGATGGATTAATCTTCACAAGATGCAGATAGAGTATATAAGGCTCGCCACTGTATTCTACGTCTATGTATCTAGATAGGACAATTTGAAAGATTTCTCCATCACGTATCTTATTCAAAGAGTCGCTTACCCACTCTATATACTTACCCTTTGGTACTTCAGCAATAATATCACCTACATGGAAGTTTGTTGATATTACTGTTGGCAAGTCTTTACATATTTTAGAGAGGTATTCTAATGATATGTTCCTAAGGTATGCACGACCTAGCAGTCGATCATATATTATGACATGCTTAGGTATCCTGAACTCAACTAGTGGCCACTTGCCCCAGTCCTTAATGAAGTCTCTAAGATAGGGCTCGATGATTGTATTTGCCTCATATGACAGGTACCCAATTGCTGGCTTCGAGCCAAACGGCTTTATGTCACTATCCGTCACCTTGAGAAGACCCTTGAGCGACCTGTAGACTGCCTCATGACGATCGTCAGGCCACGTCACGACCTCGTGCTCTGAACCCCATGCAACAATTGTGTATCGAGACCTCTCGCTAAACTCGGTACCGCTCTCAAGTAACATTATGTACTCCTCGCCCTCCTCAATGAGTTTGGCAACGATCTTATGTGGATGAGGTAGCCTCTGTATTGGAACCTTAACAAGAGTCATTGTCCGTACTCGAGAATTCTCCGTCTTAACATGCGTACCTTCTCCACAGATTTTACACCAACATTAACCTCGACACCGCTTGAGACATCAATCACGTCAGGTCTCATAGACACTATGTCTCTCACATTTTCAGGAGTTATGCCACCTGCAACACCTGAAGCAAGGCTAGACATGTGGCACATATCGATAAAAATTCTATACGATTCTAAACTGAGCTTCAATCCATTCACAACAGGTTTAAGGGATTTATCAGCATCAAGAAGAACGAACTCTATACAGTTAGAATAGTTTGATATAAAGCTGAGAAACTCTGCAAGTTCAGACTTCTGTAACTCACTTGACTTGGAGATAAATACTGGAACAATTCTCAGACCTAGACTGACAGCGTACTTAATCAGGTCTCTATCTGGACTGTGAATCTGAACAATATTAAATCCTAGCCTATGGGCAAGATCTATACCTTTAGAAGATGCTACTAGGGCTATTGGGGTCTTATTAAATTTTTCACATATCCTAAGTATATGCTCTGCAGTTTCCTCCGACACTGCTCTCGGGCTTCCAGTCTCTTTATCTATTATGACACCTACGTAATCGCAGTAGTCTATTATACTGATTAAATTCTGTGGATCTTTAACGCCACAGATCTTTAACTTTATGCCGGTCATGTTCTACACCTTTCTGCTTGTTTCAACTACTTTTGTTATGTATTCTAATGCAACCCCATCATCTATGGTTTTTGAACATAGTTCAACTCCATCTTTTAGGTCTTTCACAATTCCGGAGCAATAAAGTGCAACTGCTGTATTTATTACTATAAAGTCTCTTACAGGTCCTTTACTATTTGGTGATAACGCTTTTAGAACTTTATTAACACTATCATGAGGATTCTCTACCTGTACAGCATGTATGTCCTCACTTTTCTGTAAACATAGTTCTTCAGGTGTTATAACGTACTCCTCAACTGTTCCTTTCTTGATTTCCACAATTTTTGTTGGTCCAAATATTGAGACCTCGTCTATTCCTGGATAACCATGTACGAGAAGGACATGGACATAGCCGAGTCTTGGACATGCCTCCGCGTATAGTTTAAGAAGCCTCTCGTCAGCCACGCCCAGTACCTGTCTCTTGACTCCGCCAGGATTTGATAATGGTCCAACAAGGTTGAAGATTGTTCGAAATCCAAGTGCTCGACGTACATTAGCTACGCTACGCATGAGGGGATGGTACTTCTGTGCGAAGGCAAATCCGAAGTTTGTCAAGTCTATCATCTTCCTGACTTGCTCAGGCTCCATATCTATCCTATAGCCAAGTGCCTCAAGGAAGTCTGCACTTCCTGATTTACTTGACACTGACCTATTTCCATGCTTCAACACCTTTCCACCACATGCCGCAACAATCAGTGCAGCTACAGTTGACACGTTTACAGTTCTGTACCCGTCTCCTCCTGTTCCAGCCGTGTCAAGTAGCTGCTGCTGAATATCTTCAACAGGTATCTTGATGCAGCACTCACGTAATGCACGTGCAAAACCTACAACTTCATCAACAGTCTCTCCTCGTACCCTAAGTGCAGTCAAGATGGAGGCTATCTCCACCTGGTCAACGTGTCCCTTCAACATTGCTAAGGCAAGCTCGTATGCCTCCTCCTCGGACAGGTGGTGGCCATCTGCTAGTCTTTTTAGTGTGTTCTTAATGTCGAGCCTCTCAGTCACCTGTATGGTGAATATTGAACAATTTAAAAGATTAACACCCCAATCTTTACCTCAATGTACAAATATGTACATCAGTAGTACAACATGATGAACACTCATCATACATAGTCAATAAGTCAACATTTTTAATCACGAAGCCCCGCACATGTTACAATGTCAAGATGCGTCGATGTTCCACGATACTGGTACAACATTGTCCCAGACCTACCTGTTCCTCTACCACCACCTAGGGATCCTCTAGACGATAAAGAATCGAGGATAGGTCTACTGGTTAAGATACTGCCAAGCAGACTGATAGATCAGGAGTTCACAAGCGAGCACTGGATTGAGATACCTGAGAAAGTTCGAGAGCTCTACAGGAAGATGGGAAGACCAACCCCTCTAAATCAGGCAGAAAATTTTGCACGTGCAATAGGTCGCCCCGACGTCAGGATATACTACAAGTTTGAGGGCGTACTGCCAAGCGGTAGCCACAAGCTAAACACGGCCATAGCTCAGGTCTACTATGCTGTAGAGGATGGTGCTAAGGAAGTTGTCACAGAGACAAGTGCAGGACAGTGGGGAACCGCAGTTGCCATAGCAGCCTCACTCTTTGGTATAAGGGCCACAATATTCATGACACGTGCAAGCTATCGATCAAAGCCATATCGTAGATACCTGATGCAGATGTATGGTGCAACAGTCATAGAGAGTCCAAGTAACTTAACTAGTCTAGGAAGAAAGTATCTTGAGCAAGACCCAGAGCATCCGGGAAGTCTTGGAATAGCAATTGGCGAATCGGTAGAGTATGTACTTCAGGAGGGAGGAGTTGAAAGGAAGTACCTTCCCGGAAGTGTGATGGAGTTCGTGCTCATACATCAGACAGTTATTGGTCTCGAAGCTCTTCAACAGATTCCTGAGGAGCCAGACTACGTTGTTGGCTGTGTTGGCGGAGGATCAAACTTTGCAGGACTCACATACCCGATGATTGGAATGAAGTTAAAGGGAGAGGGATTCCTGAAGACACAGTTCATAGCTGTTGAAGCTGCTGCAGCCCCCAAGATGACCAAGGGAGAGTACAGATATGACCATCCAGACACTGCAGGAATATTGCCACTAGTGAAAATGTACACACTTGGAAAAGACTTTGTTCCACCTCCAATACATGCCGCTGGACTTAGATACCATGGTGCTGCACCAAGCCTATCACTTCTAATAAAGCTAGGATATGTGAAACCCATCGCATACCCTCAGGAAGAAGTCCTGAAGGCAGGTCTACTATTTGCAAGAACAGAAGGAATAATGCCAGCACCTGAGTCAGCACACGCAATACGTGCAGTGATAGATATTGCAAAGAAAGCTCCACCAAACACAGTGATATTATTCAATCTAAGTGGTCACGGTCTCCTAGACTTAGACGCCTACAGGAAAGTACTTGGGGACAAGTTCGAGAACCTGAACATTAGCTAACCTATAACTTCAAACTTTGAGGTCAGACGGGTTCTTTACTCTTCATCTAGTTCATGAGCATGCGGCTCATCATCCCAAACCCTATCAATACAATATCACTAACGACAATAGTTGACTAGACTATTTAATTTTATAGGTTGATTTTTATCAGAAAATAATGTGACAAATATTGGGAAATTGTAATGGTAAATTCCTGCTGTTGATAGTGTGTAAGCTTACTTCTTGCCCTTTGATACTCCTACAGTCATTCCAACTCTGCCGGTTGTAGCTGTTCTCTGTCCACGCACCTTGAGTCCAAGCTTGTGTCTGATACCCTTCCAACATCCAATCTTCTTCATTAGGTCAATATCCTTCTTCGCTGTCAGGATAAGCTCTGCACCAATTAAGTGCAGATTCTTGCCTGTTTCAGGATCTCTTGGCCTGTTAACGAACCAGCCAGGTGCAAACTGGTGCAGATTTCTAACAGCCCAGTCAAGCTTTCTGATCACATCATCAGGTAGACTTCCAAGCTTTGCAAGTGGGTCAATTCCGAGGTATCTACATATGGCGAATGCCGTCGATATTCCTATTCCCTTAATCTTAGTTAATGCAAATGCCACTGCCTTATACCCATCCAGGTCAGTGTCTCCAATTCTAACTATTGGCTTAAACCCTGACGCTGATGTCGACATGTGACTCTAGTACAGCCACGTTGACTTGATTTAAAAGAGTTGCTCTAAACAAGTAAATCAATAGAGACCCTAGCAGTCTCAAGACCCTTCACGTACCACGATGCTGCAGCCATGGTACCGGCCAGCCACAACATAGCGATTATTACCATACACATGCCAGCAGTCAGGTAAGCCTCTGCCAATGTCAGAATTGCCGTTGTCACACCTTCGAGACTTATGAAGAATCCAATAATGGTCGATCTAATACCTGTTGGAAATAGTTCACTCTGTAGCGTACTTAGACAAGCCCAGCCCCACTCTGAGAACACCATATTCCAGAACAACGATACAAAAAACATAGTAGAACTCTTGCACAGTATAGACAATATCATAGCTATAGCTGTGATAAATCCTCCACTTAGTGAAACAAGAGTTGAAATCTTCCTACCTCTGTCAATTATTGGAATGAGTATGAAAGCTCCAACGAAGGATCCTAAGTTTGCTATAAGAATAACATATGGTAACATCGATTTAAACGGAAAGTCAGGCGTATAAGGTAGATAAAACGCAGGTACGAAATAGGTTACGTATATTGACACAGTTATAATTAAGAGTATCGCAAACCTATATGTATACCTAACGAAAGCATCTCTTAAAGATATTCCATGCCTCTGTCTATATTCAGATACGAAATCCTCACTAAATGATATGTTGAAAATTTTACACATCCTTTTAACATCTTCTAATTTTCCCTTAACAATCAGCCATCTCAGAGATTCAGGAAAACCAATACGCGCGAAAGCTGACAATACGATAATTGTAAATGCTGCAGCTAGCAGATACCTGATCTGTAGTGAGGGATTTGTTACAAATGTATAACATATGAGTGATAAAGACGCAACCACGACTGCTCCAAGATTCCAGAAGTTGCTCGACAGCAATATGGACTTGCCTCTATGTTCAGGAGGGACTAACTCAGCAAGTGCAGAAAATGCAGCACCGAACTCCCCACCAATGGCAAAACAGGCAAGCGAGGTTAGCAATGTAAACAATATCAAATTGTTATAGAAAAGCAGCAGTAAGCCAACAGATGTGAACTCTAAGAGTAGAACAATAATGAATGTTAACCTCCGACCAATAATGTCGCCAAGTCTACCAAGGATTAGCGAACCGGCAGTCCAAAATAACATATTTACAGCAAGTATATACGTTGCGTAGTTCAATAGAACTTTCACTGAGTATATTATCAGCGGAGATATAGAGAATATCAGACCATCTATAAAGAAACTTATTGATGTTATAATAAACAACTTCCAGTGCTCTCTTGTCCAGCTTCTGAAATCAAGGTAACATGTTGAAACCATGGCAAATACATGGAAAGCAGACCGAAAACAAGAACTTTTCTAAATATAGATCATGAGGGTCAGCATCTGCTATCCTCTTCATCGGATTCCGAGATCACCTCCCTCATCACTCATGTACTAGACTATACTAACTCAACTTAAAAGTATGTACAGACTTAAGCTACGGAAGATATTGAAAAAATGAAAAGAAGTATTGTATTAAAGTAATGTTAATTGGAGGAGGATGTGTTATCTACTCCTCTTTGCCTATAGTATTACATTTCTTTTAGGTACTTGTATCTATCCTTTTCATACTCTTCGATTGGCACATACTTTAGTGATGCAAGCACCTTAGGCAGTGTCGTGTACTCCATCTCCTCAGGCGGCAATCTGTGTGGCATTATTGGACCCATCTTTCTTATGTAGTCTGCAACGAAGTTTGCAATCATTCTTGAGTAGTCAAATGCTGGGTCATCGAACATGTCTACTGGACCCTCTAGGTAACCATCATGTAGCTGGAAGCCTAATGCTACTACTCTTGGTGGACCGTCAAATCTTGTTGCCTTTGGTCCTATTGCTATCTTCTTCTCTGGTATTATCTGAGTCATCTTTGATGGCATAAGTGGCCCTGTGTGACTTCCTCTCATCCATCCACTTACCATGTGTGGATATGCGAATGCCTCAAGGATCTCGCCGACTGCTGGAAGTCCATGCTGAGCTCTTATGATTCCTACAGGATCATCTTTTCCAACGTACTTTCCAGCAATCAGGTTGAGTCGCTCAACGCTTATGACGGATGCGATCATTAGATCCTTCTTTCTGTAGACTCTCCTGATTATGTATCTGCCAGGTGTTCCAATGAGTGCCATTATGTCGTACATTCTCTCAGGTGAGTCCAGTATGTATACGCGCCCCTCGTAGACATCAATAATCTCGAACTTGAATCCCTCGTGCATCTCAGGGTCAATTACAAGGCCTGCTGTTGTGAAGGGATCAGCAAACATCTTGAAGAGAGGCAGGTTGAAGGCACCTGGCTCAGTCTTGTCTGCTGCAATGACTATTATTGGCTCGCTTGGCCTCTCCTCAATCTCCATCTCAGCTACCTGTGGACCCATGCCACGTATGTTACCGCTGAACGTGTCTTTCAGCAGGTCCTGACCTGCTCCGTAGAGCTTGAGTTTCTTAGCAATGTTCTCTGTAGCCTCCTTGAAGATCTCCCATGCTAGGGCATGTATGTCAGGGTTGTTCTCACCTTTTGTGTGTGTCATCAGAAGCGACATGTCGTCTCCACAGGAGAATACGTAGTAGTCGATGATTAGGCCCTTCTTCTGAGCCTCAGCTAGTCGCTCTGCTGCAAACTCGAGTGTCTTGGGGTGGACCCATGCGTGTCCAGGGCAGCCACCTATGTCCGCCTTTATTATTGATATGGTTACCTTGGCCATGCTCTTGAAGTTAACTTTTAGTTAAACATCATTATAAGCCTTGTGGTCAAGTACAAATCTTGTGCACAAAGAGCATAACATAGAAATCTACAGATACTATGTAGGTCACATTCTAAACTATAAAATTGATAGAAGATTTCCTGTAAGGGATCATTATTCTAACAGGAATCCGCTTGGAACATTGCCACTTCTCAGACAGCTAGTAGAGGAGGCAGTGAGGAAACTAGTATATGAAAAATACTGTGAGGTAGATAAACTAACAGAAGTTATAGCAGACTATGAAAAAGTTGACCAGGACTATATTAACATCACAAATGGCGCAAGTCAAGCAATATTCAACATATTTGCAATACTTAGACCAAGCACAGTCCTCCTACAGGACCTCACTTACCTAGACTACCTCAGAGTATGTAAGGAACTTTCTATAAAAGTACATACAGTTAAGTCAAAGGTAGTTAACAATAGAATAATATTAGAGACTTCTGAGATATTGAAACACATAGACGATGTAAGACCGGACCTTGTAGTCATAGTAAATCCAAACAATCCAACGGGAGTATACATGAAGTTTAGTGATTTATTAAGAATAGTTGAACATTGTAAAAATCGTAATATTGCAACTCTGATTGATTTATCATTTATAGACTTTCAAGATGTAGAGCAAGTAAATATCGACAAACTGCTCGAATATGATAACGTTATAATAGTTAAGTCGTATACTAAAATTTTTGCATGTTCTGGAATGAGAATTGGCGTAATAATGTCTAGAAAGAGATTTCCAAACCAACGATGGCCCCTCGATAGTTTAACAATTTATGTATTTGAAAGATTGCTCAGAGACTTCAGGGATGTTGTACATAAGTACATTGAAAAGACTAGGAAGTTTATTAGGACTGAAAGGCTGAGAGTACTTGATAATATACGCGAGTTTTGCACCGTTTACGATACTGATGTACACTTTTTCTTAATTAGATCTGTACAAGATCTCGATCTTGTACTATACGAGCGCTACAGAATAATTGTCAGGAGGTACTGCGAGCTAGCAGATGGATCTATCCTTTATAGAGTGTCCTTATCGAACTATAGTGCAAATACGTATCTAATTAATTCTCTCCGTGAAGCCCTATGTCAAGCAAAATCAGGAAAGCTGTAGAGATAGTTCTCGCACATATATCATTCTTTACCATTATACCAGCTCGGTCACGTATAGATGTCCTGGAGGCCCTCAGGTATGTTGACTTTACGGCACTTACAGTCAGTCTACCTATCACAGCTGTGCTTGCCCTCATATATGTTGTCCTCAGACTTGTACATATGAACGCAATTCTGGCATGCTCGTTACTCTATCTTTCAAATATTATTCTGACAGGTTTCTTACACATGGATGGAGTTACAGATGTTATAGATGCACTCTTTGCACCTCCCAATAAGAGACATGTCATTTTAAAAGATCCCCACATAGGTTCACTTGGTGCATGTGGATTATTTACAATACTGTCAATAGGATTAGTATCATCTATATGCACATTCAGCGCATTTAAAACGCTGAAAAATTTGTTACTTTCAGAACTGTTCTCAAGACTATCCTGCAGTGCATGTGCACGTATGGGAAAGCCACTTCATAAAGGACTTGGAAGCATAGTTGTAGAGGAGGCTCATAGAAGACGCTATCTAATAATTGTACCTCTTGCAGTAACATTTTTCTTATCTCTAGTTTTATGCGGATTTTTAAAAACTTTGGAATTTATACTTTCATCGTTAATAATAACAATACTATTAGTATACCCAGTCGTAAGAAAACTTGGAGGCGTCTCCGGGGACGTCCTAGGTTATTCAATCGAGGTAGGTAGACATGTTGCTTTAATAGTTTTGTCAATATTGTGAAAAAAGCAAATATCATGATAAATACTCATTTTCTAGCTCTCATTATTGCACTAGTAATAGAGGCTGTTAATGGTGAAGTCAGGGAAAAAGTATGCCCAATACATCCTGTCGTCATTACTTGGAAGCTTGGTAATTTCTTATTACATAAGGTACGTAAGGACGTTCCCGGAGGCATAGCTCTATGGTTTCTAACCGTTATTCCAGTCCTCGGAGCTTATGCTGTGATACCTGAAATTCTTCTCAGAGTGTTTAACAATAACATTATACTCACATTGATACTAGTCGTAGCTTACGCTTCTCTGCTCAAGTTCTCATTTTCAATAAAGCTACTCAGGTGGTATTATACAAACATTCTGAATTATCTAACTGCAGGCAATGAGGCAAGAGCACGTGTGCTGCTTCAGGAAATTGTACGACGCGACGTATTTTCACTTACTTATGATGAGGTACTCTCTGCCCTTGTAGAGACTTATGTCGAATCTATTGTTGATGGTATTGCAGGCCCATTCTTCTACTACATATTTATGGGAATTGTTGGATCTTATTTACAGAGACTTGCAAATACAATGGACTCACTTGTAGGGTACACATACGAGCCTTATCAAAAGGTCGGTAAGTTCTCGGCATACGTTGATACTGTGTTAAATTTACCTGCTGCATTACTTACAACATTCCTCATAATAATATTGACAAGATGCAACATTAAAAAGTTTTTGAAAGTGTTGAAGAATGCAAAAAGTGTGAAAAGTATAAATGCTCGTTTAGTGTTCTCTGCAATAGCAGCAGGTTATGATATAGTTTTGGTGAAACCTGGTGATTATGCTGTTAATTATGGTGGCAGGAGACTTAGTATTGATATATGTAGAAGAGTGTTAAGAACTTGTGATTACGTGGTATTGATGTTAGTAGTAATTACGCTTGTGCTCTCTCTATTATTACGTGTATAGGTCTAGCTCCTCAATGTCTTTCTCTAGGAGGTACGATGGTGCACGCAGGAGAGCAACGTATCCTCCGAATGTGCTTGTCAGCATTTTGCTCTCTTCGACACTTGATGGTATTACCTCGAGCTTAATGTTTCTCTTATCGCACTCAAGCATGAGCTGCATTATCTCATCCTCACCAACTTCCTCGCTTACTATCACTGTCTGAGCAATTCCATTCTGTACAGCGTCCCAGACCTTCTCTTTACCGTACACAATCATGTCAGTCTTCTTAATTGCATAGTACGTGACAAGCTCCATCAGCTTCTTTGCACGTACATACTCGTTGTCCTTTATGTACTTCCAAGCTCTCCTTATTGCCTCCATTACTCCATACTCATTTGCGCAGCATGCATCTACTATGGCGATTATCTTCTGCTTAAGCCTGTAATCTAGGTAGTCTGACTTTACAAAGTCCTCTTTTGTGGGTCCAGGTCCAGCAATTATTATTCCCTTTAGGTCCTGCTCCCTCAGGAATATCTTGTTGGCCTCCTCTGCAACCATCTTGTAGAATACGTCTGCAAGATGCTCAATCTGGCGCTTAAATCTCATGGCTGACTGACCTCCAGCATGGTGCTTTCCAGGCACATAGAACTCAACAGTCTTAGCAATCTCCCAGTAGTTACCTCGGAGAAGTGCGATCACAGCTTCTCCGCGCTCAATCACTATTATTCCATATGTTGAGCCTACGTTCAGCATCTGCTCAAGTATCTCCGTGTGGAATACCTGATCACAGATGTACTTGAACGTGTTTATTGGACGTGGAGGAACGATTATGTACATTACCCAATCGTAGATTCCTGGACTCTTCATTGTGAAACCTGCGAAGACTGCAAGACCATTAGCTGGTGCCTTGTTCATGCCCTTGAGCTGGTTTATTATCCTCTCAAGTGCTCCCTGTACATGTGTGCGTGTGGTCTTGTCCTTGATGTTGCTTGCTATTGCCCATTCCTGTCTTAGCATGTTCACAACGTCAGGCATTGGGCGCTCAGCGTTGATGTATAGACTTATCAGGGTAGTAGCGTAGCCTCTGTACTTCTTGAGTGCAGATATCAGTACTCTTAGCTCGTTCAGTGACGATATCTCATACACGCCACTCTTTATTCCATCCAGGTCCCACAACGAGCCACGAATAGGACTTAAAATAGGTTTCTCAGAGCATCAGGAATTTAAGTGACGTATCTTACGGTACCATCATCCTGAATCTCTATGATGGCAGCGGTGTGACCTGGAACGTACTTCTCAGGACATCTCTCGCGGAGAGCCTGTGTGAAGGTTCTTCCTGTACAGTGGAGAGGACATATCTTCTCTAGACCTTTCATTCTGCAGAACTTGTCAGCCATCTGCACAGCCTCGCTTGGAGGCAGGTTGAATAAGTGGAAGCCC
This sequence comes from uncultured Thermoproteaceae archaeon, assembly GCA_964414695.1. Classification (GTDB taxonomy): domain Archaea; phylum Thermoproteota; class Thermoprotei; order Thermoproteales; family Thermocladiaceae; genus JAADER01. Next base: position 620 of record CAYPXK010000022.1, on the reverse strand, counting down.
CCTATGAGAAGTGCAATGTCCTTCCTGAACCTACCCATGATAGTCCTGACCATGTGCTCAATCCCAGGATGAGAACATCCAGTCACTAGAATAACGTGATTACCAACCTCGATAACGAGGCACTGCTCAGGAATGAAGGATCTTGTGAAGTTTATCGCATACACACCATCAGTGACCTTGTACTCATCTACATTGAGCTCGACACGGCAGAGACCAGATAGTTCACGTGCAAGACGAGATGGGGATGGCAACAGTATGGGTACCTTATGACAGAACTCTACAACATACCCTAGCCCACCTGTATGATCACCGTGCTCATGTGAGATAATGCACATGACGACCTTGTTCATGTCAAGTCCAAGTACCTGAAAGTTATTCCTGAACACTTCACTTGAAGCACCAGTGTCAAACAGTACAGCCCTATTCCCGAGGTCTACATATATCGATAGACCCCACTCACCATATACATCCCTCCTGTAAGGACAGTACTCGTTATCGACAACAACTACAAGTCTGATAACCATACAGTAGAGAAGTAGTGAGACCCCAAGTTAAAAGTGGTGTTGGTGCGGGGGGTGGGATTTGAACCCACGCAGGCCTTCGCCAGCGGGACCTCAACC
>CAYPXK010000021.1:0-2461 GCA_964414695.1 uncultured Thermoproteaceae archaeon | reverse complement strand
GCTTAATTATTCGCCACAGTTCCTGAACAAGGTCCTGCTGGACACCTTCAAGCACTACCTTGCTCAGAGCATCCTCTGAGGCTAAGTCAAGCTCTAGTATCTTGTCAATGCCAGGATTCAGATCTACCTTAGAGACTGCCGTCACTATTGGCACGTCTAATCTATATCTTATTGCAAGTGCCATGAGCTTCAGAAATGCTAGATCTCTCGGTGTCTTGATTATGTCCGAAGGTAATAGAAACACTCCGCACGATCTTCCTATTTCTGTGAACAGTTTCATTATCTCAATTGAAGAATCGTGAAATATAGATAGTTCTAGCTGGCCCGGTGTATCAACAAGAACGTAATCATAAAGTTCAGGTATATTTTTCAGAAACGTTACCAAATTATCTTTGTAGTTCAATAAATACTCTACACTCTTTATTAACGCCATGTTTGGACCGACATGCTCCTTCCTCATTATATCGTCCACAGTGTAGTACGTCCTGATGTCGAAGTCAGGTGTGTAGGGGAGATCCTCGACTGCAGCATCAAGATTTACATAGCAGACACGTAGTCCCTGTTCCTCGAGGTACTTTCCAAATCGTGCAACCAGAGTGGTCTTGCCGCTTCCTGCTGGTCCTAGTATGAAGACCGTCGTCACGTTCATACTTCATTTTAGACTAGTCTAATCTGGGGGTACATAAAGAACTGCATCAAAAAGGATATAAGGTAACGTTTGCTTTCTCGCCTTGATGTCTTCCTCACAGGAGATTACGAAGGGACAGCAGCTAAGCAAGGAGTCAGTAGTATATGAGATTGCTGGAGTACCCATAATAGAGGAATGTCCAAGAGATCTGAAGACCCTCGATGGGAAGCCCATTAAGCTCTTTGGTAAGTGGTCATACGAGGATGTTGTAGTCCGTGATCCTGGTCTCAGGAGATACATATGTCTGAAGCCTGTCCTGCTGCCACACACGGAGGGCAGATATCAGAAGAGAAGGTTCGGCAAGGCAAAGATACCGATCGTTGAGAGGCTGATAAATCAGCTAATGCACCCTGGCAGAAACTCAGGTAAGAAGCACAAAGCGTACAACATAGTAAAGAGAGCATTTGACATAATCTGGCTTAAGACAGGAAAGAACCCAATTCAGGTACTTGTCGATGCGATAGTTAATGCAGCACCAAGAGAGGAAATTACAAGAATAATCTACGGTGGTATAGCGTACCCAGTCTCAGTAGACGTAGCACCACAGAGAAGAGTGGACCTAGCGATTAGATGGATAACGGAAGGAGCAAGGCAGTGTGCATTCAACAATCCGAAACCAATAGAGGAATGTCTAGCGGACGAGATAATAGCAGCTGCAAATAACGATCCTAAGAGTTACGCAATCAGAAAGAAGGATGAAGTAGAAAGAATTGCCGCATCCGCAAGATAAAACACATCGATGCTATATCAGCAGCTTGACGAGTATATAAAATACAATCGACATCTAATTGAACGCATAGTAGATCTAAAAATATCTAAAGAAGCTTCCACACATGCAAGAGATGTTGTAAATACAATACTTTACAGAGATATTGTACATCCGCTTCTCGAAAATAGGTTAGCTGGTTACATCACATTTTTCAGAAATTTACATTCACTACTAAAGTCCTCCTCAACAATGTTGAGAATAGTCATAGCTGAGCGAATAGAAGAAAACATAGTAGGAAAGATGTTAGAACTATTGGCATCTTATGACTGTGTAAGAATAGCACTAGCCTATGCCTATAGAATGGAGATACCTCTATTATCGGCGTCCGAAGCCATATTAATAAATACTGATTCCTTCTCATTACATAAATTGAACTATTTCATAACCAATATGTCACCTACAACATACATAGACTCTGGCTATTTAATCGATGATAACAGTGTCACAAGATACATGATATTCAATGTCAGGAAAGTAGAAGAGAAGGAGTACAGAATCGGACGCATAAAGGTTAGAGTGGAGAGCTTGCCTAATAGAAACATTGTAATGTATATAGATATTCCAAACGTGTTAGATAGATTACAAAGATTAAACAAGCAAATAGGTGTTAAATCAGAGGTTAGGGAAGGTTTAGTAAGTTACTACATAGTGTAACATGAATTATGATAATATCACTCTTTTAACTACCTTCATTGATGGGTACTGTACGAGTCTTAGTTCTCTAGTATTACTATCAACGACTACGAATCCCCTATTAGTTTCAGGAACATACATAGAACTCGTATATGGGCCCCCTCCTGAAATCTTGTGATACTTTGAGAGGTACCCAACATGCACTATCCTATAGTGCTCGTCTACGTATAGTAATGTCGTATGTCCAACAAACCACCAGCTCCCTCTAGGTAGGGTCCCTCTTAATCCTGCAACTTCCTCCTTTCTTCTAGCTCTACGTGCAGCATCAATGAGAATTTGCTCATCAGTCTTCTCTGGACTCAGCTCCTCTG
>CAYPXK010000020.1:0-16924 GCA_964414695.1 uncultured Thermoproteaceae archaeon | reverse complement strand
TATAGTCGTGCTTTATTTACAGAATGGTAATCTATATGCGGTTAAGGTTACTAGCAAGCAGGTAGAGGTTCATAACAATATGCTAATACTGAAGAACATTAGTAACATACCTATAGGCACCTACCTCTGCATCGTATCCTACTACCATAGTATTTATTTCTCAAGGATTAGACAGGTAACGTATGAGTGTATTGTAGAGAATGTGACTAAGGATAACATAATTGCAAGAATAGTGAGAATACAATTCATGAGATTAGTAAGCATTGTTAATCAATTAAAGTTCGTATGTATGGGTTGGAGAAATTACTGGAAAGGCATGAAAATAGTGAACAGGGTAGCAACGAGATATTGTAGAGCTCGTAGAGGGGTTTTGTGAAGGTGGTGTTGGTGCGGGGGGTGGGATTTGAACCCACGCAGGCCTTCGCCAGCGGATCTTGAGTCCGCCCCCTTTGGCCAGGCTCGGGCACCCCCGCTGTTCCTCGGAGGCACTACAATATTAGAGGCTTTATAAACTGTTCCTCAAAACGTTTAGGCAAACTGAATCAGGAGGTAGACCAATATCGAGGCTACGACTATCAGCAACATTGTTTCCACAGTTAGTCCTACAAGCTTTCCAGACTCTCTAATTGCACTTGGCTGCGTCATAGAGGGCTCTCTAACTCTATCAAATGCTATTCTCCTTCTTGTCATTGTGTAAAAACAGGAAAGTGTGAGCAACGATAAGGCTAGAACAATTTCAAATATGTGATCCGGTATTAAGCCCATCAGTGTTAACATGCCGATTGAGCATATTGTTCCGATTATACAACAGAGCGCTACAATCAACGTACGGTCATCTGACTCCATGAGTTCTTGCGAATAAGTACTGTGCTTGTGAAGATTTAACAGTTTTGTTTCCGTACTCGGTGCACGGTATTTATACCCCATTATTCAGTACATCCTCAGGCTAACGTACCGATGACTATCAGCAAGGGGATTATCAATCATCGATCATCCCCAGCTATAACTCATCATTCGACGGTACTCACGAACTCAGGGATCTAAATAGACTTTGGTGATGAGTTTCCCTCATCCTGATGAGTGATGATATTCGGGGTTCTGATAAAGTTTCTCATTCAGCTCCTTCACGGAATATTAGCTCACGCATCCTTCTGCCGACTTCCTCTATTGGGTGCTTACTTATCTCCTCGAGAAGTTTCTTCAGTGTTGGACAGCCTCTTTCATATTCCTCGACCCACTCTTTTGCGAACTCACCACTTATGACACGCTGCGCGGCTTTTCTTATGTTCTCCTTCACATGATCGTCAATGACCTTGGGACCTACTGTGAGTCCACCGTATTTAGCTGTCTCGCTCACAATCTGTAACATTCCTGTTAATCCTCCTCTCCAGATTAGGTCAACAATGAGCTTCAGCTCATGTAGAACTTCAAAATAACACACCTCTGGCTGGTATCCAAGCTCAGTTAAGACTTCGAACGCCTTTTTAATGAGCTCCATCACGCCTCCAACAAGCACGCACTGTTCACCGATCAGGTCTGTCTCTGTCTCCTCTTTGAAGCTCGATAGTATAACTCCGGCTCTTGTAAAGCCATTAGCCTTAGCTATCGCAAGTGCATAGTCAAGCGCTTTGCCGCTTGCATCTTGATGAACTGCAACTAGTGCAGGGACGCCAAATCCCTTCAGGTACATTTCACGTACAGCTGAGCCAGGTCCCTTAGGTGCAACAAGTATTACATCAACAAAGTTTGGAGGCCTTATCAATCCGAAGTGTATGCAGAAGCCATGTGCAAAACATATTACCTGTCCTGGCCTTAGGTTAGGCTCTATTTTCTCTTTCCAGACTTTTGGCTGAACCATGTCAGGTATCATCATGATTATGATGTCTGCTCTTCGTGTGGCCTCATCGATCTCATAGACTTCGAAGCCTTCACTCTTAGCTACATCCCAACTCTTACCTTCTCTTCTCAGTCCAACAATTACCCTGAGTCCGCTATCACGCATGTTGTATGCCCAAGCCCGTCCCTGAGATCCATATCCAATAACCGCAATTGTCTTATCTTTTATTATTTCCAGATTTGCATCTTGGTCACGGAATATTTTTGCACACATCGCTGCCAGAACTTGACGTGTAAAGTATTAAAGTTGTACTTTACTTTAGAAATTCTTAGAATATTAAATTTTCTCTATGAAAAATTAAACTCACTTGCTTTCTTGTATAATAACTTCCTGAACTTCGTAGAGTGTGCTTAACTTACTTAATAGCCAACCTATCTCGCTCGTATCGACAGCTATCTCCGCATGTACAATGCCATTACCTAGCTTGAACTTCAGTTCGCGCACCTCAGCCTTAGATCTACACTTCCTGAGCGTTGTTACAAGTCTAGCAACTGTATCTAAGTCTCCAACAAGTTCCATGTGTAAGATGTACTGTGCGGTCATGGTTACTCACCTGTGAAGACCATGTTTATCTTCAGGTCGCCCGGCAGCATGGTTTCAATAAGCCACTTTCCAGGCAGCACCCATGGCTTAACTATCTCGAACTCCTTGTCTATGGTGACATCGACGAGTAGTGGCTCTCCACTCTCTATGGCTCTCTTGACAGCTTGTGCAAGTTCATGATATGATTCAGGTCGAACACCCTCTATGCCAAATGCCTCAGCTAGCTTCACAAAGTCAGGATTACGCTCAAAGTCGACAGCTATTATTCTGCCCTTATACATAACTCTCTGCCATTGGCGAACCATCTGAAGTGCACGATTATCAAATACTATTATCACTATGCCAAGCTTCCACTCACTTACAACCGCAAGATTCTGACATGTCATCAGGAGACTGCCATCACCATCTATATCTATGACAGGCACATGAGGCTTAGCAAACTTTGCACCTATTGCTGCAGGTAGTCCAAATCCCATTGTGCCAAGGCCAGCACTTGTGACGAATGTTCCAGGTTTCAGTACTTGCCAATGTATTTCACACCACATCTGATGTGCACCAACGCCCGTAGTGACAACTGCATCTGGCGGAACAACCTCACGCAAGGTCTTCAGTACTCTCCATGGGGCAAAGCCTGGATGGTCATTACCGTACTTTGATAGATAATCCTCGAAAGTTTTTCTAATTGACTTTAACCATCTAATGAATTTCTCATCGCGTTTAATTGCTTCAGGTATGTATTTCAACATCAGAGACACAACATCTTTTACATCTCCAATGATTTCAACATCAGGTTTAACATTTTTACCAATCTCTCCTGGATCTATGTCCACATGTATTATTCTTCGTCCTTTCCTGAACTCAGAGTAGTTACATATTGTTCTATCGGAAAACCTTGTACCTAGTGCAATCACTAGGTCGGAGTTTGCCAGTGCTGCATTTGCTTCGGGTCTCCCATGCATGCCTGCGACACCCATGACTAGCGGATGGTCTGCAGGGACAGCATTCTTTCCTGGAAGAGTTGTCACGATTGGTGCACATATCATTTCTGCAAGTTTCAGAACTTCAAACCATGCCCCGCTCCAATATACGCCACCTCCAACCAGTATTACGGGTCTCTGGGCTTCCATTATCAGCTTGACTGCCTGAAGGACTCTGCTCTCATCAACAGGGGGCTTGCTAGGCTTTGATAGACCAGGCACATAGAAGTCCTTCTCTTCGGACACCTCTGCTGTCTGTGCATCGCGTGGAAAGTCGATCAGGACAGGGCCTGGTCTCCCATGCATGGCTATCCTGTAAGCTGCCTTGAATATGGAGCCTGCACGTGCCGCATCTCTAACGATCACGTTAAACTTCGTGACAGAGTATGTTGATCCAACCATGTCAGTTTCCTGAAATGCATCCTTACCAAACATGGACAGTGGCACCTGTCCTGTTATTGCCACTACAGGTGAGGAATCCATGTACGCGTTTGCCAGTCCAGTAAACAGATTCGTGGCACCTGGTCCTGATGTTACAATCGTGACTCCTGGTTTCTTAGCTACTCTAGCATATCCGTCAGCTGCGTGGATTGCTCCTTGCTCATGTCTGAACAGTACAACCTTTATACGATCTCTGACATCGTACAGTGCATCATATACAGGCAGTATTGCACCACCTGGTATTCCAAACACTATTTCAACACCACACTCTAACATTGCCTTGACTAAGCACTGAGCCCCATTCATGGTCTCACATCAGTTGCTTCTGTACCCCTGTCAGGAACGTGCCCTCGTTTTGATGTTTGACAGCAGCTTTGTCTTTTAGGTACTTTAAAGGTTCTCCTGCTTTTTCCTGATTTAGTCTCAGATCCGACCCTCTGTGACCTGTACAGGGCAGAGAAGACTCATCCCGATCACCAATGTCGCATCTTGTGCACTTTAAATGCATTTCTCCGAGCTAATGTTTTAAAATGTGGACATTGCAGAGCATGAGGGATCTATATTGCTCAACAAGTCTCACTAACATCCACAAGGATCGTAAGAATACTGGACACGACACTGAGAGATGGAGAACAGACGCCAGGACTTGCGCTCAAGCCAGAGGATAAGGTAAGGATAGCGCTCCTGTTGCAGGAACTTGGAGTTGACGCCATAGAGGCTGGATTTCCAGCTGTTAGCCCTGGCGAATTTCAGGCAGTTAAAATGATATCGAAGGAAATCTCGGAAAGCGAGGTCGTTGCACTATGTAGATGTAACAGGAGTGACATTGATAGAGCACTAGAGGCTGACGTAGATTCAGTTCACCTCTTTATAGCAACATCAGACATACACCTCGAGTATAAGCTAAAGATAAGTCGTGAAGAAGCTCTGAGAAGAGCAATCGAGGCTGTGGAGTACGCTAAGGCACATGGGCTAACTGTTGAATTTAGTGCAGAAGATGCGACAAGAACAGACTGGAACTGGCTTGTCGAGTTCTTTCAGCATGTAGTTGATGCAGGTGCTGAACGTATAGACATTGCAGACACGGTTGGCGTAATGTGGCCTAGCAGAATGTATCAGCTAGTGAAATACGTACGTGAACACGTTAAGGGAAACTACATCCTGAGTGTGCATTGTCACAACGATTTTGGAATGGCTACAGCTAACACAATAGCAGGAATAGAGGCTGGCGCTGATCAAGCTCATGTCACTGTTGCGGGACTTGGAGAACGTGCAGGAAACGCACCTCTTGAAGAGGTTGTGCTAGCGCTGCACTTTCTACTTGGATACAGGACAAGGATACGACTAGAAAAAATAAAGTATGTATGTGACAAGGTGCTTGAGATTACAAAGTTCCCAATAGCGCCTAACAAGCCGATAATAGGCATAAACGCGTTTAGTCACGAGTCAGGAATACACGTACATGGAGTAATAGAGAATCCGCAGACATATGAGCCCATACCTCCTGAAGTGATTGGTGCCTCCAGGAGAATAGTACTAGGTAAACATAGTGGAAGACATGCGGTTGAATACGTATTGAGAAGACTTGGCTATACACCTACTCCACAGCTTGTAGAACATGTTCTCAGGAAGGTGAAGGAACTCGGAGACCAAGGCATCGAAATAACGGAAGATGTCTTGCGAAGAATAGTTGAAGAACTGATAAATACGCTTTCAAAGACTGCTCTCTCGTGAAAATTTACTCACTACTCAGTACATGGGTTAAAGATCCTGTACTGAAAGATTCAATATTGATAATAGTGTCAAGATGCTTAATGAGAGACGATATTGTAAATAAGATAATGAATAAAATCGAAACAAGAACTAACGTAGAACTTAATAACATCGTCATACTACACGCCTGTCCTGAAGAAGATAGAGATACATATCATGGTAAGATTAGTGCATTTCTAAAATGTGCAAAACCTCGTGAAATCTGGGTTATAACACGTGAAGGAAGTCCTCACTGCTTTATATTACATTCTGCTGTAAATGAGGCAATATTTGTGTCAGGTGTAAAAATTGTTCATAGACATTTCGTGTACTTTAACGATGACGTGATAGAGATTGTGCCAGACGCTGTCAGAGTTGCAAGATATTTACACATTGTAAATATGTTAGTATCAAAGAATCCGGATGTCATTATGAAACTATCACAGATAAGTCTAGAAAAAGCTAGTGAAGAATATCCTTAAGATGCACTTAGACTATAGTGGGTACCAGCAGGCTACGAAATGTTCATCACCGACTTTTACAAGTGGAGGTCTCTCATTAGCACACTTCTCTTTTGCGTATATGCACCTCGGATAAAATGGGCAGCCTTTAGGTAAGTTAAGTGGATTAGGCGGTACGTCACCTTTTATAGGTATATCATCTAGTGATGCTGTTCCATCGACCGATGGAACAGCTGCAAGCAGCGCCTTCGTGTATGGATGTGCTGGCTCAAATACAACATCGTCAGAGGGGCCTATCTCGACCAGGAAGCCGAGGTATAGTACTCCTATCCTGTCACCTACGTAGCGTGCAGTTGCGAGATCGTGGGTTACGTATATGTATGTTAAGTTGAATTTCTCGCGAAGCTCCATCATCAGGTTAAGTATGTCTGCCCTAATGGATACATCAAGCATAGATATGGGCTCATCTGCAACAACAATCTTAGGTCGCAGTATTAATGCTCGTGCAATCGCCACTCTCTGTCTCTGTCCACCACTGAGCTCATGAGGATACTTCTCCATGAACTCTTCAGGTGGTGTAAGGTGAACCTGTTCAAGAATTTCCTTTACCATGTTGTACATTTCTCTTTTACTCTTACATACCTTATGAATTATTAATGGTTCCATGAGTATGTCCTTAATCTTAAGTCCTGGATTAAGCGATTCATATGGATCTTGGAATATTACCTGTATGTACCTTCTATATTTATTAAACTCTTTTTCTGAAATTTTTGCAAGATCAACCTCTCTATCATTGAGCTTGAGTATTATACTTCCGCTGGTTATAGGTACGAGACGTACAATAGCTTTTCCTAATGTAGTCTTTCCACATCCACTTTCACCCACAAGAGAGAATACTTCACCTTTTCTAATCGTTAATGTAACATCATTCACAGCTTTGATATACTGTTTTTTTCCAAATATTGATAATAATCCCTTAGCGACAGGATACCATACTCGTAGGTTGATTATCTTGAGTATTGCATTGGGATCCTCCAGACAGTACTTGATGTAGTCTTGACTTAATGGGGCTAGAGTTTCCTGACTCATTTTCTCACCATGTGACATGCAACATACCTTCCAGACTCCACTTCAACTAGCTGTGGCTCCTCTTTTTTACAGATATCCTGTGCGTAGGGACATCTTGGATGGAATCTGCAGCCAGGCGGTGGGTTTCTTAAATCAGGAGGTGTTCCCGAAATTCCTCGTAGTTTCTTCCTTTCTCCATAGAGTCTGGGTATGGACTCAAGTAGGGCACGTGTGTATGGGTGAAGAGGATCCCTGAACACCCTGTCCATTGGACCGTACTCAACTATTTTTCCTGCATACATCACGGCTACCTCGTCCGCTACCTGAGCTACAAGCGATAGATCATGTGTAATGAACACGAGCCCGAACCTGAATTCTTGCTGTAGTTTTTTAAGTAGTTTTATCACCTGTGCCTGCGTTATAACATCAAGTGCTGTTGTCGGCTCATCAGCTATTAGGACTCTTGGCCTCACTGCTAGGGCCATCGCAATGACCACCCTCTGTCTCTGTCCACCACTGAGTTCATGAGGGTAGGCTGATAGCCTTGAGGGATCGATATTGACAAGCTTCAGCAGCTCTGCAGCTCTCTTAAGGGCCTCTTCTCTACTAATGTCCTCATGTAGTAAAATTGCCTCAACAATTTGATCGCCAATCTTCATGTAGGGATTGAGAGCATTCATCGAGCCTTGCGGTATGAGCGCAATGTACTTCCACCTAATCTGTGTTCTCAGTACACTCTCAGGAAGCTTCGTTATGTCTACAAACTTGTCGTTTATCCTGACCTCTATCTTACCTTCAACGATTTTGGCATTTCTGGGAAGGAGTCTAATCAATGTCGTGGCTAAGCTTGATTTACCTGAGCCGCTCTCACCAACAATTCCGAGAGTCTTTCCTTCGTAGACGCGGAATGATACTCCATCAACAGCACGTACAATGCCTCTCTCAGTGAAATACCACATCTTGAGATTCTCTACACGAAGTATCTCAGACATGGCAACTTTAGCCAAGCGTGCGTATCCTCGGATTTATCACTTCTTCTAATCCTCTGCCAATGAACATGAAGGCAAGACAGGTAATTCCAATCATGACACCTGCCGGTATCCATATCCACCAATTGCCATACAGTGAGTATCTTTCTGCAATCTCTAACATTCTGCCCCACGATGGGTATCTGGGATCGCTCAGTCCAAGGAATGCCAATGCTGCCTCGGTCAGGATGGCTGAGGGTATAAGAAGTATTGTTCTTATAAGGACGTAGGGCATCACGTGAGGCACAATGTGCTTAAACATTATTCTACGTTCTGGAGCACCGAGGGCCCACTCGGCTTCTATGAAGGCGCATGCGGCAGTCTGCTGAGATATGACATGGACTATCCTTGCAATTCCACCCCATCCAAAGAGTCCAATAAGCACAGCTATCTCGAGTGGTGAGGGTTTGCCATAGACTATGCTTATCAGGATCAGCATTATCAGGAATGGGAAGTTAATCACTATGTCGTACGCAAAGTTCAGTGATTCGCTTACGAACAGCTTTCCAAACTTGCTGAAGACTCTTCCTCTATATCCGTAGTAGCCGCTCAGTATTCCAAATGCAGTTCCAATTCCAGCTGCTATGAGTGCAGCAACGACACCAACCATGAGTGATATTGGTGCACCCCACACAATGCCAGCCCACACATCTCTACCATACATGTCAGTGCCGAGTAGGCCATACACTTGACTCATCACTACGACCTTCATACCGTAGCACTTTGCAGCTCCTGTATTCACAATGAACCTGTACACTCCATGTCCACCTTCCTGAAATAGTTTGAACGTTGCTGCAGAGCCACGGGTGCCAAAGTTAGTAACTGCATACTGGCCTGTCGCTATTGACAGTATGACTTGGTTTGAGGAAGTTGTGGCCATATCGAGGAGAAGCTTTGTTCCTTTTGGCGTTATCACGTAGAGCTGTACTACGGAGAAGGTGGCACTCTTGTTCACTATGAACTCTATGTCCTGTGGAGGTCCGTTGTACGTGTAGTTGATCTCGAATACACATATGTTAGTTCCGTTTCCAGGAACGTACACTCTCATGTATGGCATGTAGTTCTTCCCTGTGAAGAGTGAGATCCAGGCCGGCATGGCGAAGCGTGGGTAGTTTACTTCCCAGTAGTAGTAATCACTCCACTTGCCGAAGACCCATGCGTACTTCGTGAAGGCAAGTACACAGAGGTACAGTATGAATGCGAGTATTACAAGTCCAGCAATGACGTATCTGTTCTTTAGAACGAGCTTGAGCGTCTGTCTAAATTCTGCGCTCATAGTCTCATCCCCTTCTCTGTCTTGGGTCTAGAACTATAGACAGTATATCAGCTATAAACAGGGCAACTGCATATATCAGTATTGTCACGTAAGTTAGTGCCAGTATCATAGCAATGTCCAGGGATTGTATTGCTTGCCAGTACAGTAGACCCATTCCAGGCCAGTTGAACACTATTTCCGTAATTATTGCACCTCCAAAAGCCTCGGCAATGTTTATGGCAGCCAGCACGACAATTGAAGGCATTGCTGCACGAAGAGCATGCTTGTAAACCACAAGTCTCTCAGGAACACCTTTTGCACGTGCCATCAATATGTAGTCCTCTCTGAGTACGTTTAGCAGGAGTGCACGGATAACAAGTGCAAGTCCTCCAAAATGCAGAAAAGCTAGTGTTATCATGGGTAGTGCGAGATGGTAGAGCACATCGATGATCTGGCCTAGCAATGTTGATGGTGGTGGAGTACTCATCATACCGCCAGGCGGGAATATATGTAGTATTATTGCAAAGATGTAAATCATTACCATTCCGATATAAAATGTTGGGAAGCTGTATGTTGCAATTCCGAAGACTGTAATTGCATTGTCAGCTAAGGTTCCTCTCTTGTTAGCTATGTATGGTCCCACGATTAGCGCTATTATAAAACCAACAATTGTCGACGAGACTATTAGAAGTACTGTACGTGGGATAGCTTGTGCAATTATTGATGCAGTATTGTTACCTGTGAAACCTAGGCTTGAGTAATCTGCTGAACAAGGTGGGAAGTGAAACGTTAGGAAGGACCAGAGATAGTAGCCAAGTAGGCTAATGTAGTTAACCCACGGCGGCTCATAGCATCCGCATCTCGGGGTACAGTAATGGTAAGTCTTCATTATAAGGCAGAACTGTGAGACTATTATCTCGTTAAGTTGGCTTGCAGTAAGACCACGCATCTGAGCAATTGAACGAGCCTTAAGTGCAGCCATGTGCCACGCAGTTGCTATAAGCAGCTGCTTGTACAGCGGATAAGCAAGTACATAGGTCAAGATCATTATAGCTAAAACAACAGCAAATTTCTTTAGCGCCTGCATCAGGAGATACCTAGCACTTACCATATACTTGCAGTTGAGCAAACAACGTCATAATATAAGCTTTGCATTGTCCTTAGAAGCTACCTGTAGTACAGGCTTGTTCAAAGATGTACTTTTACAGAATAACCTGGACAAAGGAGAGACGAGAGTCAGAGGATAGGAGTATTAAAGAGGTTTAAAAGAAGGGGGGAGAACGGGTACAATTTGCCGGTTATGTGTTTTTACTTTATGTCGGAGAGACGTATATGTGCATCATGTTCAGTACGTGCCAGAATCCGAAGTAGTTTGGCACTAGACCCTTAACGGCTGGGTTTATGACGTATATTCCGTTGACCGCCGCTACCCATACTCTTACAGCCTGTTTCAGACAGTAGTACACTGCCCAGTAGTACATCTCTGCTCTCTGCTTTAGAGTCTTGAACTTCCCCGAAGCTATGTTATACGTCAACTTGTATAGACTTGTGTGCATCTGTGGCACATACACCTTACTTGCATTGTACTGCCAGTATCCTGGCACGCCCCATCCTGGCATTAGTGCATACAGTGCACAGAAGTCGTATGGGTTATCATCGTGATATTTCACTAGCTCTGTATCAATCCATCCTTCTGTATAGATCATCCACTGCATATCTGCTGGGTTCGAGCTATACACGATCTTGTACGCCTCTCTTCCCGTTATCTGCTTATCAATTACCTCGAAACCTAGCTGCTTCAGTATCGACTCTACATATGCACCGATTTCATATCTTTGATCCTCCGTTCTTCTTGCAACGATCACTTTTACTGGGATCAACTTACCGCCCGTAGCATTCAGTGGACAGTACCACTGTCCATCCTTGTAGATGTATCCGTGTTTCCTCAGTGTATCGAAGATCAGCTTCTTACCATAGTCTGGGTTGTATCCAAGCTTGAGCTGTGTTATTATTGGTGCAAGGATCTCGTAGTCTGCCTTGTACTGTGGTGGTATTCCTGGGAAGTAGAGTGGAATTGCATAGCCATAGTATATTGACTTGACTATGTAGTTCCTGTCGATCAGGTAGTTGAAGGCAAATCTGACCTCAGCATACTGGAATGGGTTGCAGTAGATTCCGTGTGCCTTTGCTTCACTATCGGGTGGCGCTGGGTTGAACAGTATATCTACGTAGCCGTTTCCGAGTGGATACGCCTTTAGATAGTTCTTGTAGCCTTTTGCTGCTAGCTGTACAGCTACTGAGGGTCTAATGTTCCATAAGTATCCTGTTAATAGACCATGAATTACTTCGAGAGGCGCCTTATCTCTTGATACTTGCTTGATTATTAGAACCTTGTACTTCCATACATCATCTGGTACTGGTGTTACGTTCAGTCCAAAGATGTTTCTCAGTATGTAGTCGAAGGCCTTGCCGTGAATTGGATACTTTGGCCATACCTTGAGTATCAGCGATCTCTCAGATACGTATACATGGTCTATCATGTAATATCCATCTCCAATCCAGTCATGTCCATGTGCCTTGATGAAGTCATAAGCGAGCATGTAGTACTTACGTGCCTCATCTGGTGTTACTATTCCGATGATCTTCTTCCATGCCTCTGGAGCATTTGCAATTGCAGGTGGAATAGCACCCTCTTCAGCAAGCTTCTTCAGTTCACATGTTAGACAGTACTGCTTTGTATCTGGAACCTTCAGGTCTATGCATGGTAGTCCTTCGCTGCTTGCAGTCTGCTCTGTCACTGCAACCTTGCCCTCCTCTACAAGCCTCTCAATTGCATATACCTCAGGCCAAGGTAGCTGTGGCCAGTAGATTGCTTGTGTGACAATTCTGCCATAGTATGGATGTGTGTAGTTTACATATACTACGAAGGCCGTCTTGTTAATTACGTTTATTGCCTTGACTATTGGGAGGAATGTTGGACAGATAGCTGACGCATATGCCGCATCGTAGAGCTTGTCGTTCTTTCCAGCCTTATGACACCACTCCCAGTTCAGGTAATATGCATAGATTATGTCCCATAGAGTCTCTGTCTCATTATCATGCCATACACCGAACTTGCAGTTGAAAATTACTGCATTCAATGCTGTGCCATTTACCTTTACCCACTTCCCGAGTGTGTCATTCCACATGTATCCATTTATCTTGACTGGTCCTCTGATTAGCTTGAAGTGGCACTGGAATGGTTCAACATCTCCTGTCACTGGATTGCGTATTATGGGTATTCCTGTTGTCGGTGACAGTACTATGTAATCATATATCCAAGCATTGACAGCTATGTTCCATGGGTTCCACTCGACAGTCCATGGCGTGAGCGTGCCAAATGTCATGCGCTCTATCTTCTTCAGGTATGTTGCATTCAGCTTAGATGCTGCTGAAACCTTCTTTGCTGGCTTTGTGACATTTGCTGGTGGCACTGATGGACGGTGCTTTGGCATTAGCAGCATTGCAGCTATGCCAATTATGATTGCGGCAATGACGACGCCTATAATTACTCCAACTGCCTTCTTAGACATGGATTCTGTTGGGGTAGTAGCACCTATAAGTATTATGTGCGCAAATGGTGTGAAAATACCATGGTAAATATATCAACTAGACGACTATGTGTATCTCTCAGCTTATCACTTGGAGGATTAGCAATAAGCTGGGTAGGAGGTAAGTATCTCAAGAATATAGTCTTAGCCATCCTAGGTGCTGCAATTGCCTTTACAGGAGTCTTTGGCATGCTCATGCTCATTGCGGAGATCCTATATCCTCAGATAACTGAGAGTCAGTGTGGACAATGATGAAGTTTCACTTCGCTGAACACTGATGAAGCCTCTACTCGCTGATGAGCTCAGTAGCACAGAGATTAATAGTGCTCTACTGCTCTCGCACATGTGAGCTCTCTCTCAGGTTTAGGAAACCCTGAGATAGATGAGAAAGATCTGAAGATACTTCGTATACTATCGAAAAATGCGAGAGTACCATTTAGTGAAATTGCGCGAGAAGTTGAATTAAGTGATGTAGCAGTAATGAAGCGTGTCAGAAAACTTGAACAACTCGGTATAATAAAAAAGTACACAATACTGGTAGATCCTAGAAAACTTGGTTTTAAATCGATATCAATAACAGGAATAGATGTAGAACCTGAGTATCTTTTCTCAGTTGTTGATAAACTGAGATCTATGCCAAATGTGAAGTTTCTAGCTATAACATCTGGAGATCATTCAATAATGACAATAATATGGGCAAGAGACAGCGATGAAATAAGTAAAATACATGAAGAACTATCAAAAATAAGAGGTGTAAAAAGAGTATGTCCAGCCATAGTGCTCGATGTTATAAAAGATGAGACACTCTAAACTCCTCAATATTGTAGAAGATTATCAGTCCATGCGAGTCTCGATCATCATTTCACACGGTTGATCCTTCATCATCAGCCAATTACTTGAAGTAGTCCTTGTTCACAAACTTCTCCCATAGCAATTTTTTAACTTCCTCAACTTCCTTCACTATATCAGGATTGCGAATCTCCAACTTCCTGACCTCGTTTGATGTAAGTACATACTCAAGCAGAGGACTGTGATAGACCTCCAGTAGGAGTCTAGTATTTGGAATTAGACAGTGACCTCCTATGACGCCAGGAAAGTATATTGGTCTGTCTTTCAAAACCTCATGAACTTCTCCTATGAACTCCGCAATCTCTCTAATGTCTGCGTTGAATATCTTGGCTGTCCTATGTATGTCATGCCACGAGGTTATTAATATGGCCCTCAGGACTGTTTCCCAAAGTTTAGAAAGTTCGGTGGTTTCTGCATTTGATGCAACTCTTACCTTGAATCCTATGTCCCTGAGATGCTTTTCGGCTAATGTCCTACAGACATCACATACAGGGCCTATCCATTTTGTCCAGAACTTCAGGTGTTCTTTCATTTTTGTATGAACACCTCTTACAGGACTATGTACAACATGCACATTGTAGACTCCATGTATTTCTCTACAGGTCCCTGGAATAACTGTTGAATGTACTATTATGAGTTTAGGATTGAAAAGCTTTATGTATTTCTCAACTTCTTTAATGAAAGTCTCTTTTGAAAAACATGGAAAACATACATGAATATAATCTACTGATTGCGGAATTTCTTCAAGTTTATGGATTGTTTTCTCTGGAACAACATCATAACCATATACCTCAAATTTTCCACTTTCTCTAATTATCTCAAATATAGGTCTTCCAACCTCTCCAAGACCTAGTACTAGAACTTTCTCCATTCTCTACTGCACAAGTTGCAGAAGCTTACTTACTATAACGTTTACTGGATCTTCAAATACCTTAATTTTTGAAGCTACTTCCTCAATACTTAATCCTTCTTCACGTAGCATATGTCTGGCCTTAGGTAGTAGATCTGCTGGATTCGCAACGTGCTCTATGGGAAAGCCATGCTTTCTCAAGTACGTACAGATACCTAGTTCTTCAGGAAAGTACGTAATTGCAGGGACGCCCATCAGTGCAGCCTCTGTTGCCATAGTTAGACCACCCGTTATGACAAGCTTAGCATAGGGATATAGTAATGAGAGATCAATATTCATTTCCTGAGGTATTAGTATGTCAGCTCTTTCTATATGTTCTCTAAAAACTTTACATAAGTATTCTCTCTGATGGCTGTATCGAGGAAGTATCAGTACCCTATACTTCTCCTCTAGTATATGCTCAATAAGCTTTTTAAGAATATCTAATTTTTCACCAAATACGTAGTATGCAGCTTTACTTTCTTCAGGTCTCACTATTACAAACTCCTTATCTTCAAGACCGAGACTCTTTAATATTGATTTTCCTTCAGAAACCTTATGCAATATCCTAGATATCCACATTAATTCAAATAATCCTCTAAATTTAACAACTTTATGAAGCTCTTTCTCAGGTATGTAGCTCTTAAGCACGTCATCAGGAAATACTTCAGGAACAATAACAACTGTTGATAATGGAAGAGTCATCTTACTAACATGATAGGCCTGTGGAGTATCCGTGAGCGTTATTATTGGCTTACCTAGTCCAAAGGCTATACGATGCATCTCAGGACTTGGAAATCCTATGGCTAGTGCAAACTCAGGCAGTACCTTAAGCAATTCAAGTATTCTCTTTGCATACGCCTCTAGCTTATCTCTACGAGTCTCTCCATAGTAACCTACAACTACGTAAGGGACCTTGTAGAAGTTTAACACATCCTTAATATAGGGATATTCTCTAGTCGTTATGAAAAGCTCAATAGAATACTTCCTCAACTCTATATATAGAATCGCGGCAATCTTCGCCTGCTTCGGTGTAAGTGCGTCAAACCAGCATACTATAGTCATGGCAAACTTTCACATTAACACGTTAAATGAAAGGCACCCACAACCTTCTTACCCTTGTCTACAAGTTCGTTAAATTTCTTCACTGCAGTCCTTGTAGGCTCAGCAATATAATCTATACCTCTTCTTCTAAGCTCCTCTATAACTTCCTGCTCTATCACTACAAGACCGTGATACCCTGTTCCAAATACTATCACCTCAAAGTCCTCGTCAAAAACTCCGTACTTAGTTAAATCTTCTAGACACACTCTATGTCCTTCCTTTCTCCACCAATTCTCTATTATCCTAGTTGGTGTTATTATGACGTCTCGAGTATACTCTCTTCCATTTATTACAATACGACCAAACTCATAATGGTCAACCTTAAACTTCGGACACATAGATGACCTACTGTAACTCGACGTTCAGCCTTAAGACCTTAACCTAACATGATGAAAATCCGCGGGCCTGAGAACATGATGAACGTTCGCGTCGCTGAAAATTATACAGAGATAACAGAAATAGTAACACTAAAGACGAGGTGTTTTCACTAAAGGTGAAGCTCGGCTGTAATTGATAGTTGGCTTAGCTTCCTGATAGTTTTTCAGTAATTTCTTCCGCTTTGAAATATGCAATGAGCAGTAATATGCCTGGCACTATCCAGCTGAAGATCAGTGTCACTATGCCCCATATGAGCATGTTTTTTCTAGCCTCTTCCACAAGGTCAGGATTTCTCTGTTCAATAGCTTGGTCAAGTATTCTCCTAGTTTTCGACACGTAGACTAGTGCCAATATTGTGGGTATTAGGGAAATTGCTACAAATATCAGTATAAATGGTACAAACACTACATCAACTCCAAAGGTTGCGACTACTATATACCCAGCTTCGCCTAATATCGTTATAATTGTTAACACAAGCACTATAATTAGTAGAATCCTTGTAACTGAAAGCAACGACCTCACAGTATTATATTCAGGAATTCTGAGCGACATAGTACATAAGCAAGTTCATAACACTTATTAAAGCATTATTATATCAATCCCAGTCTCAGCACAACTATTCTCGTAAAAGAGACCAGCACCAAATCTTCCCTCCAAGCATATTAGTACAAACATGAACCTACACGCACCCA
>CAYPXK010000019.1:0-2296 GCA_964414695.1 uncultured Thermoproteaceae archaeon | reverse complement strand
GAAATTTGTTGAAATATTTGTACACAAGCTAGGGTACAACATACAGACACTCGAGAAGATTCTTGGAGTAGAACTACCTAAGGAAGTACTCGTAACAACAAAAACAACAAGGACTAAGAAGAAGTAATATCGTAACCCTCCTGGTCAACCTCAACAGTATCAAGTTCTTTAAAGAGCTCCTTAAGTACCTTGACCTTTGGATTATTCTCATTTAACCTTATGATACATATCCTGCCAATATGCTTCTCCTCAACTATGCCATATTCTTTCAATATGTTTATATGATACCTCACTACCTTATGATTCAGCTCCGTTATCCTTGTCAATTTTGTTATATTAACTTCCTTGAGTTTAATTAACGCTCTCAATATCTTTATGCGCGTTTTCGATGATAATAATGCCTCTAATAGAGTTGATCTACCTTTGTCACTCATAGCCTATTTCAGGAAGATATTTCCTTTCTTATCATCTCTTCAAGCATTTTTTCAAGTGTATCAAGTGGTTCTGAAGGTATTGAAATCGAGATGGTCTTCGTCTTGTCATTATTTATCTGAGGTGTCTGTACAGGTATTGATATTAATGTTGTTCTACCCCTCCTACCTTTTCCTGATAGTCTCGTCTCAACTATTCCTAAGGCTTTAAGATCTCTCAGATACTCCCATAATTGAGTATGTTTTCTAGGTCTTTCATTAAATTGTTCACATAGCATATTGTATATCTCTTCAACAAATCCAAAAGGTACGTAAGCATCATCACGACGCATTTTCAGTGCCTTAACAATTGCTAATAGGAAGAGCTTCTTATGTAGAGGCAGATTTTCGATATATTCTCTTGGCACGCCTGGCAGTGCCTGTTTAAGGGCTTCACGGACGTGTTCTGGAAGGATCCTGTCAGAACCTTCAAGTTCTGCAAGTTTGCCAGCATGCCAGAGTACGTCTATTGCGAATCTTGCATCACCCCTATAGCTTGCCTGTGTTGATGATGGCGATTCCTCATCTACACCTGCAACATCAGCAATCATCTCTAAGATGTCTTCGCTGTATGCATTGTCTACAAGTGCAAGCTGAGCACGCTGTTCAAGTATTTTAAATATCTGCTCCTTGGTATATGGTTCAAATTCTATACGTATATTGCCGAGAAGACTTCGTGCAGAGGGGTCTAATCTATCTATAAATGAGAGATCTTGACTTATTAAAATGAAGCTAAATCTATATTTTCCAGTTTTATAGAATATCTCTTCGCTAAGTTTAAGCAAGTTACCTAACTGATCTTCATCATCGCTCGCATTTACTAAGTGAAAAACGTCGTCTAGTGTTATTATTGCATATATATCTCTCTCATGAACCATATCAACAATTAATCCAATGAGGTCGCTCAATGATAGGCCACGCTTTGGTATGGGAAGGTTCAGCTGTTGACCAATTTCCTTGAGTACTGCAAATAGTTTTCTATGAAGGAAACAGTTTACATGTACGTATCTTATGTTCTTTGATTTGTACTTCTCCTGTATTAACTGTCCGAATTTTCTTGCTGTGACTGTTTTTCCTGTACCTGTCTTTCCTACTAGAACGACTTTTGGGCAGACAGATCCTGGCTTCTCGAGAAATTGAGAGAAATATAATTCAAGCTTCTTCAAATGATTCTCCCTGAATGGCAGATAGTCAGGAATATACTCAGGACGAAGCGCTTCCTCATTCTTGAATATCTTACTCACAACGTTGAAACTTTTTACATGGTTTAATTAGTTTACGCTTACTGCTGAACATTTTTTATACACTGGGTCGAAACTTTCGGTGCACCCTTATCGAAGGCCTCTATAGACCAGAACGGCACTATCAGGAATTCCAACATATATTCCACATAGATCATGCACAGTTTCGACAAGCAGCACAACATCAGGATTCTTCAACTGTATTTTAACGTTGTGAAATGTTCTACGTAGATACTCTCCTAACAACATCTCTGTCCTATGCTCACCTCGCATTCCACGAAACCTACATCTAATACATATACCCTTGTTAGAGAAATCAAACTTAGTTCTAGGTAAAAGATCTTCAATTACTGTAACAAAGACGCAGGTATAGTCAAGACACTCCAAGTAGTTCCAAGCTAGGAAAGGTACGATACTGCGTGCTCGTCGTCTGATTGGCGCTGAGTTTATTAGCAAATTTGAAAGTTCTATAGAGGACCTACCGCTTGAGTACACTAGTACTACTCCTGGGAACTCGACTGTCTTTACAGTGACCTCACATCCTTTAAGAAGTAGTAGGTTCTCTATTTCTTCAGCAAGTTTTCT
>CAYPXK010000018.1:0-2434 GCA_964414695.1 uncultured Thermoproteaceae archaeon | reverse complement strand
TTTCAGGTACTGCCATATTATGAAGGCGCTATAGTCAGGATCTCCGGTAGTGAACTGACGTGTGAAGTCCATGGAGAAGCCCATTTTCCTGAAGTCGTGCTCATAGGCCTTAGCGAAGAACTCTGCGATCTTCTTGCCGTCCTTAAACTCCTGTATTATCTTATCAATTTCCTTCTCGTCCCGTATGTACAGTCTGACGTACTCTCTGTATCTCTCAATTGTTTCTAAGTCTCCACGACTAATCATGTCGGCTATGGCCTGTATAGGTGTTCCTGTGATGTGCCACGCAATTGGGTATAGCACATTCATTCCTAACATCCTGTAAAATCTTGCAATGATGTCAGCAACAGTGAACGTTCGAGCATGCCCAATGTGTGGAGGTCCAGAGACATAGGGATATGGGACCGTTATGAAGAACTTTGGCTTCTTTTCATCAGGACTAGGCGAGAAGATGTTCTTACTATACCATTCGTTTTGCCATCGTTGCTCAATCTCCCTTAACATTGCTAAGAACTGCTCAGACATCGATCACTTGCACATGACATGACACCTAAGCTTTAAGTCTTGTTAATCTTCAACACAGTCAGTCGCTGGAAGATGGAAATAATAGACACAGTTAAGGATTTTCTATACAAATTAAAGAATACGAATGCTCGTGGCATAGCTGTAGTTGATTCAATAGACGTATCCAACATATACAGTATATTACCAAAAGACACAACCTTAGTAGTATCATACTCGAAAGATAAAATATTCAAAAATATTGTAAAACCAGAAGAATACACGAGAATACTTGGTCACGAATTCGATTACGTATTGATAGATCTTACTGAGAACGAAAAACTAAGACCAAACATGCTATGTGCAGTTGCAGAAACTATACGTGCTGGAGGCTCTATTATAATCATAGTTAAGGATTTCGATAAATGGAATCCAGGCTTTGATCACAGATTTTCAAAATACTTCAAGAAAAGCATACAAGAATGTGAAGCTCACATAATAGTATCCAAAGGTAGTGTAATGTCAATATCAATACCAGGTAAAGCATATAATCTCAAGCATAAAAATGTTGAAGACCTTACGGAAGATCAAAAAAGTGTAATAAATAGTCTTGAGAACTTCTTAGCATCAGAAGCGAAAGCTCTCCTAATAAAAGGTGGTAGAGGTAGAGGCAAATCTTATCTTCTTGGTTATATTGCTGGAGAAATATTCAAAAGATACAATTTCCCATACATAGAAATTGTATGTCCTTACGAAGTTCCTGAGTCATTTATAAAAGGACTATCAAAAGCACTCAGCTGTAATGTGTATAAATCAACTAAGATTATATTAGTTCATGATAGGAAAATCATTCTAAGAAGGCCAGGTGAGCGAACGTTATCTCCGATAGTTTTAGTAGATGAAGCATCAACTGTAGGCATTGCGCGTATTAGGAGAATACTATCAAGATGTTACAAGGTTTTTATGACATGTACAACATTTGGCTATGAAGGTAGTGGCAGGTACTTTGAAATTGCGCTTGAAAAAGAACTCTCTAGAACTTTCATGGTGTTTAATTTAACATGCCCAGTTAGATACTGTGAGAATGATCCATTGGAGAGATGGTTGTTAAACGTATTTTGTCTAGGACAGTCTAATAGAAGTACTTACAGTGGTGAAGAATTTTTCGTTAGAGATTCTACTGTCTCGATTAAGCTGATAGATAAGGATTCTCTGTTAGAAAATCCTGAGCTCTTTCGTCAAGTGGTGGCTGTTCTTCGGGACGCACATTATAGACATAGTCCCGACGATATTGTCTATCTACTCGATAGTGACGATCATCTACTATACGTTATTCAGACATCTTCAGGTCGTGTCATTGGTGCTGCACATGTACGATTCGAGAGACTGACGTTACAAGAGGTTAAGAAAGCAAGATCAGGAAAGCCATTGGCAGGCACGGTGCTTGGTACACTTCTAGCTCGTTTTGGATCAGAGAAGGTTTATCGATTGAAAATTGTGCGTATTCATAGAATCGCCATTGTGCCAGAGCTACAGAGAAGGGGTCTTGGAACGAGGTTATTGAAGTACGTTGAAGAAGATCTAAAACGAAGATTTAATATCGACCTAATCGGCGCATCTTTTGGTCGTTCCGAATCTCTAGATTTCTGGCTTAAGAATGGTTATGTTGTCTTTTATATCTCGCCTCGGTATAATAGGGTCACTGGTGAGCATAATATTGCAGTTTTGAAATGTTTATCAGAACGATGTGAGGAGTACGTGAAATCTGTATTAGAAGATTTCAAGAGGAGGCTTGTTCTGCTTGCATCTAGTGTTTACAGAGATTTAGATTCTGAAATTCTTATGAAAGCGCTTAAGTCACTTCGCGTTAAATCTCCTATAAGGATGGCTCTATCATCTATGCAACAGCATAGACTAGGTATATATCTAAGAA
>CAYPXK010000017.1:0-6759 GCA_964414695.1 uncultured Thermoproteaceae archaeon | reverse complement strand
ACGTGTTGGTGTTGGTTCACTATGCATCAGGAAGTATAGCAGAAATGCTGTACAAGAAATCAAGCAGATCCTAGAGACAGTTAGACAGCACTTGCCTAGTTGGGTTAAATTACATGCATTTGGTCTAAATTTACGCTTCTTGAAGCATTGGGAAATTTTCAGGTTGATTAATAGTTCAGATTCTGCTGCGTATGTACAGACGTATGTTAGGTATGGTCGTGTTAGATTATTCGATCCTGAGACTGGTACTGTGAAGGAAGTTGATGTTGTCAGGAATGGACTTACTTAGGAAGTGAGTACTTTCACTATCTGGTTTTGGAATATCCTGTCATTTGTACTTCAGGTAAAGCACATAGTTGATCTACATAAAAGACGAGAATTTACCTAATGACTATTTATACCATAGGGACAACATTACGCTAGTAGATGCATGTGAAAAAAAGTCGAAGATATTGGATTGACTTGATTATTCCCAAGACACAGTATAGACTCTTGGAGAAAATTGCTGAAAAACTTGGTCTACCTATCGAGGAGCTTGTTTTACGTAGTTTACAGGAATATTTCCTAAACTATATTGTGCCTGTTGTTGTACAAAATAAGCATTAGATACATTAATCTCTGTGACTTTGCAGGAATTGAAAGTTTATGAGAATTGTAGATTTTTGTGATAACCCATGGTTTGACACTGGTGCATTCATTATCGAATTTAACGAGGATGAGTATAGACTATTGAAAAAGTTTGCAAAAATAACAGGAAGAGACATACATGATATACTCAAAGATGCACTATACCTTACACTAGCCAAAAACATACACCTCATAATAACACCCAAACAGGTACTAACACTAACAACCCAAACAACAACACAACACTAACTTCCACACCCACACCCTCACAGAACAGTACCTCCCTGTCTCTATTCTTTCCATAGAATAGTACTCTCTTGCTCACTCATTATGTATACGTGTACAATACGTCTACATGATAGGAGACCCCTAGGATAGGAGTTGAATAGAGGATTATGTAACAATGGTCTGCCTCAGCTACTGTCTCTCTTCAGGAATTTCCTTCAGCTTCTTGACGTAGTTTTTAGCTACTTCGGTTATGGTGTTGCTCAGTTTCTTGCTATTGCTTAGATATTCTTGCAATATTGCTTTGACAAACTCCGATGCATTCAAGATCTCTATCTCAATAACCTCGTCCCTGGAGTTGTAGTGTAGGATTATTCCAGGTGCAATTTCTTCACCATGATCAGGCTTATCATCATGCAGAGTAATGACTAGAGCATCAGCTTCAGGATCATAGCTAATCCTGAATCTATGATCTATGTCCATAACGTTCTCTCCTGGCTCTATACGTGGTTATCACCTTAATAATGTCGTCTTCTCTTTCAAATACGACACGAAGCACATACCTACCCTGATACTTATATAGGACACTACATTCTTTGAATGGCACTAGAGTTAATTATCTCTTTTCACCTGTCAGCATCTGTTCCTGCAAGTGCACTAGCAAGTTTATGCGCATCGTCCTTATTAACAGCTGTCTCAAAGGCTTGTCAATATTCTTATTGAATAACCTTCTAACTTTTAGTTTTGCTTCACGGCCCCTGTCTTTCTAGCATAACCAAGTTTGACCCACAGTAGTCTATATCCTTCGTATTTCTCAACTGCACAATCCGATAGATAGAGACACTTTGCGCCTTCTTCAACTTTGACAAGAAGCTCTGTTGGATTAGTTTTTCGTAGATTTTTTAAATATCCTAGAACCTTTACTATATCGCTGAATCGAATACCATATCCTGCAAGTTCATACACATGAATACTTCTCTCAATAGTGTCCCACGGCGTTGACACACCTTAATCATTTTAATACGGGTTTTGCAGGTAAACCCTTTCCATACCGCAAACATGCTATACTACGCTATCAAATACTTGGACTTTTGTATCTCTGATATTTGCATCCTTATCTTCTCGTATCACTATTGATATAGATCTTCTACCAACACTCAGCGTTGTTCAGTATGGTTTCCACCGGGGCTCAATGTTGACCTGAGTATTGTCCTTCAGGTGAAATGGACCATATACATGACATGTAAGTGGGTCGAGTACACCGCTGATTGGTTGAAATACCATTGTCTGATACTGTGACATTGATATTAATGAGTTCGTAGACTTGTATTACCGATGAGTACACAACCAGGACTAGACAACATGAGATCATTTACAATTGTGCTAGTATTGGCTACGTGTATTATGTTAGCTTACGCTAACACTGTTCATGCGTTTTGTTGGATAGAAGAAAAAGAGGTTGCAAAGGGGACTGTACCTGTCATTGTAGCAACACTTAACTCACCTTTTAACGGTGTGGCCGAACTGACAGATAAGTGGACATTTTATTGGGAGTTTGGGTCTCTAACATTAGCGTCAGTAGAGTATAGCATAACGTCAACAGTGAGAAGCTACGATGGAGAAAGTGTAGCGTTAGTAAGGTCTATATCAATATCCGGAATATTTAGGTCAAAGATCTCTATATCAGCTTCAAGGTCAGTAAAGTATGTCATGAAGCAACTTCCAGATTGCTGGATTATTCATAGTGTAGACTACAGAGGTGAGTACGACAACAATAAGAACAAGTATCCTATGATTTGGGCATTCTATACATTAGTTTCATGTTTATCTCAAGGCTATGTTAATACACTCCCAGAGTATGAACTATCTGAGAAGCTCAGTGTAGTGTTGATAAGGTTGCCTGGTAGAGAGCTTGTACGTATAAGTGTGCAAAATTGTTCTGAGTCATTGCCTGTCTGTAAACTTGTTAAAGATATTGTAAACAACATTTCAAGAAAGAAGATAGAAAGTCAGAATCTTGCAGAGCCTACATTGATCTCAATATCAAAGACAAAAGCAGTT
Organism: uncultured Thermoproteaceae archaeon; assembly: GCA_964414695.1. Taxonomy (GTDB): domain Archaea; phylum Thermoproteota; class Thermoprotei; order Thermoproteales; family Thermocladiaceae; genus JAADER01. Next base: position 3,846 of record CAYPXK010000017.1, on the reverse strand, counting down.
TTGATACCCATCGGCTATCTGAAAAATCCAGGCAAAATCTCAAGAATACAGTGGATTATTAACGGGACTAAGATCATAGAGAAACCATACATTACATTAGTGAAGACTGATCCAAAAACAACACTACACATAACAATACAATTAGTCACAACAGACAAACACACATACACCTACAAGCTTACAGTCTTTGGAGCAAAAATATCGTCATAACACCATGCACTCAAACTTAACTAAACTTAAAAATAAACGATATTTCTTTCTAATTTCCTTACCAGTTTTCATTTTTCTCATTGCTTTTTACACTATTTTCAATATGGGTAAAACCTCTAACATGTACATACTCTGCAAACCTGTACAGAGAGTATCTGTTTCCCTGCTAGACATGGTTACAAATATGATGTTCCCATGCAATGCTGACAATGTACTAGTACTTCAGGGAGGTGCGACTAAGCTTGAGGCTAAGTGTATAGTCAAGAAAGTCATTATCAAGACCCCCCTGAATAAGTCTGCTATAATAGCTGTATTGCCTAGAGATAAAACCTGTGAGGTAGGAGTAGGGGGATGCTTCAGGTATTACTTAGTGTACAATGACACAATCACTGTCCAATTTAACGTAAGTAGTAGACAAATTTTCTACTGCTATAAGGTCAATGAACGTACTTATTGTTTTCCAAGTATAAAGCCTGACATAATAGTGTGCTACTCTACTCACAGTGCTTCATCGTCACCTAACATGGGGTTGAGAATCACCACATGCCTGGTGGTAAATGGCATTAAGATTTACTGTTTCACAGAAACATCTATTGGACTTCTAAAGACCCTATGCTTTATGCCGTTTAAAGACTTTGATGCCATACCACTAGAACAGCTACATCGATTTAATATTCTACGCACTGCATTTAGACAAGGTCTAAACAACATAACGTTTAACATTCAAGTCTACCTGATCAAGAGTGTAAAAGAGTTTAAAGGTCTAGGCAGACCAATGAGGATAGACATTCCAAACACTATTGAACTACTCATAGCCTATCCACACATAGAACTCACAAAATGTACAACATAAAACAATAAGTCAACAATACCTACTTGATACAAACTGACATTATTAATATTGGTCTTCTTGGTATTGCTATCACGATAAAGTCGTAGTAAGTCACTACACTTAGTCAGAGCTAAGTCAAGACTTTAAGAGTAGATGTAGCATCAAATAATAATGAACATTATCACTCTCTTAATCAAGTTGCTACTATTTCTCTTTGGAGGCTTTCTAGGTATTGTAGTAGTCTATCGATATGTAATCCCGAAGAAGATAGGGAAAATACCATCGTGGATAGACATTCTCATCGTCTATACGCTCTTCTCAATAAGCAGCACAACAACACTAGTAAAACTAGGTCTACTAACCTAGACCAAGCTTACACAACACAATCAGGACCCTGAAACATCAATGTCAGTACTACACCAAATGTAACCATATATGAAACGTTCTGAAACAGATAAATTAATGTCTCGATGACCTCGCTCTCAGATATCCCATACCTGCTCATTCTCTCCTTTGCATGCTTAGTGAATTCTATGCGAACACTATGATTCATTGCTCTTCAGGTACCTCAATCATCTGCAGATGTCACTTCTGCACAAGCTCATAATACACATACTTCCTTATGTAGAGTCTCTTCACAAGTCCTAGTTCTTCAAGCTTTCTCAAGGCATTTCTAACACTAGCATCTGTTGAGTGAACCTTCTCAGCAATCTCAGCAAGTCTCAATGGCCTACCCTCCATCCTTAAAACATCGAGAATACGTCTCTGCAACGGTGTCAACTGCAACTGCAGAACCTGTTGCCTAATTTCTGTAGCTTCTTCAAGTTGCTTAACAGCACCCTCCTGCTCCCCGCTCTCTGGCACCTGCTTAACAACTTGACCAGTAACGCTCTGATTGGTAGTCCTGAGTTACAATGTGTGGAAAGAAGTTGGGAAGATTGGGGGAAAAGAAGAGGGAAGGGATTGGACAGTTGGACAGAGAGGGGAAGGTGGAGACAGTTTTACATTAGCTTTTAGGAGTGTCTTTTCAGGTACACTGCCAGTGCTACGGATGTAATCACTAGTATTACTAGTATCAGTGGTAGTAGTGTTGTTAACCTGGTCTCTGTCGTTGGATGTGTCTTGAAAGTCCGCTTAGCTTGTTCTATGTCTAGTACGTATGGTTTTCCTCCAATTACTAGATTAATTACTAGTTCTGGTTCACAGCCTATGATCTTCCTGACTTCTTGAGCTAGACTCTTCACTAGTGTGTCTGGATCCTTTATCTTAGCCTTGGCGAGTTCAGATACTACGACGATTCTTGGTCTATCTAATAGTAGGAGTGCAACACTTGTAACGCCGTATTTTCTCAGTTCGTTCGTGTGGCTCTTCAGTTCACTGAATGCCTTTCTGTACTTCAGGAGTACATCTTCACTATATGTTGCTATGGGGACAACCCTTATCACAATCTTGTCAATGCCATACCTCTTCAATTCCTCAAGTCTGCTCAACTTCCTGCAGAACTTCTCTAGGAATGTCTTTAGGAGAGTCTCATTACGATACAGTATCTGTATGTGAAGCTCCTTCCTGTCACCATACTCCTTCACTGTTACTGAACTTATGCTTGGTACACTCCTTGCAATGCCCTGTAGCAGAAGCTCTTTAACTACAGAATCGCCTACTGCGTGAACCTTCCTCAACAAATCTGAGTACTTCTTCTCCATTAACCAAATCTCAGTAGCATTAACAATGTACAGCTTATTTACACCACATACACCAGTAATTGTAACACCACCCTTATCAACGCCACCATACACAATTAACACATCAACACCAAGCCCAGAACAAACAGCACTAAGATTACTTAGTGCAAACCTATACACTACTCCCCCCGACAGTGAACATGCTATACCGTATGCAGGTATGTAAATACCGCTACCAGGATGCACATACACAGTTGTCTGTGCTAAAGCTGTTGTGATACTAACAACTGCAATGACCGATACTACAGTTGCAATCAGCTTAGTCCATCTACGTGTACTAGACATCATGTACATTGTTCAATACCTGCTTTTGGTAGTAACAACATGTGGTAAATATAGAATAGAAACGTAAACCAAAGTAAACTGTTACGAAAAAGAATTTATCACGCTATCCTTATAACTATTGCCATTTAGAGACTCAATATAGATATGTTTTGTCGCACTGACAAATTTGTCTCTGTAGATACTTTTAAGGGAAAAATCAACAAGGTATTGAAATTTAGTCACCTATTTACCGTCTTATTAGCATTTCCCATCGTTATAGTGCTTGTTATGATGTACGTGTTTGTACACGAGATTTCTCTCCCTGTATGCATACAGCTAGCGGCAACGCTTTTTGTAGTGCTTTTAATAATACTTGCTTTGACGCCAGCAAAAATTGAGATAACGTCTGATGGTCGTCTTATAGTCCGTGCAGTGATTCTACGTAAAGTAGACTACGGTAAGATAACTTCAATAACTAAGCCTACGCAAGTTCCTAAACTGTTCTGTCCCTTTGGTAATAGAGGATTTTATGGCTTCTGGGCATGGTGTGACAGCCCCGAGGGATTTATCGTATTTATCTCAGAGAGAAAATGTAACCACCTTTACAAAATAAGAACAGAGAAAGGAAACACAATGTATGTATGCACAGAAAAAGAACTACCAATTGCTCAGACACATATTTTGTACACAGGTATCTAACTACAATGTTCCAATAATTTGCATGCTTAAAATGTATGTTCAATCAAACATTCATGTAGCATTACCTTTACCTTAATTTCGCAATTATTACTAGCAACA
>CAYPXK010000016.1:0-14307 GCA_964414695.1 uncultured Thermoproteaceae archaeon | reverse complement strand
CCCAACGATAACACAACATAATACATATCATTGTAATACGTACTACTTGTAATACGGTAACCATTTCGAAGTTTTACTCGTCCTGATGTTATGGTTGTGGCATTTTCGAGATGGTGAGACTTTAAAGACCGTAAGTAGAGTAACGTACAGGAAATAGGGGTATAAAAACCTCCCTAATAAACCCACAGAAAAATCTACAAAAGAATCGAAAGATTTCACTTGAGAGAGTCCTAACGAGAGACTGTAAAGAAAAATCTACAAAAGAATCGAAAGAAATATGTGTTTTTGTAGTGGTGTGCTTGTGCTCTTGAGCTCTTGTTGGAAAAATCTACAAAAGAATCGAAAGTATAAAAGATCTAGTGGCCAAATTTGAATTACCCTAACCATGTTGATGAAAAATCTACAAGAGAATCGAAAGATGTGGAAAGTTCCACTTTAGCAAAATTGGTTTACTACTGAAAAATCTACAAAAGAATCGAAAGTTCACATATCTTGAAGCTTCTTGACTGTGTACACACTTTCATGAAAAATCTACAAAAGAATCGAAAGTCTCATGACATGAATATTAATGCACCTGTTATTGTCCTAGAAGAATCTACAAAAGAATCGAGAGAGACTTTTCGCATTCTTGTGCAGGATTCGTCTCTGAATTTATGAAGAGAAATCTAAGAAGGGATTAAAAGGATTAGTGAATAATTGCGATATTAGTATTGGGAGAGTTTAAAGAGTATTTGGGAAGGATCTATGAGGGAATTGAAAGGCGGCTTTTAGGATGGAGTGGATGGATATGTATCCTGTGAGTACTATGAGTTGGGATAGGAGTCCTCCGATGAGTATTGAGATGTACATTTTGCTGCGGTTTAGTCCGAGTAGGTGGCTGAGTAGGGCTCCTGTCCACATGCCTGTTGCAGGTACTGGAATAGCGATGAAGAGTATTATGCCTACGAGTCCAAGTACGGTATATTTACTTGCTCTCTTTCTTAGAGATTCGATATATCTGAAGTATAGCTCGGAGATTTTTCTGAGTGATGTGTTTTGTATGAATTTCATTAGTTTATCAATGAGTGGTATAGTGTAGATTAGCAGTGTAGTGAGCAGGACTGTTCCTGTAAGTGATATTGCTAATACTATGTGCAGTGGAAGGCCTTCAGCGATGCCTAGTGCTATCACGTATCTTGGTTCAAATCCTGGAACCAGACATAGACCCAGCAGGAGCAGAATACCTAGTGTAGACATGGTCTAATCTAGCGTCATTATGGTCATATATACTGTACTTCTAAGGATAGCTACTGACATTGTTGATACCCCTCTAATGTAAGTAATTTTTGAAATTCCTGCTCTATCTTCCTGACTTTGTCCTCTTCTGTAAATACTATAACGTGTTCAATATTATGCCACATATCTTCATTAGTTAGATTAGCACTGCTCAATATTGCAATATTGTCAATTATGTATATCTTTGTGTTAATTTGCACATCTTTAGGATATGTTGTCAGTACAATGTTTAAGTTCTTTACAGTATACTGTGCTGCCTGTTCCATTGCTTTTACGTGTATAGTCTTGAAGTATGTTATAATCATGTAAATTACAGGTAACACTGCCATAGTCACTGTTAGTGTTTTATAGTAAATATCTGGCATTTTTGCTCCTATATAGAACGAGTGTACGTATAATAAGAACATTGTTACAAAGAGGCTTAATGCAATAGATGTGTCGATAGTGTATGTCCTTACTTGTAATTTAAGTTTTCTTGAAAGTTTATACGCATAATATATTGGTATTAGCAGCGGCGTCAAAGCCACACATAGAGCATATAACAGTGCTGTACTATTGAATTTTCTTGGAGCTGTCTCTCGGTTAGTATCTCCCTTCAAGATGCGTAGTGAGTGAATGTTGTTTGAAGAGCTAGATGTTATGACACGTACATCGACGCCTTCATGAGCTTTACGTACGAGTAAATTTGCATACTCTGGATCAATTAATGGACTGCAGATCCATATTCTACGTTTTGAATTTTCAATTTGAGGAATAATATACCTACCTGCGCCTTTGCCAACGTAAATGTCCAACATTTGTAATCTGTACTTACTCTACAGGGTGCAGACTTATATAGTACACCATGTTCACGATGTCGTAGTGATAATGTTAGTGCACGTCTAGTTCAGCAGTTGAATGTTGACATAGTATTGGTTTTGTTGTTTTTCTAAGCGATTCAGCTTGTAGCCAACCTAATCATCTGGTCATAGAAGGCCAGGTTCATCATCGTGTAGTTGTTTCTTTGTTGGACAAAGCTTAAAATTTTCAATGTCTGCCGTCTGCTGACATGAGTTCAGGAATGAAGAGGCTTAGAGTCCTGATTAAGGGCCAGCCACCTGCCGGCTTCAAGCCTCAGGTAAGAGCACACGCTGTCAAGAGGGGACTAAAGGGCTTCTGCGCAGAGACTCCTCACAAGTCAGCTATCGAGATTGTTGCAGAGGGACCAGAGAGCGCACTAAAGCAGTTCCTTGAGCTGGATCTCCCATCAATCCTGAAGGGAGCTAACGTTGAGATGAGCGTTGAGTGGGGTGAACCAACTGGTAAATACAAATCATTTAGACTAGACAGATACGAGGAGGAGATGGCGTAAATAAAAATTAGCATTAATAAAAATTAAAATTATCCAAAGTTAGGTAGCTGTAATTTGTAAGTGTTTTAATCTTTTTGGGCTACGTTAAGCCTACCCTAGTGAGCAACTGTTGAGAATGATGAGGTCTCAACACACTGAGTCCTCAGCCTCGTGATGTAGCGCAGGCCTTGCTGAGTCCTGTATATTTTAAATTATTTGAACTTATTCTGCTGTTCCGTTTTTTAGAATGTCTTTAACGTGTTTTACAGCGTCTTTACGGGCTAGCATTATGAGTACGGATCCTGGTTTTATTACTGTGCTGTCTGGGTCTACTTTGAGTTCATTATTTTCAAATACTGCAATTACTTTTACGTCTCTTGGAAGTTTTAGTTCACTAACTTTCTTTCCTACACATTTATCATCTTCAGATACTACGTATGATATTAGCTTGTATTCTGTTCCTGTTGCTTCAACTATGTCAACCATCTCTTTCTTACCTTCAATAAGTGACTCTAGGAGTGATGCAAGTGTTGATGAGAATTCGACAACTTCAATGCCTAGGCTTCTTAGTGCTCTTGCAACTCTACTATCTGAGAGCAGTGTTATTATTCTCTTGCCTCCTAGACACTTTGTAAGTATTGAAACTAGAACGTTTAGCTCATCACTTCCTGTCGATACTATTATTATGTCTGCCGACTGTATGTCAACGTTCTGCTCTAGAAAGTCCAGGTCCGTGTAATCTCCAACAATTACCTCAATGTCTGCCTCTGACAGTATTCTATCACACATGTTCTTGTCCATGCCTACAAGAATTACCTCATGACCACGCTGAGACAGCTTCTTGGCAAGTTCGCCAGTTATCTTATTTGCGCCTAGGATGAGTACTTTCATCCGTTTACGCCCTTCTGATTCCTCTCCTAGCTTCGTGTGACTTTAAGTACCCTTCTGGCTCTACGCGAAGGTATCAGTGTGTAGAAGAACATGATCCATGGGAGAATCTCAAGTCTTCCAGCCAACATGTCGATCATCAGTGTTATCTTTCCTGCAAGTGGCATCGTTGGTGATGTTACTCCAACAGTGAGTCCAGCACATCCCATCGCTGATGCAGCCTCAAAGAGTGAGTTAACGAAACTGTAGCCACATGCTACAAGCACCATGGAGCTGAGGAGCACGATAAGCAGGTACAGTGATATGAACGTCAGTGCACGAAGAATGTCCTTGTCCTCAAGTTTGAGGTTGCCTAAAGTCTTACGAACGAGGACTCTTGGTCTCGTAGTCTCAATCACTGTCCACTCAACGTTCTTAAACAGCAGTGCAAGTCTGATAACCTTAATACCGCCAGCTGTCGAGCATGTACATCCACCAATGATCATTGCAAGTGCAAGTACCAGCTTCGTTATTGGGTGTAGATTATTCAACAGATTCAATTGAAAGCCCGTCGTTGTTAATGCAGAAATTGCATGAAATGCGCCTAGGGTAAGCGCGAGAGTTAGTGGATATTTCTCGAATACTAGATAACATATAGATGTTAAGAATATGAACACTATCGCGACTATTAAAAATAGCTTAAGTTCGTATGAAAATGCTTCTCTAAGCCTGCCCATGAATAGACGTGCATGATCTCTGAAGTTCATTGCTCCTAAGAACATGAATACTACACAAGTCATGTAGAGAAGCCACCAGTGTGCAACGTGTACATACAGGAATGGCTTGGATATGGGTGAGAAGCCTCCTGTAGCTATGGTTGTCATTGCTATGCAGACAGCATCAAAGGGATCTAAGCCGGCCAGTATGTACAGTATGGCTGCTATGACTGTGTACAGTATGTATATTCTTATCATTATTTTGACTGTCCTCCAAATTGTTATGCCAATCCTCTCTTCACGACCTTCAGCAATGTATAGATAGGTCACAGGAGAGCCAGGCCTTGCAAAGAGCACAATAGATACTATGACTATTCCAATTTCTCCAAACCACTGTAAGACGCTTCGCCACAGTTTTATTATGATTGGTGCATTTGATATATTTTGAATTACTGTAAGTCCAGTGCCTGTTAATCCACTTATCGATTCGAACAGCGCATTTGAAAGCGATAGACCGTAGTAGAGGAAGGGTACCATACATATGAAGGGCGATATTAGCCACGTCAGGACTACGACATATATTGCATCGAGGTATGTTGTTAATCCATACTCACCAAACTTTTTCGATAGAAAGAAAAATACAAATGCAACAGGCAGGACAGTGATAATGGATAATGTACAGATTTTAAATTCAAGTAATGTTAGTTGATGCGAAACTGCTGCTATTGCAAGTGATGCAAGACAAGTAACTATGAGTATTGTAGTGACTGTCAGTAATGTCCGTGAAAGACTTGCAACTACGTTTATTCCAATTTTCATTAGCTACCCCGATGTGAAGAGGGCTGTGTGGTACTAGGGTGATAATGTTATGGTAGATCCAGCTCCTGCAAGTGTTACTCTGTCTTTTAATTCTCTGAGCATTACTGATACTGCTCTCATTCCTGTGCAGTGAAGTGGCACGACATGTTCAACTCCTCTCTTCTCAAGCTCCTTACATAGCTTGACTACGCTGTCCTCTGGCTCCCTTTCCTGATGTAGGCCTCCAATTATTGCAAATACCTTGTTTGTTCCTGTTATTGTTCTGGCATGTTCAAGGATGTTTAGTATTCCTGAGTGTCCACACCCTGTCAGGATTATCAGTCCTCTCCTTGTGTTTATGATAAGTGCAGCATCGTCAACCATTGAGTCTCTCACAAGACGACCATCAGGCAGTGTGGTGTACATGTCTGGCGTGTACTCTGGGTATCCGAACCTCATGACTTCTCCTGAGAAGGTTACCTTAGGAAGGACGCTGACGGGGTCGCGTGTCAGGATTAGCCATGACCTGTTCTCAACATCCTCCTTCCTGAATGGTGCACCTATGTACTTCATCTCGCCTCCACGTACGACAAGCTTTGTGGAGAACACTGCTGGATGAGCTAGGACTACGGGCTTTCTACCTCTCTCATTTAGGAATTCGAGAACCTTCACAAGGCCTCCAACATGGTCGTAGTGTCCGTGACTTAGCACTATGTGCGTGACTTTGCATAGGTCTAGTCCAAGTCTAGTGGCGTTATTTAGCAGGACGTCTCCGCTCTGTCCAACATCGTACAGTAGGTGACGTACAGTACCATCGTCATAGTGTAGCTCAACGAGAAGTGCAAGACCCCACTCGCCCATTATTTTGCCAGGGTTTGTTACATAGTTATCTACTAGTACGTGTATGCGGACTTTTGTAAGTTCCATAGATTGTTAAAGTGCGAAATTTTGCCAGAGCTTAAAAACTAAACCTCAGCTGCGCAGAGGGCTCATCACTATCTGCTTAAAGTAGTGTCAGACCTAGCTAACTTCATCACAGGCTAATTCAGTAATTTCCTTCGTGAATATTTTCCCTACGCATAGATTTAGAGTGCCGAGGGCCGCAATATCGAGATACTTGAGGAGGATTGCGCAGCTCGTTTCAGGTAACGTAGATGCCAGACTCTGCGTAGATGTTGATGACAAGATTTTTCACGTCAGATTCATCAGGACAACGCCAGGGTTCGTGCAGGTATTCGTAGATGTCCTAGTCTACGATCCTGAACTTAGACAACTTGAACTTGACAAAATACGTCCACTAGCAGACACATTTCCTGACCTATATGAGATAAAGATGGAACAGGCAGGTGCAGTAGCCGAGGCAAGATGTTTCCTACATGATTCAGGCTGCGTATTTTACATATGGGCACGAGATGAAGATAGCTGCAGATTACTGTTACCCATATTAAAGAAACTTTACCATACCCTACGTAGCGGGCATGCACTCAATGTATAATGACAGACGTGCCCTATCTCCACATTTTAGCAATGACTGAAGGTATTACGTAAGTACGTAATACTTAATTAAGTACTCATAATATGCGCCCGTGAGCTTCTCACCCACGGAAATACAGGCTCGTCTTCAATCTCTGGAGAGAATTGACGTAGCAGCTAAGCAGACTGAGAGACCGAGACTGCTGCTTGACCTTGTGCACAATGCTTATCTTTTCAATATTCTTGTCTCTACATGCAAGATAAGAATATTCGACTTTTTAATAGAACCACACTCTGTAAATGAGCTTGCACAAAAACTTAATGTCGACACTAAGCTACTCGATCTTTTGTGCAAAATCCTAACAAAAATTGGTCTACTTCTTGAGGATAATGGTAAGTACAAAAATTCGGATATAGCAAATACTTTTCTTGTAAGCAATTCTCCATATTCAATTCTTACATACATTATTTTTCATGCTGATAGAATGGAAGAATTGCGTTCCTGGAAGAATATAGTTAGATCTCTTAGAGAGGGGTCAGTGAAGAGAATTGAACAATGGCCAATGGTTGACGCTATTGTTACGCTTGAGATAGCGCTAGCATCAGGACATGTGCAGAAGCTACTTGATCTCATACGTAGCATTCCTGAATTTCGTAGTGCAAGAAAGATTCTCGATATTGGATGTGGTTCAGGTCTCTATGCTGTGTTCATTGCAAAAATGTTTCCAAATGCTGAGGTGTATGCTCTAGACTTACCGTACGTTATCGAGAATATAACCAAGAAGGTGGTTAGTGTCTTTAGATTAGAAGATAAAATAAAATTAGTTCCAGCAGATTTTAACAAAGATGACATTGGTCGCGGATACGATATTGTGCTTGATTTTGGTGCTGTAAGTCCACGTAATGTAGATGTACTGTGCAAGATACACAGTGCGCTCAACAGTGGCGGACTTCTCGTATCTAAACACGTATTTCTGTCAGATGACATGAGGGGCCCCTTAACAGCACTTCTCGCATGTCTATGGGAGTACATTGAGCTTGGGGAAACATTGACAACAACGCTCAGGGAAGCCATCGAGAACCTCGAGAAAGTAGGGTTCAATGTGGAGAAGGTTGTGGACTTAGATTCGGAGAAGGGCCGTCGAGTAATCATAGCTAGGAAACGTTAGCTAAGCTTAAGCAGAGGCATGTTATGAGGGTTAGGTCTAGGACGTTTGTCCCTCTTCTAAATCGCAACCTTGTATGTGTGCTGCTCAAGTATTCTGGCATCTTCTTCCTGTATGGCTACCTTAGCTGGTTCCTATACATACGGCTTGTGTCATTAGCTGGTTCTTATATTACAGGCCTCACAGTGCTAACTCTTTACGTTGTAAATTCTGTATAGTTCTTAAATTTGTCCTGATGATTGTGCTTGTGGCTAGCCGGAGCTAATGTACTGTACTGTTAAAGTTAGTGATAGAGTGGGAAAGAAGGCGGAGGAGGTTGTCTCAGAGCTTGAGTACGCTTATTCACAGCTTGAGCAGTGTATACAAGAACTTGTCTGTAAAGACCTCATGGAAGAAATTGTACTACTGCTATGTATTGCTTGGGAGATAAAATATCGTGAGGAATCTCTACGAGATGTTGTTAGACGTATTGTCCAAGAGTATCGAGAACGTGTTAGGACAGACTGTCTTAGAGCTTGGCTAAGTAACTTCGACGAATGTGTACGACGTCACACATGGTCGAGAGATCTTATAGTAAGTGCGTTACTGCACTACACGATTAAGGCATTGTTTAGGGCTACTGGCCTAGCTGTAGACTACGATATTCTTGAGCCAGAGCTAGAAGTGAAGCCACCAGCAATACTTGTACCACTTATTGAGGCTTTGAAGAAGACAGGTCAGAAACCATTGCTCACATATCAGCCAGACTCATACATGTTTTGCAGGTACGGAGAGAAGTGTGCACATGTCTTCCTCGAATACAAACTTCATCAATCTCAGGACATGTCTACTGTGCTCCTAGAAGACGAGTATGCAGTATCAAAACTCATACTATTTCTGCATGGACTAGACCTACTGACCCCGAGAGTAGGTGTTGAGAAGAGAGGTGGAGAGAAGTTAGCTATTGAAGTACGTGACAGTGCACTAGTATGTAAACGTGTAATTCTGTGTATAGTTCACGTAGTGCCAGAGACTGAGAGAGTAAACTTACCACACGGAGCGCTGACACGTGGAGACTTGCTTAGAGAACCTGGAGTGGTCAAGAGACTGTACACCATACACCTATCCTATGTTATACCAATCCTGGATGTAGCATTGGCTGTAGAATCTCTCAGAATGTTGAGACATGATTTGCTCAGAATTTTCTCACATAGAGAATAGTCTATCGAGTTTCTGCAAGACTTTCCTGATATAGAGCCCACTTGTTACGATAACTTCGCTCGATATTACTTGCTTACCTACAGCCCTCATCACGTCTTCAACATTCATACGTAAGTACTTTGCCTTATCATCAGGTTTTATGCCTATTAGCCTAAGACTTGCTCTTTCGAGTCTAGTAGCCTCCTTATCTCCATACAGCATGACAACAGCTCTTGCTCTTTCATCGATTAAGTCAACAAACCTTGTAAGTAGCTTATTGACAATATTGTCAGCCTGCTCAGAACTTATGCCAGAATAAGTCCTAAGTACATGCTCAACTAGCTCGCCCTTAAGCGAATCCTCGAAGACTTTCCTGAGTTCACTCTTTCCCTCATCACGAATCTCGTCATTTATGTTCTCTAGGTCGTAAATGTGTAGAGGATGCTCATGTCCGACCTCGATGAACTGTTCATCGAGGTATCTGCCTACGAGCTCCTGAATAACATCTGATACTGTCTTAGAGAAAGGTCCTCTGTACAGTATCTCGAAGTCTAATCTGCTGGGTGCATGTCTTAGAACAAGGTCTTCGTCAATAGGCTGGTATACTGTCAAGAACATGAGCTTCATCAACTTGACACGTCCAGCAAGTAGAGAACCACAGAGTTGCCTATACCAATACAGTAAGCACTTCAGCACTCCTCTGTAATACTTTTTAAGCACATCAGGATACATCATGATCATCAGGAATCCCCCAGGTTAAATATTGTGTGCAGAAAGAGCAACGAGTCATAACATGTTGAGATAATACTTCCTATTTGTACAAGTCTTTTGAATGGCATCTTATTAAGCTTTGCCTTACACTGTCAATCACTGGCACGAGTTGTCTTGTCTGATCTAGGGCACTGTGCAAGTTTATGCTTCAGCACGCCCACGAGCTTAATTGTGCAATTCTGAGGATCTATTACCATCGATCGGGAACATGTACCTACAGTTTAAATATCGTGTTCTTGGTGTAGGTATCGTAGTGGTAACTTCATGAGTGTTGAATACGGCGAGTATTATGAGACTGCTTATCCTTGTAAGATTCGTCTGACATCGGGAAAGGTAGTGCTTCTTTCTGAGGAAGATATTCTACGAGGTGTACTGCAGTTCTGGATTCCTGAAGGAAGGTACAGTGAATTCAAAGAGTACCTTATGAGTAGGCACAATTTTGTAGAAGAGCAATGGTGGCCCGGCAAATACATAGCTCAAGGCTTAGGAGTCGAAGAGGTGTATCTAGCGAGAAAGCTTGACGATGTATGGTATCTAGAGGTTAAAGTATACAGGGCTGAGTACTTGAAGGGCTATCTTGTAGAGCCTATTGTCATGATCTCTCGTAGCTATGTGAGGAGACTTATTGAGAGTGGCTACATTGAGAAGGGCTCTGAAAATGAGATCTGTGCAAAATGTTGGTGTCGTGTTTTCTACGAATTCCTACCATTTGCAAAAGAATTCCTGAACGGCAAAGTCTACGTATACGACATCAAACACAGGGATTGGGTTGAAGAGATACTCCAGAATTACCGTATTAGAATAGAGAAGCCTAATGTAGTAATTGCAAGAACTACGAGACCTGCTGTGATTCTTGGAATAATAGCAGGAGCTATTCTAGGTATCGCTACAGCACTTATCCTGTCTTCAGTACTCTCGAAACCAGAGGAAAAGGAAAGCTAAAACTTTACATGAGATGTCGTAGACTAAGACTGTATCCTGACGATTTTGATCGACCATACTTCAGACTACGTGCTAACATCATTATTGACAACTACATTGTCTATGGTGTCTGGTTTATTGTTGACATAGGGTTTCGAATAAAAGAGCCACCAGAAACCATTTGCGAAGACAGAGTCCGGATCAGAGTCTCCTACAGGGACTGTATTAACTTTCTCAGACATGAGACCTACGTTACAGTTAATGCTGAAGAGCTTGTAAAAGGACTTGTAGAATATAATGAACTCAGGGAGAAGGGACTTGACCCCAGCAAACCGCTGGGAGTTAATTTAAGTCTATTGAAGATGTGTCTCCAACACATCTATATTGGGGAGATTTATCTTGGATCTGTAAGTCATGTACTATTGGAAGGTTCGATGTTTAAGGCTGAGATTGAACTCGAACATTCTCTCAAAGTACCTTGCATACTTATAATATGGCATGGTCCTAGTCCTATTTCTCAAAATTTCCTGAAAGCCTTAAAGGCGAAGCTCTTCATAGACTATGAGACCTTGGAATCCTATGTTGAAGTATGTGCCTACTGAATTACACTACACAGGTATCTGCTCAGCGATTTTCAAGTAAACATATAGTCCACGTGCGTCGCATATCTTGAGGTTTCTAACCTCTGAATTTCGGGTCCTCTATGCAATTAGATCGCTAACGTATAGAATCTCGTCGAGGCTCTGCAAGACAAATCTCAAGGTTCCTCGACTTTTATTAAAGAAGAAGTGTAAAAATTCGCAAAACTGTTGAGTAGTTTATCTAGGACTCCGTAGTATGGACGTCCGATCTCAATGTAGTTTCTTATCTCGCCTCATAGTTAGTATGTCTCTGCCTCTCGACCATGTACATTGCCGTTGATGTTAGGTGCTTTATGTCGCTCCACGTGTAGTATCTGTCCGGTCTTTAGGCCGTCGAGAAGGGTAGTCTAGGTACCCTATCATTTATATATCCGTATCATTTATATATCCGTTGAGCATGCATATATAAGCCCAGTCCTGGACTATAGCCTTGGCAATGCTCTATTGCGTGTCTTGACTTCGAGTACAATAACCCTCTTGCCGTCGGATGCGGTGCATCTGCTCGATTGACCTATTTTAATAATTTCACATTTACCTGAATCTCTGACTCGAGTTTGATTCCGTTTGGCATGTTCGAACTCTCTTTGAGATATGTCTTCTCTAAAGATGTTTAATAAGTGTTTAATATTTGTGACCTTTGCGGGATTTATACATCAATTGCTTGTAAGGGTGTGACGTAATAATTCATAGTTCTTTCTGTACGGTGATGTCTATAGGTAATCCATTTCAGGGTTGGGGATTCTATGTGTCTGGCTATGATCTTTGGGTCTGTCTAATAGACGAACCTTCGATATGCTCAGAATATTTTGCACTGATTCGCGAAGCTAATAGTTACATCACATGTGTCGCATACTCGAGAATCTCCGACGAATGTATCGGTCCCTATAGGGCTCTGATATTTGACCCAACACCACCAGATGTTATCGGTTTTCTAGCAACGATCTCACAAATATTAGCTGAATCTAAGATACCAATTATGGCATATAGCACATACTACAGAGACATTATACTAGTACCGGCAAAAGACGTAGAACGCGCCATCCAAGCACTAGTACAGAAAGGCTTCACATTTCAGGGCATTAGCCTAGCTAAGATATGTACACAACGATAGTACAAGTCATACCAATTGCATTACACGGCTCGTGGTCTTCAGGACAAATGTAGTGCTGAGCTTGAGATAAGCAAAGATTGTCCCTAAGCTCTACGACAATTGGTAATTATCTTAGTTACATTCTCCTAGCTTCATACATGGATATTGAGGCAAAGCTTAAGCCAACATTGTTTACTTTCAGCTATCCTTCCCTTCCTAACTACCCTTCCTCTCTCCATGTTCATCCCAGAATTTTGGACAGAAAGCTCACGATAGCGAATGTCTTGAACACTATATGTGCAACAGCAATACTGCTAGAGGCACTAGTAATATAAAGATCAAGAATGCTAATGGCATAGTACTTGAAGTTCCTGCAGACTTCGACGTGTGAGTACATTAGGCAAATGTCAAAGATGAGCAAAGTCGTCGCACTATCACACATGCTATACCTCCTACACTCTACATCACACAACAAAAGATGTCGGGATAAGCACATAAGTGAGAAGAGATAGAAAGTGTCGATGGAATTGTCAAGTATAATATTGCCCAACACGCTACTTTAAGATAGAACATCACTGAATAAGCTAGAGCAGTCCCATGACAGGTTATTGAGAAGTGGCCATAGCATACATGAAAGAACTAGAGCAGAGATACAGGCTTTATCTCACATATGGGACTCGCCCTTCCTCCCTCTAGTACTCCATACCCTGGATGTTACTACATCGATACTGTTAGAACATCCGATATCTTCGAACTGTTTACTCTATAGACATCGAGTATTACTTTCCCATCTAGTGACTTTATCTGCACTTTAACATAGTACGTTTGTAGTCCTGTTTTGGCGTACTCTATGAGTTTTTTCAATTCTTCTTTATCTGGTCTGTACGGTTCGCTGATGCTTGTCTTTACCTCAAATAGTGCAACATCTAGCTTTGGGCAATGACAGGGCTTGTACACGACTCTGACAACTTCTTTCTTGGTTTTTCGTATCTGTCCTGTCTTCGGATCCCTTACTTTTAATTCACGAGTCTCAACATTGTTTATACAGTTAGTACAAGTCTCACATAGCATTGCCCGACTTGGCTCTGGATGTTGATCATAGTTTGGACAGTAGAACACGAGTATGTCAACAGTGAAATAGTATTTGACATCTTCTCTAAACTCAATTCTACGTAAAACACCGAGCTTGACTAGCCTGTCTACAAGCTGAGCGAGTGGTGTAACACTCCAGTTGACAGCTTTCTCACTCTCACCAATTGAGAAAGCGATAGAGCTTGCTGCTAGATTACACTCAGTAGCTGAGATTCCAGCAAAGCTAAAGAATGCAACATACTTGTCTCGACCAACACCAAGCAACTCGCGTACAATCTTATCTAACTCATGTTCGACAACACGCATACCATAGTAAGCATAGGCGTGAGATAGGTATGCACGAAGCCTATTATCAGGCATGACATGAGCTTTCTTCACTAGGTGGAGACCCACCAATAGACCACGATCGTGAACCTAAATTATGAACAATATCGAGGACTTCTTTCCCATCTAACCCATGCATGTGTTGGCCTCTTGGCAGTGATCTTAGCACCGTGGTGTCAATGTTATGCCAGATATTAAGTGTCTAAGTAAGGTCGTTGAGCTAATTACAGGAAGAAACTACCCTTACTGAAGGAATCTTGCGGAGGCTGTTATTGTCAATACTGCATATGTTCTCAATGTTCTGCTCATGTAGGTAGATTAGAAACATAAATCTTTGACACTTGCGCGATGACAATACAGGATGAGCTTCCTCATTAGGTCATGGGACTGTTATGGTGCCTCGTGTATGTGTCTTCTTAGTCAACTCTCAACATCGTGATGGTATATCCTGACGTACTTCCACTTCTCACTAGTCACGCCTAGAGACGACTTATAAAGATGAGGGCTGCTGTTAGCGGGTTTGTTCAGCGTACCTAGCGGTCATCATGTTTCAGCTACCGGACTGTTCATCATTTCTTAATTGTGGTAGCATGCTGCCTGTCTATACTTTGGGTCTGTTACTTGAGTCGTGGGTTTATTAGTGCAGGGGCTAGACGAGTATTTT
>CAYPXK010000015.1:0-9215 GCA_964414695.1 uncultured Thermoproteaceae archaeon | reverse complement strand
TTAAAGCAACAAAAATAGTTAACACTATCTTGTACAATATTTTGAACACCTTGGTAAATTATTGTCAATACATATCTTACACATCTCACTATCCTTACCAAATATCAACATCAGGATATATGAGCAGTAATCGATTGTTCTAGAGATGTTATACTTCAGAATTTTTTCATATTCTTTAGACTCCCTGACAATGCTACTTATTAAGACATGGGAAGGATGGACGAATGAACAGATATCAAGATAGGTCTCAAGTATCTCACGTTTAATTCGGCCTGCAAGATGTTTTGAATTTACTAACATTCTAATCGAAAAACTCTGCCCTTTCCTTGATCTAAGATGTAGTTCCCTATCTATACGTTCATCATTAGTACCATATTTTTCTACGAAATACTTCAGCTGTATGATGGTTTCCATAATGAGTTTTAGATATAAATGTTTCTCAATAATGTTTAAGTTGTTAAACTCCTCGTATAGTCTTGACAATATTTTCTCTAGAAATTTAAGTACAGTATGTTCGTAGTTTGATCTTGGATTTATTCTTTTAATAAAGTTTAGAAAGTGTGCTAAAAGTTCTTTCATTTAGTTTGTTGAATCTGTTTAAGGTATTCTTCAGCTTTCTGTAGAAGCTCAGGACTTGGCCTATATCCTCTTAGATAGGGGCACCACTCAATGGTCCAGGGATGTGCTGGTCTTAGCTTTCTAGGTAGTAAATGTACTTTCTGCACAATTCTTTTTACACACTCCTTAGGTCCTATTGGGCATACGAGACAGCGTTTGTCTATTCGCATGTTGATAGCGTGAGATCTGCCTTAGTTAATAACTGTTGCTATTTCAGGTTCCAGTATCGTGAGTGTACTTCACGCACTTCTTTGAATACTCTTTTGGCCTTTTGTAGCACATAGTTTGGACTCTCGGTCTTTCTCTCACCTATAGTGTAGTCCTCGTCTAGCATTAACTTGACAAGTATCTCACTGCCTTTTGCGAGAACACCGGTATCGTAGCCTCCCTCGAGGACGTATCCCACACCTTTGAAGAGTCCTCTTTCGAGTCCTCTCTTGAGAAGTAGGAAAAGAGCCTCGTATGTGTGTAGTGTAATGTCGAGTCCTGTCAAGGGATCGAGTGTATGTGCATCAAATCCAAGTGATACTAGGACTATGTCAGGTCTGTACTGTTCAAGTATGGGCATTACTATCTCCTCAAGAGCTTGAATGTACACATCATCGCAGCTCCCTGGAGGCATAGGTATGTTGACGTTAAAGCCTTCACCAGCTCCCTCACCCACCTCATGTACGAATCCTGTACCGGGATATAGCGTGAGTGGGTCTTGATGAAGACTTATGTAGAGTACCTTGTCCGTCGTATAGAATATTTCCTGTGTACCATTTCCGTGATGTGCATCTACGTCGACTATTGCAACTCTCTTAGCTCCTCTCCTCAAGGCATATTCTGCACCAATTGCAATGTTGTTAAAGATGCAGAATCCCTGCGTTGGGGCAGTTAGGGCCCTTCCTGCAACTCCAGCATGATGACCGGGAGGTCTCACAGGTGCGAAAAAGCACCTGGCTTCACCGGATAGTATTAGATCAACTCCTGTCATCACTGCACCAACGGCAGTCAGTGCAGCATCTCGAGTTCCTGAAGATATGTATGTGTCTCCATCAATGTATGCAAGATCTCCCTTCTCTAGAAGCCTCATTATTACATCGACATAGTTTTTATCATGTACAAGGTAGAGATCCTCAACAGATGCTTGACGAGGTTTAACGAGAAGCTTATCTAGAAGTCCTAGGCTTCGTAAATGATCAATTATTGAGCGTACACGTGCAGGATTTTCACAGTGATATCTAGGTGGTGTATGTTTAAGGTAAGCATCATCGTATATTATAACAATCTTTTTCACGATGTTAAGAAGCTAGTACAAGTTTGATAAACATTAGAGCTCGATACCGAAAGCCTTTGCAACTCTTGTAAGTGCTTGATAGAGCTTCTCCCTGTTAACATCCTGATGCTTAGACAGGATTGCGTCAATCTCCTTCTTAACAATCTCCACCAAGTCATGTGTAACACGGCCACAGTACCTTGACTTCAGGTTCCACAGTTTCTGCATAAACGTGTTGCAGATAGACAATATCTTGTGGTCTGCCTCAATATCCTCAACTAGAGGCTTAACGGAACTCTTCCACACATGGAGAAATGTGGGCTTTGGAGGACGCTTTACCATGCTCAACGACGTGTATTAAGAACAGTACTTAAAGTTTGTGCTAGCTCAGCCCTAAAGCTTCTCATCAATAGTCAGTAGTGGTCGGGCTCATCATGCTTGCTCTCTACCACGTATGCTCCTCTTTGATAATATAAAGTGAAGTATTGGACAGTATGCTCCACACATTGTGCATGGTCCTTCCTCAACCTTACCAAACTGATTAAGCACTTTCTCAGCTTCCTCAGGGTAGAGTAGGTACTTCACAGTCTCAGCAAGTTTCAGCTCTGATCTAAGTTTACTAACTATGTAATCGTTCTTACAGGCTCTCTTTCCAAGCTTTACAATATCTGCAACATGTGCAGCAATCTTATGTGCAATAAGTCCTTCCTTGACTTGTTCAGGCGTTGGCAAGCTCAGATGTTCTGCGGGTGTCAAATAGCACAGTAGGTCAGCTCCTGCAGATGCTGCAAGTGCTGCACCAATTGCCGAGGCTATATGATCGTACGGCGCAGCAACATCCGTTGGTAACGGTCCAAGGAGATAGTATGGTGCACCCTTTGTAAGTTTCTTCATTAACTTAACATCCCACACTATCTCACTCAATGGCATGTGTCCGGGTCCCTCAACCATGACTTGAACACCCTTCTCCCTCGCCCTCTTGACAAGCCGAGCAACAACTAACAGCTCACCTATCTGAAACTCATCATGAGCATCAAATATGGAGCCAGGCCTGAGCGCATCGCCTAGACTAATTGTTGCGTCGTACTGAGCAAATAGCTCAAGTAGGTAGTCGAAGTACTCGTAGTAAGGGTTCTCTCTGTCGTGATGGAGCATCCATGCAATGATAAATTCGCCGCCTCTACTAACTATTGGAATTATTCTCTCAGAATTCACAAGTTTCTTAGCAAGCTCCTTTGTAACTCCTGCATGAATTGTCATGAAATCCACACCATCTTTCAGATGTTTCTCTACTGTATTAAATAGATCATCTATTGAAAATTCTATACCAGACCCATATTTCCTGTAGGACTCTATAAATACTTGATACGTCGGGACGGTACCAAAAGGAAGACCCTGCGCCTCCTTCATGAGAACCCTCCTGATGTAGTCCAGGTCACCCCCTGTCGATAGGTCCATTATGGTGTCTGCACCATACTTGACTGCCACACGCACCTTCTCAATCTCCATCTCAATATTACACACTTTGCTACTCGTACCCACGTTGACGTTTACCTTCGTAGTCAGACCCTGACCGACCCCTTTTACTTTAACATTCTCATGAGCAACATTTCTGAGAATGACAACCGTCCCCCTAGCTATCCTATCTCTGATCTTCTCAGGACTTACTCCTTCCTGTTGTGCAACTATCCTCATTTCTTCGGTAACTGTCCCAGAACGAGCAAGCTGCATCAATGTTGGCATTAGTTTGCTACCCCCTTGAGATTGTACCTTATCACATTCTTTAACATTGTCTATTCAAGTCTACCTTTGTCTAGCAGTGCCATTAGGTCATCCATGTTTATCAGTCCAAACCCTATGACGTAGTCCGCTGCTCCATACACTACAAGCAGTTCAGATTTGCCTATTCTACACATTCCACATGGAAACACCACGAATGGTCTATCGCCGTAGACCTCATACATCATTCTTGGCTCAAGTATGTAACATGGTGTAACAGCGACTACGCGGAGACCAAGATCCTTATCGTACCTCAGTAGGGCTGCGAAGGCTCTGTAGCATTCTATTTCCTTATCGACACCATGTATCAAAATCAGATACTCGTTTGGGCCTAGCACTACGGGAGGCGTTGCCCATCCTAGTTTTAGTTCGAACTTAGCTGGTTCAAGAACTACTTTAGTATTGTGTACCTCTATCTCCTTGACAGAGCCAGATGGCTCAAGTGCAGCCCTCGGTATGATACTGGCCGTCAGGTAGTGGCGTTCATTGATGAGATGAGGACGATGAAGAACAAATACCCAATCCTGCTCTCCAACATCGAGGAGAACTGCATCCTTATCACTTATGGTAAGTTCTCTGAGTCCTTTCTTTAGTACAATAGCGCCAATCTTAACGCACTGTCTGGATTCTTGACACATTACAAGTATTGGAAGTGTTCTTTCTCTTCTCACAGCTGGGTTAAAGTAGCTTATTGTTCTTCCTGCATACAGCATGTACACTCTACCATTTATCTCCTGTACACGAGGATCCTCTGTACCCCATATGTCGTACCTTATGGAGGGGTACAGTACGATAGCTGCAGGATAGTGACAGAAGCTTACTGAGCCACTTAGAACATCGTCAAGAGGAATCTCCATGAGCGCTATGGCGCTCACATACATGTAGTAGCCAAGGATTATCCTAGCGTAGACATACACAGTGTTCGAGCTCAGGTCAACAAGGCAGGAGGCATTGAAGGCAGATACAGGGTTCGCTATCGGATAATTCTTCAGATGTATATGATTTGGAGATATTACACCGAGCCTCTTAACAATGTCAATAGTCTTGAATTCTCGAACCTCAGCAGCAACATCAGCATTAGGACATTTCTCAAACACCATGTGCTTAGCCATCACTGTGTTAAACACATTATAAAGCCTTCCAAGGTGGTCTGCATGATTAAAGAGTAAAGGTTTTAAAGATACTGAGCTTCGAGAATTACGAAGTACAGGGCCCGTAGCTCAGCAAGGCAGAGCGGCGGGCTCCAGCCCCCGTCGCCTCCTCAATAGGCTTAAAGAACTCGGCGGGGGAAGAGACCCGTAGGTCCCGGGTTCAAATCCCGGCGGGCCCACCAAATTTCAGTTCCTCAACAACATTTCATAATGAACTCATGAACCTTGCTCAAGTTGCACGTGGACTTTACAAATGATTTAAAATTCCTTAAATTCCGTCTTTTAGCGTGTCCGAGTGTAGAATTGAGAAGCCTTTCGAATATGCAGAACACACAGCCGATGTAATGATAATATCGTATGGATGTTCGCTGGAGGAAGCTTTTATAAATGCGGCATATGGATTTGCCAACTTCATATACGATTTATCAAAAGTCGAGCCAAAGAAAAGGATCGAACTTGAAATAACTGGTGATGATTTAGAGCAGTTGCTATTTAATTGGATAGATGAGTTGTTGTATAGGCTTGATGCTGAGAATTTCGCATTAGGTAAAATAGAGAAATTAGAAATAACTAAGCAAGGAGACAAGTATGTACTAAGGGCAGTTATACTAGGAGAAGATTACGATAAGCAGAAGCATGGCTTCAAAGGAACTATTATTAAGGCCATGACTTATCATATGATGGATATTCGTAAAGAAGATTCTCGCTGGAGAATTCAATACGTTGTAGATATCTAGCTTAATATCAAGCTAGTTATAATAAATATTCAATACTATTTAGTTGAGGGAACTTTTTTACCTACCTTAATGTACTCTGTCTTATATGGCAACTTCTCGTAGTGTATATCTAACATGTAGGGTTCCTCGCCTGCATATAGTCTTAGGTGAATCTTTGCAACGTTTATCCAGTTTGTCTCATGTGCATATTGTATGAGAGGCTTCATGTACGAGAGTACCTTCTCATAGTTTGTTAGTACTAGGTACATCTTAGCTGCAAGTGCTTCAGGATTCTGAGGTGGGAATGTTAGTCTTGGAGCAAGTTCGTAACACTCTATTAATCTTGGAACACGGGCACATAGCACAGGTTTGAAGCTTCCAAGGGCTAGATGAAAGGCTCCACTGACGCCTATGTCTCCTGAAACATCTACATAGGGGAACACTATGAGATCGGCAGCAGAGTAGACTAGGTCAAGCTCTTTCCTCGTTAGGTATTTGTTAAGTACGACGAAGTGCCCCTGTATCTTATTTAGCTTTTTCATAAATTCGTCTACATAGTCTTTGTTAGCTGCAACATCTTGAATCTGTCCAGCTACAAGAAGGACAGCCTCCCTATAGTCGTATCTGTTTAGTAGGATGTCCATTGCCTCTAACACAATATGCAGTCCTTTGTCTCTCCTGAGGAACCCCTGTACTAGAATTACCTTAAAGTTGCTTGGTATTGCGATGTTTAGCTCCCTTAAGGCATCTAGTTTACTTACGAGCCTTGCAATTCTAGTACCGTGAGGTACTCTCACAATCTTGTCCTGTGGTGCACCTTGATGTACTAGCTCCATTTCCTGAAGCGAACTATGTACGATAACTACGTCAGCGTTCTCACAAAGTGCACGTTGAAATTTCTCAATACCAGGATAGTGGAGTGGATGTCTAACATTATGCATTGTAACAACGAGCTGACAACAGTATCTCTTCAATTCCTTCAGGAAGTCTATGAACTTCGACTCTGCAGGAAATAGGCTGTATTCATGCTGTATGTGTATTACATCGAAAGGTCCGTGCTTGGACACTTCTTTGATAATTCTCGAGTAGTCTGGCTGTCCTGCAAGACCAACATCAACAGCATTCACAAAACTCAACATGTCGTAGACATCTGTTGAGGAGCCCTCCTTGACGTTAAGTCTAAATACTGTCACGTCAACTCTGTCACTAAGTAGCTGTATGATACTTGTCACAAGATCGTAAGTGTACTCGGCAATACCACATTTTGCAGGTGGGAATGTTGATATAAATGCAATCTTCATGACGGTCAGCTTATAGGTCTCGTATATCTCTTACAAAAATCATTCTCTGTAAACGATTCTTTACGAGGAATGTTTTTAAACTCGCTGAAGCACAGCTGAGTGACCTAGGATGAAGATATACAAATGCTCGTTCTGTGGTGCGCCAATACCGCCTGGATTTGGCATAATGTACGTTAAGAATGATGGAACAATACTGAGATTCTGTAGCAGAAGATGCTTTGTCAGTATGATAAAGTTCAAGCGTGATCCTCGTAAGCAGACATGGATAAGGAAGATGCAGAGAAAGATGCAGAAAGAGAAAGAACAGGCAAAGAAAGCCACGCAATCTCAGTCTTCTTGAAGCATTTTTAGAAACTTTATATATCCTAGCCAAGCCTCTCCTATCACAACAACATGCCGGTAGAAGTACGGATTCTCGAACAGAATGATCGTTACCTAAAGTTCGTGATATCTGGTCTCACTCCGCCACTTGTCAATGCGTTTAGGAGAGTTCTGTTGGCGGATGTACCTGTACTTGCAATTGATGAAGTAGTTATTCTTGACAATACTTCAATAATGTTTGACGAAGTCCTTGCACATAGGCTTGCAATGATTCCTCTTAAAACAGATCTAAGAAAACTTCCAAAGATAGAAGAGTGTGAAGAGGGTATTGTAGATCCATCTCAGTGTACTGTTAAAATAGAACTTCAAGTTGAGGCAAAAGAACCAATGATAGTATATAGTAGAGATCTTAAACCGGAGGATCCAGCCTTTGGCCCTGTTTATGAAGATATTCCAATAGTGAAACTCGCTAAAGGACAGAGGATAATACTTGAGGCATATGCAAGGCTAGGGCGTGCAAGAGAACATGTCAAGTGGCAAGCATGTCTAGCAGCATATTACTACTATCCTGATGTTAAGGTTGTAGATCCGACAAATAGAAAGTGCTATGAAATATGTCGTGAAATATGTCCAGATGCAGTAGACTGGAAAGATGATAAACTCGTCATTATCGATGTTGAGAAATGTACATTCAATAGGTGGAAAACATGTGAACAAGTATGTGAAGGTGCACTAAAAGTTGACTGGAAGGAAAACACGTATGTCTTTTGGATCGAATCGTTTGGTAATATGCCAATGAGAGACCTTGTAGAAGAAGCATTTAGAATATTAAGGAAAAAGTTTGAAGATTTTCTAGAAATTTTGGAGATAGAGATTACGAAGTATAAGTTTGCTACAAGCGAACAGAAGGAAAGTGCTGAGGCAACTTCTGAAACTTCACAGTAAGTTTGTGTATCGTATTTTAATTTAGCTCTGTTTTAGGCAAAATGGCTTTCCTTCATTCAGAATCTTAGGCGCAAGGTCTGGTGCAACTTTCTCTAAGTTCTCTTTTACAGATTGTAGAAACTCTAGATCTTCTTTCTGACTTCTTAATTCGTCAGGTAGTAAAATTGGAATTTCCTCCTTTATTGGGTACCACCTGCCACAGGAAGGACAGTAGAGTATTCCTGTAACTATCTCCTTCTTTATGCACTCCTCACAGGGAGCCTTGTCCCCGATCTCCTTTATGCTCTTTCTCAGGTAGCCACAATATTCTTCGCAGAACGGCTTCTTCTCCCACTCATACTTTCTTTCGGGGTACTCCTTTTCTTCGAGTACTATCAGAACAAGGGGGAAAGTCTTGTCGTATGGACATGCAAGTATGTCCATGAGTCGGTACTTCATTATGGTCGATACTGTAGTTTTGACAAGTTTTAAAGTTACATCAAGCAACGCAGCATATGTTTAAATATTTGAGCTTGTCGTAGAGCAAGAGGTAATGTTGGTACTCCATGCACTAATGATAAGTCTTCAGGAGACAACAAGACAGACCTCATCTTATTACTTATACAACTGGCTCTGGTGGATTTTCTTAATATTTGCATTCTTTGTGTTTCCTCTATTATTTGGAGATTACTATCAACTACTTAGACTATCTGGAACAATAAATCGTCTGCTCGCTGACCTTGGACGCGTTTTAAATCAAAGTTTCACAAATGTTGTAAACACTATTGAGAATATCATTAAGAAGAACAATATACAGAACATAACGAGAAAAGATATTGAAAGTAAAGTTAAGGATCTCATAGAGTACGTTGTAATACAGCCCACAGAACTGGAAACTCAGGGAATAGTGTCAAAACTCAAACACATAATTACGCTATATAATAGGGAACTGGAAGAGGCAATAAGAAAGATCTTGCCAGTAGATAAGCATATTGTTCAGAACATTGTTAGCAGTGTTGAAGCACTTCGTAGTCTCAACTTCATATACAAAATTGTAATGCACTACTATAGACTTGGTATGAAATACAGGAACTTTTACATACTGCTTCAGATATACATGGTTATTCCTCAGATAAAGGAAGCT
>CAYPXK010000014.1:0-3456 GCA_964414695.1 uncultured Thermoproteaceae archaeon | reverse complement strand
CAGATCTTATACTGTACACGTTATTTATCTTTAATTTAAACACGACTCGGGTCCTATACCATGCCAATACAATTCGCGATATAGGCGAATCTAATTTTCGTTTAATTATGTATAATACACTCTTTTTAAAAACCCTCTGAGAAGACCTCATAAATTGTCCTTAGGTACCTATCATTTAATTTGTAGTCTGTACTTATGAGTTTTAACAAGCATTGAACAACTATTATACTATCGAACGAGTATACTGGCGATATCCCTAAGAATACTAAGAATATGTTCTTTGATTTTGTTAATAAAATTGCCTTCTTGTAGAGTGAAGAAGACGATGTTATGACTATGTCACCGCTAGGAGAAATCTCTGGAAGAACAGGAAATGCTGTTAGACGTTTGTCTGAGTGTATTACTAAGAGGCAGGTAAGTGCTGACTTCGTGAGTCTTCTAATTAAGTCAGTACCTACCATATAATAATCGCGTAGTTACGTTTTTAAGTTCACGCTTAGTTCAAGGCGCGGGGTCTAAACTGAGTAGCGCTGGTAAGCGCATTCCTGTATACAAGAAGATAATTCAGGACAACATAAAGAAGTGGATGATTAAGGAGTTTCTAGAGTACAGACTTGCAAAGCTTGGCTATATTGACTGTGACATTCTCAGAAGTCCTCTTGGAACACGTATAATAATATACGCAGAGAGACCAAGTAGAGTAATTGGAAGAAAAGGACAGACCGTTAGAGAACTTCAGCAGATACTTGCCACCAAGTTTGGCGTTGAAAATCCGATGATAGATGTTGCACCGCCCAAGGAGAGACCTGAGTACTATGCTAAGATTATAGCGAATAGAATTGCGTGGGCCATGGCTAAAGGTATCAAGTTCAGAAGAGCTGCAATCATAGCAATAAGACAGTTAATGGAGGCAGGTGTCAGAGGTGCAGAGATCACCATAAGCGGCAAGCTCACAAGCGAGAGAGCGAGATTCGAGAAGTTCACATTTGGAACAATATACAAGTGCGGTAATGATGCTAAGACTAAGGTAGACAGGTACGTAGGTCAGGTACTTCTAAAGCCAGGAATGTACGGTATTGAGGTTAGACTCCTGCCACCAAGAAGACTAAGTGACGAGTTCTTCATAAAGACTCCAGAGCAAGTCAAACCAGCAGAAGAAGCTGTTGCAGTACAAACGCAATCTTCAAGTACTGAGCAGTCTCAAGGACAGACCTAGTAGGGAATAACCATGCCCAAGCAGAAGCTCAATGCAGATGTCATAAGATCAATGTCTCCTGAAGAGAGGGAGAAGCTACTTGCACAGTTGAGAAGTGAACTGCTTAAGCTGAGATCACAGAAGGAGCGTGGCGTAGTTGAGAATCCAGGAAAGATACGTCAAATCAGGAGAACAATAGCTAGAATATTGACTATAATGAATGAAGAGGAGTTGAAAAACCGAGTATTAACATTTTTACAACAGCACAAAGGTAAAGCATTCACAATAGAAGAGATTGCAAAGAAAATTGGAGAAGATAGAATAGCATTCCTTAAACATATCATATGGAGACTCATGTTAGAAGGAAAAGTCAAGAAAGTAGGCGTCAGAAAAGTAGCAATTGCCGAGTAAGAAACGTAAATTTAGAAAACGTAGAAGTCAAGAAGCTTCTTTAATTTTCTCTAATCGTAAAATAAGTTTACTTTACAGATTTGTAGAATGTACAAACTGTAGAAATAAATCACTCGAAGGCTTAAAAGGACTAGTTATTGACGAGACTAAGAACACCCTGAAGATACTCTGTATTGATGGTAAAATTCGGACAGTTATAAAAAATGTCTGCTGGTACTATGTTAAAATTAATAACAAAGTGTACCTTATTCCTCCCTCTAGAGTAAAGTAACGACACTGTACATGAAGTACGTCAGTATTACAATAAACATTGCATTAAGTATACCTCTTCTAGCAGACTCGAAATCATTAACGTCATTTTGATTTCTTAAGAATAGTGTTTTGATAATTATGGCCGAACTTACTATGAACCCAATACCAATTGTTAGCATCATATATATGTTGTGCATTATCAGGGAGTACATTAGTAAATATCCAAAGATTACTAATGCTGTAATTTCAAAGGCTTTTGCGAGTTTGAGACAGAACTCTACACCTTTAACTATGGGTAAGGTTCTCAAGCCCGCAACTTTATCACCTTCAATGTCTATTATTGACTTTATTAGTTCTCTGCCAAGGCATGCAAATATTGATATTAAGAACATAACTATCGGGATTATGGAGATTTTCATCATGCCGTAGAGGAACGTCAGAGAGGTTGTTAATGAGGTCGCGAAGTTTCCCACTAGTGGAAGTCTTTTCAGGTAGATATTGTATAGTGTCCCAACTATGATTGCTGTAATGTACACTGCTAAGGATATTGTATTTAGTAAGTTTGTAATGTAAGACAACAATACAAGTACAATACCTAGAAATAGTGATATCGCAACTATTACATATGCCTCCCTTAGTCTAATTTCTCCCCTCACAAGGGGGGCCCATGGTCGGTTTATTTTATCCTCTTCTATGTTCATTATATCATTTAGAACGAATAAGTATACTTCTGCTAAGAGTGTAGTCATATATAGTATTATGAGTGTTATGATGTTTACATGATTTGTAGTTAATAAGTATGTGGCTACTGGTACAATGCCTGCAAACACTCCGTGTTCTATTCGTGTAAGTTTGATAAAAGATGAGAACCTCCTAGCTTTCACAATAGAAAGAGGGTGTAAGGATTACGTATTTAAAAATTTGAAATATTTCGGATTTTTGCGAAGTGTATTACAGTGGGTCTGCTTTAACGCCAAACTTCTCCTTCCACTTCTTTACAGCCTCCATTATTTCAGGAGTCTTGTTAACAACCTTGTACCATGGCTTCGATTTTGCCTCCTCTGGCGCCTCGTTTGTTAGCCATATGCATCCAACAGGACAAGCCTTTATGCACTCAGCCTCATGACCAGGCTTGCCTCCCTCACACTTCTCCCATATCACCACAGGCTTTCCTTCCTCATCAAGCTCAAGCGCGTTATTTGGACAGACGCTTACGCATGCGCCACATGCGATGCACTGGTCTCGATCTCGACATATTCTTGGATATGATGCAAGCTCCTCTACGTTAACCATCGGTAATTATTACTAGCAGACTATTCTTTAATGTTCCTATTGAGAAGCACTTCATCTCTCTAAGTCATAGAGTATCACGTTCTACAACTTCACTAGCTTAGCTATGAAGAATCCTGTAGTATCGTGAATATGCGGATAGAGTCGCTCAACATTTTTTAGAAACGGGCTTTCATGTCCTAGAAATGGCTCAGGTCTCTCAAGCTCAATATCGAACTCGCTTAAGATCTTGCTAATTTGCTCTTCATTTTCCTGAATAGTCAATGTACAGGTACAGTAGTACACTACTGTGCCTCTGCGTACTTGTT
>CAYPXK010000013.1:0-4104 GCA_964414695.1 uncultured Thermoproteaceae archaeon | reverse complement strand
ATAAGGCACCTTCGTACTGTCCTCAAGGACCCAGCTTCTCAGTATTAGACTATCCCAATGATCCTGAACCTCCTCTATTGGCCACGCTCTTCTAGCAACGACCTTGGGATACATGTGCTTTCCTGCAAGCACATTACAGCGTTCTGCATCTCTGTCAGTATGGTCGCTCCCAACCGTTACAAAGATCTCGTCCTCATTCTTTACAAGTAGGACATACTCAACTTCTCCTGTGTGGAAGTCTGAGATCTTCTTTATGTAATTGCTTGTCGTAACTAGATAAGGCTGTAGCCTATATATCTCAGGAATCTGTCTGGGCCTTATTCCAAGTTTTGCAAGTTCCTGTTCCTGCTTCTTTATAACGTCCAAGTCTCTTCCTGTCCATGAGAATAGTATCAGTTCGTTAACTGCAATCTCCATGTCTCTTTCGTTTCCATTCTTGTACTCTACAACTACGTTTAATCTATGCATACCCCTTGAGTTAGGATTTTAGAGGACTAAAACGTTTTTAATAATTCCACAGTACGTCCACATGTGCACATTTTAGCAACTGCCGACATTCATTCACCCAAGTTTCTGTCAACATTTCGAGAAACTATCCTAAAGCATGTAGATAAGTTGCAGAATGTCGATCTTGTACTAATTGCAGGAGACCTAATGCACAAAGGAGACATATCAGGATTAAGAAAACTAGAGGAGACACTACAGGAATTCTTTGCTAATAAGATAGTGATAGCTTGTCCCGGGAATGAAGACTTTGAGGAAGTTTTATCAAGAGTCAAATGCTTGAAAGTAAAAATACTTGAAGATTCTATAGAAACGCTGAAGATAGATAACAAGCTTATAAAAGTCTATTGTACACGTGGAGTGCTTGACAGACCAACAATATGGCAAAGAAGACATATAAAGAATATAGACGAGATATACATGAAAAGATTAGAAAAAATAAAGGCTGCACTTGAAGAAATATGCAACTCCGATGTACCAATACTTCTGTCACACTATGCAATAACTTACAGTCTACTGGAAGGTGAAGACAGGACAATATGGCCTTACTTAGGCACATGTAAACTTGACAATATTATACAAAAGTATCGAATAATAGTAATACATGGTCATGCACATAATTCAATAAAGAGATATACAGTATTCGGTAAAGCACATATATTAAATGTGTCTTTTCCAAGGTTCAGCGCTGTCTATCTGATAAATATACCTGATACAGATATAGATGGCATGGAGGTTCTAGAGCTGAGACGCGACGGATCCATTGTCAGACTAAATGTTGAGAAACGTCCCTCAGGAAGGTCTATCCTGGATTTCGTATGAGAGATATTAACAAGATCGAGTCGATTCTACAGATAGTTACTCCTGCTATTATTGCAGATATATATGTTCTGCTTTCTCTATGTAGAAGCTTTCTTAGCAGTAGAGACGCCTTGAAGGTTCAGCATATTGTAAATATTATAGATTTCCATATTAAGAAACTATGTTCACTAAATGCTGAACTGTCATCACTTGAGGGACTTAGAGCTTTATGTAGCATGCTAGAGAAGCTATGTAGGTTTCTAAAACTGTACAATGGTCTACTTAGGGATCTATTTCTCAAAGGTGTAGATGAGGAAGTATCTAGGGTTATAAGGGAATTAGTACTATTATTATTTACAGAGCGTGAAGTCCTCAAGGAAGTCGAGGAATATCTCTACAATCTTTTTAAGTGCAACCTTCTACGCAAAACCTAATATTTTAAAGTTTAGGTAAACTTGCTTGATGAATGTCTAGTGAGGAAGATATTCTTTCAAAACTTCCTAAGTCTGTCAAGAGCGTAATTAACTACCTACTTATAGAACATGTGCTCAATGGTCGTCTCTTCGTTCCATTCAGCGACATTGTCAGAGGAACAGGTCTCTCCTCTAAGACTGTCAGAAAGGTTTTGAAGTTTCTAAAAGAACACAATTTAATAAGAACAACAGTTGACGTAGGTGGCGGAAGAAGAATCTTATATTCATTAGCTCTTACAAACATTAGACACTATCCAAAGTTCACGGATGTAGCAAGCGGCTTATATATAATTGATATTGGTGTCGGTGTTCCACAGTACTTAACTACAAAGACTATAAAAATTCTTAGATGCGCAGAATATGTTTTGTATACTCCAAGTGTGCCAAGAAAAATTCTCGATTTAACATCTCCAAAGGTTGAAGAATGTATTCAGACACCAGATATAGATCTCAGAACATTACTGAAAGAGAGTGGTGTACGTGTCATATTGCTAGACTACATTTTAGATAGTGATGTTGCATCATTATTATCTAAACTTCTAGCTGATCATAAACATTCTGATGTTCATTTTATACCAAATGTAAATCCTATAGATGTTGCATCGAAGATGCTAAGGCTTGGAATTCGGAGGAAAGTTAGATTTCGAAGAGATAATGGCATTGAGATAATAGTGACTCCCTTTGTAAGAATTGAAGAGGAGAACACAGAGTATGCATCTATACTGAAGTGCATCGTTGTACGTAATGATGGCATTTCACTTAGCTGTGTGGAAGATGGAGAAGAGGGAGTAATGTACGTTCTCTACGTCAGGACGACACATTGACAGACGTTAAAGCATGTAAATGCGTCTAGTCTAGATCTTCGGTAAATGAAGGTTATCAGGAAGGAGCCCATATTCGAGGGGCGTGTTGTGAAACTTTTTCGTTACATAATTGAAACGCCTGAAGGGGAGCAACAACGTGAAGTAATTGAACATAGGGGAGCAGTTGCAATGTTGGCATTTACAAAACCTGATACTATAATCCTGGAGTACAGATACAGACCAGCTCTTGATCGTGAGATCTATGAGCTACCTGCAGGAATTCTAAAACCAGGCGAGGAGGTTGAGACATGTGCAAAGAGAGAGCTTCTAGAGGAGACAGGCTACGAGGCGGAGGTTGTTGAGAAATTGATTAGCTTCTACCCAACTCCAGGATACACAAACGAATGTATACACATTGTTGTAATGAGAAATCTGAGGTATGTAGGTAAACCAGCCGCTGAGATGAGTCCTGAGGAGAAGTATATGAAAATTGTTGAAGTTAGACTAGACGAGGCTGTCGAAATGATTAAACGAGGAGAAATAACCGATGGTAAGACAATAATTGGAATCCTTGCGTACAAGTTACTGAAAGGAAGATAATAGACAGTAAGATCAGTGCTGCAATGGTTCCTCACCTATTCAGTGAGGGGACCACATCATCATCCGATATGACTGTGCTTAAAGTCGTATTAATATCACACGTTCCCATACCTGATGACATTGTTGAATACATTGAGGATGTCCTTAACAGGATAGTACCAACAGAGGTCGATGCTGTCGTCATGCCCGAACTTTTGGAAATCGCTGAAGATTTCCTAGACACTTCTCGCGGACAGGTAAATGCAGAGAAACTGTTAGACTATCTGAGAGATCTTTCAGGTCCTTTAGAGTTCTTTGAGAAACATGTGTACATAATCGATGCTGATGCATACGTTCCTCGTCTAAACTTCATATTTGGAATTGCCGAAATGTGTGGAAACATTGCCATTGTATTTACAAAAAGGCTAAGACCCGAGTTTTGGAGTGGCATAATTCCACTCCCATCAAATCCTGATTTTCTCTTTGTGGAGCGACTAGAGAAGGAGATACTTCATGAGCTTGGACATACTCTATGCCTTGAGCACTGTCCAAACAAGAGATGTGTCATGTCATTTTCTAACACGATATTTGACGTAGACGCAAAGGAGGCAGACTACTGTAAGTACTGTAGTGAGAAAATTAGGGCAGCTGTACTGTGGAGAAAATTCTAGCAAAAGTGGCCCGCGCTGGGCCCGTGGATGGTCATAACCCCCCTTCTGTAATATTCCTCTTAGGCTCTACCCGGGCCATCGCCCCGCGGTAGCTCATCGGCCCTTACTTGAGCCACCGCCCGACTTGCGGTTTTACCCGCGGGGTTGCCCCCACGGGCCCGCGGCACGGTGGGGGAGTTTCCTCAGGCACCCCCGTCGCCGGGGGTGCCCGACCGTTTGACCATCCACGGGCCCAGCGCGGCATGTTTAATATATCTAGGCGATTTATTACCC
>CAYPXK010000012.1:0-10874 GCA_964414695.1 uncultured Thermoproteaceae archaeon | reverse complement strand
CGCAAATCATCTAAAATACATAACTGCCCACAGGTAAGTACTATGCTTGGGATAATGTTTGAGGAAGCTGTAGTATTTGAGGAACCTGTTGAGCCTTTCTCAAGCATAATTAACGAAGTCTGTAGAGTATGCATAGGGTACGAACATGTTACTAAGCTAGTGTTAGCTTGCATGCTTGCTGAAGGTCATGTACTGCTGATCGGTCCATGGGGTGTTGGCAAGACCACGTTTGCTAAGAACTTTGCAAAGACGATAGGTGGATCATTTAGAAGAATACAGGGAACACCTGACCTACTTCCATCAGACATACTTGGATGTTACGTCTATGATCATCAGAGACGCGAGTTCGTCCTGAAGAGGGGGCCAATATTCACGAATATACTCATGATCGATGAGATAAATAGACTGAGTCCAAGAACACAGAGCGCCCTCCTTGAAGCAATGCAGGAGAGACAGGTGAGCATTGAAGGAAACACAATACCGCTACCTCGTCCATTTCTCGTAATTGCAACACAGCTCTATCAGTCCATAGAGGAGTTCGGTGTCATGCCTTTGCCAAAGATTCAGCGCGATAGGTTCCTCATAAGCATACCAGCAACACATCCACCACGTGACGTGGAGTTGAAAGTTCTGAAGGACATACATGAGATTGAGCGTGGTCAAGTAAGACAGGTAGTTACCTGTGAAGAAATTTCACGACACATAGTGAACGTGACCAAGGTCTACGTGCACGAGGACGTGTACAACTACATCCTGGACATCGTTGATGAGTTCAGAAGAATGAAAGAACTTGAGCCACTCAGTGTACGTGCAAGCATTGCAATATTAAAAATGGCAAAGGCATGGGCTTACATACATGGAAGAGACTATGTTGTTCCAGACGATGTCAAGGCTGTTGCACCATACGCACTTTATCACCGTGTGATACCTAAACGAGGCTACGAGATGACGGACGAAGATGTTGCAGTCCTGATAAAGAAGGTTCTGTCTCAGGTACCTGCACCAAGGTGAGATTAGCGCCTAGTAACGTTGATGTATATATGTGTCCATATTCCCTTATACACAAACTTACGCAACTTAACGTTGTAGTACCACACTTCGAAAATTAGCTTGTAACTGCCTGACCTATTTATTGAGAGCCACACAGGTATTAGAGTAGATTCATTATGATATAGACAAGCCTCAACATAATCTATCACAGGTGCATGTGCAGGAATTGTAGAATTTATGAAAGTTGTCCTATTTCCAAGCTTTATCAAGACTCTGTACCACATTATTTTACCCTCATAATCAAATAAGTAGACCCACAGTAGAAACTTCTGTCCAACCATCACAACTCTCGGGTAGCCACCAATCT
Organism: uncultured Thermoproteaceae archaeon; assembly: GCA_964414695.1. Taxonomy (GTDB): domain Archaea; phylum Thermoproteota; class Thermoprotei; order Thermoproteales; family Thermocladiaceae; genus JAADER01. Next base: position 9,517 of record CAYPXK010000012.1, on the reverse strand, counting down.
TCTTAGTAGGACCAAGAAGGCCAATAGCTGAGAAAGGTTCTGTAACTTTAGAATGTGTGACAACGTAACCAATAACGAACACAGTAACCACAATACATATTGCAGCGACTACGCCAAAGACCTCCTCATCCATTAGAACACTTTTACTGACTTCCTTTCTCTCTCCTGTACCTTCACTAGGAACTATTTCGAAAATAGATAAGTACCATAGCTTAAACTTAACATAGAGCACTGGTATGATAATAGTCAGTAATACGTAAACTATAGGGGGGACCACTGCAATAGCTGCTGCAGTTACAATATTCAAAGTATTTTGAACATTTCTAAACTTCATTACATCATGATTAAGCAGTTTACATGAATACTGTAGTAGATTGACTGCCTCATCTAGGTACTTTGAATCTTTTGTAAGTCTGTATTTTCTAACAAGTTTGAGAGCTTTATCTAATGTATCTGCAACGTTTCTGACATCTACACCGTGAACATTCTCATAGTATGCATCTACGAAAACTTTCTTGAAGTCATTGTAAAATCCTGAGAGTGATGATGTAGGTGCTACACTACATTTCACAAGCGTTGGAAGGGGGAACAGGTTAACTATTCGAAAACCTACAAGTAGCGCAGCTATGCAGGATGCTGCAGCTACGATTAGTAGAACCCTCTTGCTGAACTTTGGGAACATTCTGAGACTCGTTCATTAGCGTGTACATGCTTAAGAAGTTACGTATAGTGTCACTTAGCTTGTTGTATGAGCTCTAAGGTTGAGCAGTGCGTACGCGATCTTGTCAAGATTGTGCGTGAGTGTGGCAGAGCAGAGTTTAATCATATACTTCATGAGCTTCAGGAAAGGGGATACGATACGCTGACCATAGTTAAGGCTATTGAGGAGGCTGAACGTCAGAACAGGATAAAGCTTCAGGAGAAGTGTCCAACCTCCATAAGACAGCTACTCACAAGTCCACTGAGTCTCGATTTCTGGTTTGTGACAACTGTCACAGTTATGACACTTCTCCTGACAATTGTGTTTAATGTGCACGCTCCTCCCATGCTCTACGTCAGGTACATCGTGGGGTCACTCTTCGTGCTCTTTGTACCTGGGTACAGTCTAATACAGTGCCTGTACCCTATGCGTGAGGAATTGACAGATCTTGAACGTCTAGCACTTAGCCTAGGTCTAAGTCTTGCAATTGTGCCACTTGTCGGTCTCATACTTAACTACACGCCCTTCGGAATTAGGTTAAGGCCAATAGTTGTGTCACTGAGCGCTCTCTCACTTGGCCTAATATCTGGTGCACTTGTTCGAAAGGTCAGGTACCTCAGAATGGTGAGAAGATGAGGCCAATAACAGCTACAGCAGCGACGCTTCTCGCACTTGCGGCAGGTCTCGCCGCTCTGTTCTTCCTATCACATGGCTACACCATGTTTGCGGTACTTGCAATAGCCTTCGGCACAGTTGGACTTGTCATGTACGTGACCTACAGTGCTGTTCCGCTAAGTGAGGCAGAGCCGTACATAACCATGGTCCTCAGCATGTACATGACGGCCTCTGAGAAGCTTACGCCACCTGTAACATACACTTATCAAGACAATGCAGTCCTGATAGTGGACTCAGAGGGAAACAGAAGAACATCTCCATTTCACCTCTTTGTCAAGTACCTGGAGGATCGATATGGAATAGCTCTACGTGGTGCAGAGTTCGGAGACGTGCAGATCAGGAACTTAGTAAGCTCAGTCCTTGTAGATACACTGTACATATGTAGGAGGGTTGCAGCATCGATACAGTACAGGACAGTACTAATAACGCTTGAAGGTACGCATCCAGAAATCGTGAAGTTTCTAAGAAAGTTCCCAAACATTGCAGCAACGGCTGGCTCACCTCTTGCCTGTCTAGTTGCCACGATCTTGGCATATGCCTATGGGACATCTCTGAGGCTCATAGAAGAAGAATTGAGAGAGTCTTCGCTCACAGTTATACTAGAGTTACAATGATTCGAAAACCATCACCAGCAGAAAGAGCAAGATTATTCATAACGATATTTACAGGATTTGTAATGACAATATTTGCATACCTCTGGATAGTTGGAGAAAGAAGAATAGACGCATACTACGTGATGTACGTCCTTGCGTACCTTGTGACACTCTACACGACGCTGCCATCATCAGTGCAGTCACGATGGAGAGTCAAAATAACAACCATAATATTGATAGCAATTGCACTTGGAGTAATAGGATGGAGGATATACCAGGTAATAGGGTGAAAATATGAAGAACATATACCTAGTAATAACGATATTCATAATAGTCTCAGCAATAGTAGCAGGGGTACTATACATAAAAACACTACAAAAACCTCATGTACAGCCAATAAAGACAAGCACAAATAAGCAAGAATACCTAGAGCTAATGCTCTACTTCGTATTCTATGGAAATAAGTCAGATATTTTAGAACTATCAAGAATACTCAAGACAACCCCAGTACTTCTATATAACATACTTAGAATGCACAGAGTCAGAATATATATTGAAAACAATGTCACACTAGTACAGAACCTTACAATCGAGGCACTTAAATTGCTTAAGCTCGGAAATGTAAAAATTATCGAGAACTTAATAAATAAGATACTTAAGCATATAGAACTCATAAATAGTGACCTACAGCTACTAAACATAACCTACACATACTCAGTGAGTTCGCTGTTGCCTAAGCCTGCTAACATTTTTGGTAGATTACTATTAAGAAACTACACACTAAGAGTAAGGTTGAGAATATCACCTATTGAAAGTATTGTAAGCAACATAGTTAAGAAAGTTAAAGAGCTTAAAAGTGAATTTATTAGAACTTCACTAAATATCTATGCACCTTCCACCGTGTTCGCTGGCTCGAGCTTCTGGATAAATGGATCAGCATGTGCATACATGAATGGGTCATGTGTTCCCATAGGTCACGTCAGAGTAATAATAACACTGCTAGGACTAAGGTACAGAGTCCTCACGGATCGCAATGGCCGTTTTCATGTGCTTGTGAAGCTGCCACTTAACGACCAGTACGTTGGTAAATTGCCAATCTACGCAGTGCTGAATCCTGTTCCTGAAAAGCATCTAGCGGGCTCAGTAGCTGTAGCTTATGTAAATGTTCTCCCACTGCCAGTTAGCCTTGAGCTAAATGTCTCTGGAACTGTGTGCTCACATGGGCTTCTTCACATAGTTGCAAGTACGGCAACGGCGCTTATGCATGCACAGGATGTCAACTATGCAGGTATCGCAATTACTAAGCTTGGAAATATCACATATACACTAGACTTTCCCTCTATAGGACTTCTCAATACTACACTGAGGCTTCCATATGGAAACTTCACTGCACATAAACTATGTTTGACATATATACCGTACCACAGGTACTTACAGAAAGTTAGAAAATGCATAAACATAACAGAGCTCGCTCATAGAAACATAAGGTATTCCATAACTGTTTATTACCCAAAGATTGTTCTATTTCCATATCAAGAGACTATAGCAATAAAGGTCGAGACACATGCAGAAAACATGCAGTGTAATCTTCAGAAAAGTGATGCAATGCTAATAATAGCGTATGGTAGTAAAAATGAAATAATGAAAATATCTACAGAACGTACATATACAGCAAGTATACATGTAGTAATGAGACCTTTCAGAATGTTTAATGAAATGAGCATAAGCTTAACGCTATTACCGTCAGGAGTCTGTGTACTTCCTTCACATGTTGTCATAAGTGTGTTAATAGTAAATGCTAATCTTCTGATAATTGCAGCATCTCTAGCTGTTGCAACATTCCTAGTCCTGTACATGTTGCATAGAAGATACATGAAGACTAGACGTGTAGAAAGTGCACACCCCTACTCGACAGCTGTCAAGACTATGAAAATTGAGGAACAGCAGGAAGAGTCATTCATTGGTCTACTACTGTCCATATGTAGGGCACTTGGTATTAACATTCGAAGATCTGACACTGTTAGACAGATAGCTGTTAAAATAGTTTCAAAAATTGAATTCATTAGGGATATGCTCATTCGAGCTGTAAGACTTTATGAAGCCGTTAGGTTCGGAAATAAGACCATGTTAATCGAATTCTTAAAAGAATTTATTAATAGTATAAGAAACATCGTAAGACAGCTATTTACGAGGAAGTGAACATGCTTAGGCTTGTGCCACTTTACGTGATTATCTTTCTAGGCATCATCCTGCTTGTCTTACTATATGTTCCTGATACGGCTCCTCTGTCAATTTATACGACATCTCAGTATGGTCTAAGCAACCTGTACACTATTCTACAGAATGTGACTAATGTACATGTGTGCATTGGACACTGTCAGGAGGCAGCGTTTGGCAATACGTCAATGTTCATTTTAATATTTAGCGATTTTTCAAATGTATTAGATACCTTCCGAGAAATTACGAATCACGGCGGTGTGATAATCTTAGCACCATGTGCTCCAGTTAAGTCCCTCGGAATTGTACAGCTGCACCTAAGTCAACATCAGGGGAGCATAATTGCATTAACGAGATTTCTGCCAGGCGCATCAGTTCAGATTCCTGAACTTGGACACGTTTTACCTATCGTGAATGCATCCAAGGTAGAGCTGTGTAATGCTAAGCCTTTTGCTTACGCTATGTCAATGCTGATTATCAGGAAGAGAAATGGAACGTCTATAATGCTGAAGAATATTCCTGTAGTTGCTTACTGCAAGATGGACAGAAGCACAGTGATGATACTACCAACATGCTACACGCTGATCAACATGCTAGTACACGACGATTCGCCTAATGCTAGACTCTTTAGGAAGCTAGTACATTATCTACATGTAGAGCATGTCTACATTATCTATGATAAGGAGCTTGTTAAGAATGATTTTATACTAGTTGAGAGATTGAGAATCGAGAAGTATCTCAACAATATTAGATACGTCATAACACTTGTGTTAATACCACTAGTAATTATTTACTTAATGTACCTAGTCTATAGCTTCATCAGAAGATGATAAGGCTTACACATAGGGGAATATTCGTACTAGCAGTATTAACAGTGCTTATAGTGTACTACGCATTTACGGGTCCTGCCATCTCGGTGGTAATAGCTTCCGCATCTATGCCACTGATATTTTACGTAGTTAAAACAGTCAGAGAGCTGCGCACGTTAAACATCGTAGACTATAGAGTAGACGTACCTAGAAACATAATCCTTGGAGAGGAATTTCAAATAACTACAGATATCGTGTTGTCAAAAGCAACCCCTGCAACACCACGTGTTACACATGTTATAGAGCCAGGGAATATTGTAACGTTAAATAGACAAGAAATTTCTACTGAGGATAATGCGATATCAATACAATTAACATTTAAGCCTCAGCATATTGGCTCTGTTAGAATACGTAAGTTAACTATAAGATTTATTACATGTCTCGGACTTGTAGAGAAGTTATTTGATATAAACATTGAGAAAGAACTCAACATAACGCCAAGGACTTACATTGTTGCTCATGCTATCATACATGGACTAGGCCTACTTTTGGGGTCGGGCCTTGTCTCATTTCCAAAGCCAGCAAGGACAGGCCTCGAGTATCTGCAATCGAGAGAGTTCCGTGAAGGTGACGATACTAGATTCATTGACTGGAAAGCAACTGCAAGGACAGGTGTACTACATGTCAAGGAGTTTGAAGAGCTTAGATTTGGTAAGGATCTCATTGTTCTAAGGTTCTCAAGTTGTAAAGATGTTAATCTGCTAGACAACATTGCTGTTGCGTCAATGTTATTAATCTATACACTTGTCAAACAGGGTTTTGGTCTAACGTTGCTTGTATGCACTACACATGGTCAGTACTTGATAAATGTTGAAGGTGAACAATCACTTAATGACGTCATTAGGAAGCTCGTAGCCTTATTTACTCTAGAGCTTCTGTCACTCAACAGGGTATATAGGGAGTCATTACAAGAGTTTCAGAATTATTTCAAAGATGTTAAACGTGTTGTTTATTCTATTATGTATGTAACTTCTCCACTTGAGCCTTGGTGGATAATTCACAATATTTTAGAGCCTGTAGATAGAGGTATCAGGAAAGTTATTGTCATGCCCTATGTCCATCAGGAGGATGTTATTGTTAGAGAGTTTGTAGAGATCAATGTTAGAAATCTTAGAAGACTTGGATATTTTACTGTTTTAGGTAATGTAGAGGACTGTGTGAGAAGGACCGTCAGTACGTACGTTTGAGCTTACTCGACTTTGATATCTACTCCACGTCTCTTATTCTCCTTCTTCTCGAGCTCGACTGTCAGTACACCGTTTCTGTACGTTGCCTTTGCCTTTTCAGGATCTACAGGTGCTGGCAAGTCAATCTCCTTGTAGTACTTCCTGTCTTCGCCACGTGCTGAGATTATGAGCTTCCTACCGTCCTCAGTCACCGTCACTTTTATATCCTCCTTGTTTACGCCAGGCAGGTCAACTATTACACGTATCTTGTCATCCTCCTCTATGACGTCTGTGAGTGGCTCAATGTCTTCCTGAACCTCTATTACAGGTTTCTCACCTTCTGCAACTATTCTTGGCCTAATGTTGCCAAACTCCCTGATCCTGGGCTTGCCGTCAGGTCCAATGGTTATCTCGAAGCCGTAGAAGTAGTACCTTGGCTTGCCAACAGCGAAGAATCTTCTGGGTTCTTTCTCGAGACGTTCAAACTCTTCAAGCATCTCACGCTCCATCTCTTCGAAGAACTTCATGATTCTACGCATCCATCGCTCAAAGTCCTCGATGAAGCTCATGTGTGAAGACACGTCGTAGGTACTTAATAAACCATTGGTCTCTCTTAGCGAATTTTCATAACACTTGAAGCTTCTACACTACAGCTATATTAGACGTGTCTGTCTGAGAGCTTTAATTATCCTGTCAGGATAGTCAGATGCAACCATGTCAACACCGAGCCTGACCACACGATCAAGATCACGCTCATCATTCACGACCCACGTACCTACGAGAACATTCATGTCATGTGCCTCACGGACAAGGCCAGGATCAAGCATGTCCTGTCTTGGCAGCACAACATCGGGAACAAAGTCTGAGAACATTGAGCGGAGGCTCCTTGGCCTACATACAAATATTGCACCTACACTATAGTTCTCACTTTTTGGAATATGAAGAATCTCATGATGAAAAGATACAAAAAGTATACGAGACTTATCGATTCCAGACTTCTTAACTACATCAAGAATTCTCTCAACAGTATCAGGTTCCTTAATCTCAATAACAATCTTAACATTCTTATCACGTAGAAACTGTAGAGCCTCTTCAAGTGTTGGAATTTTCTCTCCACGAATAGTGAACCTCGAAATATATGAATAAGTCTTCTCTCTAAGATAGCCTGACTGTTTTAATAATCTATCAAGCTTCTCATCATGAAATAGAACGAGCACACCATCTCTAGTCATCCTGACATCGAACTCGACAGCATCAACCCCCATCTCAATTGCCTTACTTAGCGATAGTATAGTATTTTCAGGATAGTAGCCACATGCACCTCTATGACCAATTACGAGAACCTTCCTCTGCATGTCTTTCTGTGAAGTTTTTGAACATAATTAAAATCGTGAGTCAACATGCGTCGTGTAAGAATACGCTTCACAGGTCCTGACTACTACCTGTACACATTGACATCCTGGATGAAGGAAATTCAGGACATCATTAAGGACATGACATGTGTTGACGAGATTGAGATCAGCACCGAGAGAGACGAGGACGTCAGGATATACGTTGAGGATGACTTGATCTTTGAAGGATTACCTGACGCAGAGTGGGCACTTGCGGAACTGCTGATACATGAGCTTCATAGAAGAGGATACAGGTGTAATGAAGAGGAAAATGTCGAAAGTAGAGTTGAGTCTTAGTGTAGTACCTCCTTCACTAGGATGACTTCGCCTCCTGCAGCCCTAATCTTCTCCTCAGCATTTCTTGTTGCTGATGGCACTGTCACAACTATTGGATGCGTTACCTTGCCCTCGCCTAGGAGCTTGTTGTATCCAAGTTTCAGGAGGTCAACATAGTACTTGCCGTCTCTGTACTCTGCAAGTCCCTTCTTGACTAGGTCCTCAATCATCTGGTCAAGCTCGCCAACGTTGATCTCACGCCACTGTTTGACAAGTGGTGGTGGCTGAACGAATCCATGCTTGCCAAAGTAGTCTGGGTCGTAGACTAGTACCCATGTCCACTTGTGCTTGTGTCTACCTGATTTACCTCTACCACCTGAGCTTCCTGACTTTCTGTGCTGTCCTACTCTACCCCATGAGTGTGTTCTCCAGCCACGTAGATACCTTGACTTCTTCTTGAATCTCCTAACCATGTCTCGACTCTGGGCTAGACTAGTCTAGACATATAAACTTTCTCTACAATGTCAGGATTGCTGACGATGTTCACCATAGTGAACATTGAGACATCTCTAAGACCTCTACATCTGTCTAGAAGCGAAGTTTCACAGAAAGTGAAGGCTGAGAGTATTGAAGATTTCATTATTCTACATTCACTAAATCTGCTAAACATAGACGTTGAGTACAGCCCCACAAACGATGTTGAGGAAATGGTCGTCAAGTACGTCACATGTAGAGATCCTGAAGAGAAGACTCATCTACGTAGACTGCTACGTGAGAAGCTGTCTCCACTTAGTGATGTTGCACTCATGCTTAGGCTATGTCCATGGGAGAAGGCTGTGAAGCACCTCATGTCTAGGGTCTACGAGGTTCTGAGACGTGGAGAAGCGTGTCCTGAACTTGTGTTTCAGCTTGCTAAATACCATCTCCACGTCTACTCTAGCAAGCTCCTCAGGCAGCTGGCTCAGCAGGACAGGACTAGGGCAGTGGCTGTCTTCTTGGCTGCTGTTCTCGAGATTGAGCCTATCCCAATTAGGAACATTGTGAAAGTGAAGATAAGTGATGTACATAGGTACGTGTCTTGGACAATCTTGGAGACCGACCATCCTGAGAGCAGACTACTGACAATCTTCAGGTCATCAGAGAGGAACTACCTACTTGCAGGTCCTGACATTGTGTCTGATGAGGCTAGGATGACCATGTACATGGAGAAGGTTGAGAAACTTGACAACATGTACATTCTACAGGAGAGAGGAAGACGAGCCTACGTCCTGTATGCACATGAGGATGATGTTAAGAAAGTGAGGGTGAGTGGCAGAGACATTGTTGTTAAATGTCGTGATATTGATACAAAATTTACACAACTTGAAAACGACAACTTTGTACTAATGGACGACCTATGCATATTTATAGGACAGGAAATTAGTATAGACACGTGCTGAAACCTCTCAGCAACTGAGTTAAATGATGAAGAGCTGACGAGCTGAGTAGATGCGCGAAGTCCTGTCAATGCTAATTGGCTTCCCCGTAGGTGAGGTCAGTCACTTCTTCAAGGAGAGAGAAATAACCTGTGGAAAAATTGACCTACCATTCATAGTTAGACTAGACGGAGTCAAGTTCGGGAACAGACTAA
>CAYPXK010000011.1:0-6258 GCA_964414695.1 uncultured Thermoproteaceae archaeon | reverse complement strand
TCTCTAGTGTAGCTACCTGGCCAGCGTTCAGTGTTAGTGGTATTGATGTTGAGCCTGTCGATGACGAGATTACCTTTATTGACGATGGTGTAGTGCATGCTGTGCCTATACATACCTCTATTGTGCTTGTGTCTATCTTAGCAGAGCCCTTCAGCACTTCAAACGTTGCGTATATTGCGAAGTCTGTACCACTGCAGTACAGTGCTACGTTTCGTGTCATGATCTGTGGTGCTGTTGTTGTTGACTTGAATAGTCCCATCGTGTAGATGACTACTAGCACTCCGATTACGACAGCAGCAACGATTAGGATTATTGCTGCCACTGCTGGCGATATACCTCTCTTCGTGTTTGCGTGTGGTGAGATCTTGTTTACGGACCTCATAGCCCTCGTGCTAGTGTTCTGTCAAGCCTGTTTTTATACTAAGGTCGTTTGATTATATATTTTGAAAAACTTTGATATATCCCGAACTTACGCACAAGGTTTTTAATGTCTGTGCAGTACCGAACTGGGTACAGGAATAAATTTAAATAGTAACGTAATTTAAGTTACACATCTGACAAGCACTTTTTAACAGTTTCGTAATCTAACTTTTGAGAAACTAATGGTTAAACTCGATATATTTGCAAAGCTATTTCGCAAAAAGGAGAGTCAGGAAGATAAGCTACTAAGAAAGATACGTGAGATAGGTTACTACGTCGCAGTTGACGAGAAAGGTTACCGCTTCGTCTTAGGCAGTCCCAGAAAGTACGTGCTTGTACTGTCGTACGAGTATCTTGTGAATCTTCACGGTGTTACACCTGATGAGCTGTGGAGAGTCGATGTTCAGTACGATGGTTTTGCCGTGTCGCTCGTACTTTACGATTTTGATGGAAAGCTTATCCTTTACGTTGACTATCCAATTGACGTATTCTCAAAGTTGCCACTAGTTATGAAACTATACAAGGAGCTTCAGCACATTATTCCAGTAGAAGTTAAGGTAAACCCCTTCGAGTACTACGCATATGTCAGGAAGCTTGTAAGTGAGCTTATTGAAGACAAGTCACTTGCCGAGATATTGGCAAGTCTGTACAAGATATTCATAATCGAGCCATACAAGATGCTTGATCCTCTGATTCATGCACCTGCAATTCAGGAAGTGAACACCTTTGCAATAATAAAACCGGGCACTGTGCCAGGATCTTGTGAACATATTGTACAGATAACACATGCTAAGTATGGTCCTGTTGATACTAACTTAATACTCAGTGAAGAACATCTTCAGGATCTAGTCATAATCATTGCACGAGATTGTGGAAAATCAATCTCTAGAACGAATCCGAGAACAGACGTCGTAGACAAATATGGAAATAGAATAAACCTTGAACTGTTTAGCATCGAGGCTAACCTAGCTAGCAGAATAGCTCTCCGAGTTCATCCACACGAGTTCCTGCCACCCCCCATGTATTTTGCAGAAATGAATCCCTGCCCATCAACTAACTTGCCATACATCTTGAATGCTTTCACACAGTACAAGATGATTGGCTGCATCTTTGGTGGAATGGGCAGTGGAAAAACAACATTCATGACGATAGCAATGAGCCTGTACGATCCGCAGACAAGGATCGGCATGGTGTCCGACATCCCTGAAATGTTCATGCAGATTCCACACCCATACAAGCACGTCAGCTTGGTACGTAACGTACAGGAGTATCAGTATGTCATTGCAGCAATGTTGAGAGCAAACCTTGACGTAGTCACAATAGGCGAGATAAGAACAGCAATAGAGTATAAAGAGTTTATAAATGCATCATCAACTCACGGCGGCTTGACAACAATTCATGCAAATACTGAAGAAACACTGTACAGTAGATTGAACAGCTTCGAGAGAGAGTTAAATATATATCCTCCATTTCCACCGTTTAGAATAGTAACAGGTATATCGAGAGCAATTGCATTTGAAAAAGGTAGAAGAGTCGTAATCAGGTACATAAGAGGCGTACACTATGTTGAAAAATGGTTACCAGAACTGAAGCTTGTTCCAATAGTTACATTTGACCCGGAGAAGAGAATTCATGTGATACATGAAGAGGGACTGAAGAAGTATCTAAATGAGGTTGCTGAAGCATCAGGAATATACATAAAAGACCTTGAGGCACTATTGAAGACACTCGATGAGGCAATTACAGGACTTGCAGCAGCTTGGAAAGCTGATCCTGACTTTAGGAAACGTGTGACAAATCCTGACGAGTGGCTAGACATATTGAGAATGCTGTACGGTAGTGAGGATGTGAGAAACGAGCTGCTTAGCAGGCTTGAGAGATACACAAAGCTAGTGGAGACAAAGCCTGAAGTTCCAGAGATTGAGCGTGTAATAGTTACTGAAAGAGTAACTGTTTGTCCATTGTGTGGCTCTAGAATAGTAGATGAGAGACGTACAGATCAGGGAATACTGTTGATCTGTGAGAAAGGTCACGAGATATTGTACAAACCTTCGCCAACTTAACCACACGTAATGTAAAGTACGTAGTGTCTAGGCGCAAGACGCATTACCAGTACCGTAACATATCCGGAACATGTTATGTATCTATTATCAAGTAGGTCTGGACATGATAAACGCAGCTTTACATTGTACAGCCTCTCGAAATAGTTTAACAGTATTGAAACTTTACCAATCTTTAATACATTAGAACTTGAGTTACACATTACAGTAACCGGAGAGCCGAGAGTGATTGTGTACATTTCGCTTGTTTCCTGCTCTATTGACGTTATCAGAATTTTTTCCACTACATTTGCAATATTTGATTGATAAACTGTTGCAACTATCGTATTTACCATGTATGCTATGAAGAGAAAAGTTACTAGAAGTCCAACAATCACTACAAGATAGTAAAGTGATAGTCTCATGGCTCTACTTTATAAACATTTTAATAAGCTTAATAAGAGATTCAACATCATATACCTCGTAGACCCTCTTGCTTAGTCTCTCTATATTTCCTAGAGATTCTGTATTTACATCATGTGGAGTAACGACAATTGTTGAGAAATCAGGATCGTCTGTAAGCTCGTGAACAAATAATTTTAATCTGTTGTATAGCAGAGTGCACACTTTATCAACTGAGCCCTGTATGTTAGACATGTTTAACACTGCTTTCACTGTGACGAGTATAGCATCATTATCTTCTTTAACTTCATATGTTATTGATACAGCATCTGGTGAGTAGTCACTTAATTGCCAAGTTGATATGCTTAGTCTCCTGAAATGCTTCGATAGCACATGTTCTACGGCTTTTCTAACAATCCCTATGTCATAGCTTCTGGATATTGGCACTACGACGTATAGCAGAATCTCGTCGTTCGTCATTTTCCTGTATTTAGTAGCTGTTCAGAGTAAAAACTGTTTATACGCTACATTTCCTATCTCAATGTATCGCTAAGGTACTCCTTCTCGCCTGTTCTCTGCTCAGATTTCGGTGCATGTACACGCTCGAGGCCAGCCATGACGGAGGCTTCCTCCTCTTCCTTACTGACTATCATCCTTGGGAGAACCTCGATGACCTCACCCTCTGGTACAACAAACTTTCTAATACTTAATGAAGCATCATGTTGTTGCTGCGATGTTCTTATAGTAATTTCCTCAAGCACTTTATCACTTATTTTTCTAGCCTGAGCACGCACTCTTGCACGTCTCATTATTATGTCTTCAACATCTATTTTTCCTCCTCTTCTAATTTCTTCAAATTTTAACTTGACTTTCAGTATTCTCATGGGTTTCTGATATTCTACAGGAAGTTCAACCATTATTGAAGATAGATACCTACGTACTTTACAATACTCATTTGCGGCATATGCTACTCCAAACAGCACTAGGCCAATTCCAATTAGCTGAAATAACTTCTTCAGGAAAAAGAATGTGTCAAGCTTAACCACGGTGATGTCTGTGACGTGTACGGTAACAGTATCGCATAGACCATTCCACTCTGCATATACGATATATGTCCCAGGACTAACCAGTGCATAGCAGACCTCTGCATGTGAGCACTGTGTAACAACTTGTCCCTTCAGTGAGAGAATGCGAATATTTGAAGGAACCTGAGAAGTCACCTCAAGTATTGCAGGATCGGAGGCATACACTATGCTAGATAAAATGATGATGACTAGCAGACATGCTAACGACAGCACACATCTGTTCATCGTACTCGAAATTCAATCTCACATAGGTGGTTAATTACCCCTACCTATCCAATCACACTCAGTCTTAGAACACAGATACGAGTCCACGGGTTTGAATTTAAAGATTCTACAATTAGCGTAGCTGTAACGTGTCTAAGTTTTGTAAAGTTACATGTCACCAATAGTGCTAATTTATTAACACTTTCTATACAGTAATAGTCTCCAACCTTCACAAAAGTAACATTCGATAATCGTGATATATAATAAATTAACGTGAAGTCGTTCGTACATAATTTTCCATTATTACATACCAGACTGCCAGGTATATAAACTGTAACAACCGTTGAGGACATATTGTGTAGGCAGGTCTGAACAATAGCAGAGGCAAGACTTAGCACTGATACGTGTGTACCCTGCATAAAGAGGCCTAATGTCATGAATGCTATAAGACTGGAAAGAATCACCGTCAGGATTACTATTATCAATGTATCAATTTCATACATGAACATCACCCTGAGAGGATCACATATAGACCAGTCGATGTATTAGTGATATTTACAGGATATGTAATAAGAACAAGAGTACCATGTCTGTACCTCACTACACTTCTTACTTGAGGAGCCTCGATAATGTATCCTAAGTACCCTTTAACATAATTACAAAAGGCTCCCCATGAACTTACTCTCGCAGAAGCACTATAACAAGGAACAACATATGGGACACGTATTCTGTAATTAATCACAAGTATACGTATACTATATGTTGGGACATTCGCTGTTCTATAACACACATAGTGACCCTCGAATAGTATACAACGTTTCACATAATCTGTAACTGCTAGTATGCCATATGGTGCAAACAGTCTTACACTATAGTAGATGCACATACGTACCATTACAGGTCTTCTAAGCTTCACATTTCTGAAAGACCATATTAAGATCGATGCACAGTATGTTACATTTCCTCTATCACCCATGAAATTCACATATGTGATATACTGTGAAAGTTCTATTTTGGAATTATATTGAATACTGAGGTACTTAATTATGGAATTCATACATCTCTCAAACACATTGCTCACCGAGTATAGGCCATAGTCGAGCACTGAGTGCTCTGATAAAGCTGCACATGATAAGAAACCGCTCTCAAGACTTGATATAAATGTGTTAATTTGGAAATACGATATCTGAGTACCCCTTAAGCTTACCATAAGAAGCAGCACGAATATCGCAATGATGAACATCGTTAACGTGAGTATCTGTCCTCGCTTCCCTAACCTCACATTAACGTATTATCGAGGGGTTCTACGACTATATATCGCGATTGTTCTACTTGAGTGAACTTCACTTCTTCCTTAGGAACTCTAGTATGTCCTGTGGAGAAACGTAGACCTTGGGCGAGATCACGTTAACAATGCTCATGGAGTATATGTATGTACCATTTCTAAAGAACACTCTATTAAGTATTCCAACGTTCGAGAAACACATTTCTACATTTTTCAATTTTCCAACGTTGCAAATAACGCAAAAGCCGGCACCATGTGGCACTGTACTAGTAATATTGCAATAGTATACTATTGGCAGAGTTAAGCTCGAGACCTTCTTCACAGCGATCCTAGTTCCATTCACTGACACTAGACATATTGATGGGCTTGCAATTACAACTAGATAGTAGATGCAGGTCTTGTTGCTGCATATTAGATAATATTCTCTCTGCGACTTCTCTTTTCCGTACACTACCAATGCATATTCACATTTCGTGGAATTTATTCTACACTTTTTAAGTTTGAGTTCTACAGTATATGATAGAGGCTCCAGATATAGTTTAACAATTTTATACTTTCCCAATATTGCAGCTTGAGATATCGTCATTTCACTAGTGCTTAGTCCAGAGAACTTGTTGAATATTCCACCTATCATGTATCCATACTCTGTTAATAGTATTATTAATGCACCTGCGATAACTATTCCAAGTGCCTTAACTAGGTTAATTACGAGCTGTCTATATAATGGTGAATACACTCTTCTAATTTTCTTATTTTTCCTCACTTCCTCAGGTAGAATTATCCTTTCCTCACTCACGTTACTTTACTCCTGAAAGTAGGTAGA
>CAYPXK010000010.1:0-3701 GCA_964414695.1 uncultured Thermoproteaceae archaeon | reverse complement strand
TTATCAATAACAATACTGAGTCTCCTATCTCCTGGTTTGAGTTTACCACTGATTGACAATATTTTTGATACTGTTGTAAATGTGTCATAGTTTACTAAAAGTATAGGGACTTTCCTCTCTTCAGCCTTTGCTAATATTCTTACACTTGGGTAAACTCCTCCTGTCAGGATTATGGCACGAGTATCCGTCTCAAGTGCTGCTAATATCAAGTCTGCGCGATCACCACCGGTGATTACTATTTTTCCTGATGCAGCCCTCATGTACTTCAAGGCTGTTTCAGGAGCCATTGCACCGATTAGAATAGATTCAAACGTCATATCTAACATGTCTTCACATGTGAGCACTTTTGCATCTAATTCTCTCACAAGCTCCCTTATAGTTGGATTATGAAGCTCCGCAATTTCAGGTATCACACCAAGGACATCTACTTGATAGTCATCTAGTATAGATACCCAGTCTGTTCTTACTTTTTCTAACATGTGATGTCTGACCATGTTGAATACGACTCCTATAACATCTACATTATGAGCCTTCGCATGATCTAAGGCAGCTAATACATCTCCAATTACATCCTCGTGAGTAGGTTTAACAACAAGAAGCAACTTAGATTTAAGTTCTTTTGCAAGTTCTATTTCACTTACTTTTCCCAGTATTTTGTGAAAAATCGATTTATAACCAATGATTAGCACAGTATCATACTTTTTCGATAATTCATTGTAGTTGCTCAATACCTTGTTTAGAAGTTCTTCTTTACTGTACTTTCTTACTTCCTCGGTATACCAATACTGGGACCTTAGAACTATTGGACAAAGCCTTTCTACTGGTTCTTCTACTTCAAGAAAGTTGCATATTGCAACAATTGACTCATCTATGGGTTTTCCTTCTCTAGGCTCAACTATTGTGAAAGGCTTGAAGGGAATACATGTCTTTCCGCGTCTCTTAAGTAAGTAGGCAAGTATCAGTGTTAGTATAGTTTTTCCCGAGTACCTTTCTAAGGAGGCTACATATACCGAGTGCATTATCTCACCGTAATTTTCACATCCACTGCATATACTTTGTCCTCAGAGACTAGCAGAGGATTAATGTCAAGCTCGAGTATGTCAGGCACTTGAACCATTAAGTCAGATACCTTACATATGACGTCGATTATCTTTGTAATATCAACAGCTCGACTGCCTCTGTATCCTCTCATTATAGTTCCAATCTTAGTCTCATAAATCATCTCCTCAGCGTCATCTTCTGCTATTGGTGCTACCCTCATCGAGACGTCTCTGTAGAGCTCAACATATATGCCGCCAAGTCCGAAGAGGATTACAGGGCCAAACTGGGGATCTCTAGTAGCTCCTACAATTGTTTCATATAATCCCTTTACCATTTTTGATACATGGATTCCATAAATTCTTGCATGAGGCATATAACGCAGGACTCTATCGTAAATTTCATAGTATGCTTGTTCTACTTCCTCATCGCTTTTTATGTTCAATTTAACTCCTCCAATATCACTCTTATGGATTATATCAGGTGACACTACCCTGAGTACTACAGGATATCCTACTCTACGTGCGATTTTCACAGCATCTTCAGGAGACCTTGCTAAACCCCCTTCAGGAACCTCTATTCCAAGTATTTTCATTATTTCAAATGCCTCATCTAGCAATAGTATCCTTCTACCCTCCTCACGTGCTCTATCTATCACTGTCTTAATTTCTTCAACATCAATTAGACGTAGCTTATGAGGTAATTTTCTTATAAGTTTCTGTCTGAGTTTTAGATATCTGTTCGATATAGATAACGCACAGATAGCATCTTCAATATTTAAGAATGTTGGAATACCATTCCTTAATAAAATTTCCACAGCCTCATGTACAGACTCGCCACCTAGAAATACAGGTATTATGATCTTGTTACTATACTTTTTTGATATCTCTATAATTTTCCTAGCAAGTTCAGGAGGATTTGTCATTGCTTGAGGAGTAGCTATTATGAGAACTGCCCTTACGTAGTCTCTCGATAGAAGAGACTCAAGTACGGTACAGTACCTTTCAGGTGTCGCATCGCCAAGAACATCAATAGGATTATGTAATGCTGCTGCAGGAGGTAGCTTAGACCTCAGCTCTTGCATAAGCTCTACGTCCAGGGAAGCTAGCTCGAGACCAGCACGTTCACACAAGTCTGTAGCTATTATACCTGGCCCACCTGCATTAGTAACTATGACTAGGTCGAATGTCTTTTCGAGAGACTTAATGTAGTCAGCATATCTCGATAAAAATGGTAGTGCAGCAACGAGTTCGCGGAATGTGTACACCTGTACTGCACCTGCCTGTCTAAATGCTACTTTATATACTTCTGCACTTCCTGCGAGCGAGCCAGTGTGTGAAGATACTGCGCGTGCACCTTTCTCCGTGATACCTGCCTTCAGAATGACTATCGGCTTACTTTTAGATACCTCTCTACATATTTTAATGAATTCCTGACCTCTATCTATTGATTCTATATACATCATTATTGCAGAAGTATCTTCATCGCGTTCTAACATTGCAAGGAAATCGACTTCATCAAGATCTGCCTTGTTTCCAAGTGATATTATTTTGTTGAATCCAAATCCCAACTTAGCTGCTACATCTATTAGAGCTGTTATTATGGCACCGCTTTGAGATATTAAACTAACTTTACCAAACTTCGGAGTCGTTGCCGAGAATGTTGCATTAAGTCTCTGTGCAAGATTCATTATACCTAAGCAGTTTGGTCCAACAATTCTCGAACCGTACCTGTGTGCTATCTCTACAATTTCCCTCTCTAGGCGTGCTCCTTCTGGTCCCGTTTCTTTAAAACCTGCAGATATCACTACAATGAGGGGAATCTGCTTCTGGCCACATTGTTCAATGACCTCAGGCACGATCCTCGAGGGTACCGACACTATTGCAATGTCTACATCATCCGGAATGTCTACAACCCTGGGGTAGCACTTGAGCCCGAGTATCTTCTCTGCATGAGGGTTGACAGGATATACTCTGCCTCCAAAACCTGATGATAATATGTTTCTCAGTATCACATGACCAACCTTGTGAGGCTCACGTGATGCTCCAATTACGGCAACTGACTTTGGGTTAAGGAAGGCCTCTACTACCCTCTCACTCAGCTGCAAGGCTATCTTCCTCTATGTTCAACATGTTGAAAAATAAGCCTATGCACATTGATCAGAGAATGCAGAGAAGATGTGCATTAGCGTAAAGACGCCTCTTGTGTTGAAACTATTTGGAGAACATGCCGTCGTCTATGGCTACAGAGCACTTGCATGTGCAATAAATAGGTATGTTTACTGTAGAGTTGACAGACACTCCGAGGGCATTTTGATAGATACAGACTTCGGATCTTTTCGATATGACAAGATCCCACCCCCGGAGGCTGCAGGACGTCTAAGATATGTCGTAGCTGCACTTCACAAGATAAGAGAAATCTACGGCATAGAGGTAAGCAACATAAAGCTTCACATAAGGTCTGAGGCTCCTCCAAGCTGTGGACTTGGAACCTCGGCTGCAGTCACAGCAGCAACACTCTACGCTACGTTGCTGCACTACGGCATTGAGATAAGTAAGGAGGAACTTGCAAAGCTTGCATTTGAAGTAGAGCTCAAGGTTCAAGGCAAGGCAAGTCGAATGGACACATACACCACGGTACTTGGAGGAGTTACAGTAGTGAAC
>CAYPXK010000009.1:0-5729 GCA_964414695.1 uncultured Thermoproteaceae archaeon | reverse complement strand
GGCTTCATAGTTATCTCACCTGTCACCCTGTCCCTGTACTTCTCGAAGTAGTCAAACTCCACACCTAGCCTCTCGGCAACACGTTGAGCACGCCATAGAGAACCGTAGTCTGGACTAAGCACCACAACGTTTTGATCCGTTACTGCCTCCCTAATCTTGTCTGCATAGAGTTCAAATGGTTCAACATTTATACAAACTGCACGTGAACCGCGAAAAGCATCTGGTTTATGTACATCGACAGTCAATATGTAATCTGCGCCAGCATCTTCGAACAGCTTTATTAATGTTTTTAAACTGACTGCCTCTCCATCCCTGAACCTCCTATCCTGACGGGCATAGGCAAAGTATGGACATGCTAGAACGATCTTACCTGCACCAAGGTCACGCAGTGCATCTAACAGAAGCAATGTTCGGAAGATCTTTCTATCCTGATCAGGATAGAGTGTTGAGAGAACGATAACGTCCTTGCCTCTGATATCTATGGGAACTCTAACATAGTCCTCACCATCTGGAAATACCTTATATTCAACAGACACATGCTCACACCCCAGTACATCCGCTAGCTTTCTTCCTCGCTTCTCCTCGTCAGGAAACGAGAGCACTAACATAACCACAAACCCTAAACACCTAGACAAGCTATTAATCAATAACTAGAGACAGGGATGATGAGCCCAGGCTGTGCGATAGATGAGCGAGGTTAATAGCGCTGACCTCTAGAATTATCACGTAATGATGAGCCCTAGCTTTGCAGATTCAGATGAAGACGCGTTTCAGAACTGAACTAAAGAACGAACTAATAATATCTACAATCCCTGTCAGGATGATGAGTGCACCCTTAGATGACACGATGATTAGACCGCCAGTGTCTGACACCACTAACAGAAAGGTACTTTACACATACAGTATGCACTAAGGCACAGAGAAGATTCTTTATGAACACGACAATGCATAAAGACGAGGACAAGAATATCTGGAAGGAAGTTATTGCAAAATTAACAGAATGTTTTATTGAACTAAGATTTTTCATAAGACAATTTTTGAAAGAAGACATACTGTATTCTCTCGGTGAGAGTGTTGATCCTGTTGTAAAGGTTAGAAAATTTATGAAAGTATATATGAATGTGCTTGATATTCTCACACTAATTAAAAGGCAAGAGTTACAGCAAAAATTCGGTAAGGATAACTTATCAAGAATAATGGACTATATAAAGAACGAGGTTGATAAATTACTTGAGCTATGTGATAGGTTCAATATTGATATACATATTGAAGAATATGTGCCACTTATAATGTCCCTAGTGATGAGCCTATACAGGTATGTTAGAGAATTATTATTGAAGAATGTGGGTCCTGTACCGGAGCTAGATGCACTTGCATATGAGATCACTCGTTTAGGTCGTCTAATTGCAAGACAAGGAATGTTGTTAATATAGCGTCTAGTCAGACTACCTGTCCGTCATCAACGGTCAGCCAGCGACCTCTTCATCATTCATGTTTTTCGCAGGAATACTCATTAATTCTCCGTATATTGTCTCAGGTTTATGAATGTGCTCGACTTCCTAAGGATACAAGGTGTAGCAATATGCAAATTTTTCAATGTTAATGAACCTGAGATAAAGGAAGAACCTTACAGTGAAGATGCGAAATTCGTTAAAGTAAATATTGAAAGAGGGACAATATCTTTAACGGATGTATACATAAGAAATATGGAAATCGAAATCAAGTATGCACTTAAGAAACTACAGACAATAGTTAATAACTATAGGAACTACATACAGGGAGGAATTGTGCTTACGAATATAAACTCACTGCCTAGGTATGATAGGGAGGAAATTTCTAATATCGTGCAGGTCTTATCGATATCATATAGACCATATGGAGGTGCTTTAGGTATCTACATATTGAATTCTCTCACAGAGAATAAACTACATGACGCAGCTATGTGCATCGTAAAGCTTGCTAGAGCCTATCAGGAAGTGAATATTGTTGATGCATTGAAATCACTAAACTTTCTTTTAGTAGAACTTGTGCCATCGATATTCAGTGATCTTATGAGTAAAATGTTAACATATGTATATAACTCCAAAAGTCATTATAGAGCTTATTAACGAAGATGTTGAGAATATTGAATATGTATTAGGTGTCATGGTTGAGGCTGTACGTAAGTGCATTGATAGGAAAACCCTAAGGCAGATTATAGATGTCTTACGAGCAATTTCGAGGTGTTTAGAAGAGAGTTTTACAAATATAATAAACTATGCCGTTGTTGATACTATTAGAAAGTTCATAGAGGTTAGGAAGATTCTTGAGAAGAAGATACTTAATCTCTGGTAGTCAGTGTCCGCCCGACTTTGTCGTCATCTTGTCGGTAAGGGGGTGGTATCATCACTGTCTGTGGTTTTTGCTTATCCGTGTCAGTTTTCCCGCCCGTATTTACATCACGCTGTTCAGAAAGGGAGTCACTCATCATCTACACTGTCTGTTGTTTAACCTGCTTAATTACTTCCTCTATTACACGAAGTGCATAATCCTCCTTTGAGTGGACGTTTGATGGTGGTATGTAAACAACTTTCAGACCGTAAGTCTTCGCAGTCATTGCTAATCTCTTGTCTCCTGTTACAAGTATAGCATCTAGATTTTTCGTATGCTTAAGAATGTCTAGATCATCCTTTGCAGGTATGTATGTGACATCATCTATCCTGTACGTTTCGTCTGTTGCAGAGTCTATTTCGTATACCTCAAGTTCAAGCCCTCTATCTCTGCCTAGTTTTACTAAAAGTTGTCCAAGCTTTCTAACAGTCTCATCACAGATTACCCTGACTTTTGCTACTGATGCACTATCTTGTTCAGGCTTCAAATGTTCAAGCTCTTGTAATAGTTTCCTTAGCTTATTTTTCAACTCTTGGATATTTTCGAACTCTATCACTAGCCTATATGGCACGTCTATACAGCTCTTGGAGCTAGATAAAACTGTAGTCTTCCTACCGAGAACTCGAACGTCAGCTTAAGTGGCTTATTTGTTGCAAACTCTATGATTACGTACTCACATATCTGCTTCATCTGTCTTGCACAGTCTAGGATATACTCTGTTGAGTATGTTGCCTCGCATGTTTCCTCAGCCTCAAGCTCATAGATTGCCTCATCCGTCCTTCCGTACTCAGCTTCGAGACCTTTTCCTCCCTCACCTACTGCCTTTATTATGAATGCATCAGGCTTAGCAATTAACGTCACAGCGTCCGAAATTTCATCTGCAGCAGCCACAATGTCTGTGAACGTATCTATGTCCATCCTGATTCTGACAGGATATGTCAGGGATGGCTCAGGAATTTCCTCTTCTGCAACATTGATTATTGGTATACCAAACCTTCTGTAAATGCCTGCCTCACGACCCTTCTTGCTGTATATCGTGAGGTAGAATCTGCCTGTCCCAGGCTTAACCATGAACTCTATCTTGTCCCTTGCCTTTATTCTCTTGGCAATCTTCTTCATTATATCAAACACAATACCAACCTTCATTTCACGAGGAACACGAACCTCCTCTAAGTTCACGCTTGGTATGTCAAGTATAAGTAGGGAAACTTTTGAAGGGTCTATCGACTTCATCTTAATACCATCAGGACTAAACACGAGATTTGCCTCATGAAGAAGATTTGCAAGCGCAGTAAATAGGTACTTCACATCCTTACCCTTAGGGAACATTACCTGACAAACCTCCTCTTCAGCCTCAATCCTCTCCTCAGCAGCTGCCTCCTCAACAGCTACTCCCTCCTCTTCCTCAACTCTCTCAACAGACTCACTAACCTCAGCTTCCTCACCTACAGCCTCCTCCTTAACCTCCTCCACAGTCTCCTCTACCTCTTCCTTAATCTCCTCAGTCTCCTCTTCGCGAATAGGCAAAGGCATCAAGTATACTCTACGAAGATGGTTTATAAACGACCCTCGCTGACTATGGAAGATACTACAACAATAACACCTCAGGGAGATAGCAGAGCAGCCTCACTTTAACAGCGGAATAATCTTGGTAGTAATATAAACATGAACAATATTAATATAGAAAAATTTCTCATGAACTCTTTCTCCATGGAAGAGCTGACTACAAGATTAGCAACATGATTTTTACACTTATCTCTAATACAATAACGCTGTTAAAAACTTTATCGAAATTGAACACAGATAAAACCAAAACATCAGGGCATGCCATAGAAACACAAGTACTACCAATAAAGCGATACCTACAACTTTTCGAAGTTCGAATCAGCAATGAGGCTTCTCATCAGCAGTACTCAGCTAGTAGGGAGATCATCACCATTGCTCTACGCTCCACTCTGCCTTAATGTTACTCTTTACCCCTAATATTCAGCAACAAACTTTGTATGTTAAAGTAAGCAGCATAACGGCTAAAATGTTGATAGTCCGAAGCCTCAATAATTTAACCGAAGAAGAGAACTTTTCAATAGCTGTACAGTGGTGAACTTGTGCCATCTATAACTTTTTTAAATACGTAAAGCACGGAGTATGCTCGTGATGAGGGGTACCAAAGCTGAGCATGATGACTTCACGACGAGCTGAGTTTTATTGTATCCTCGTAATTATTTGTGGTGTTTCTAATATTGTGTCTATTTTGTATGTTATAGATTCTTCTGCTTTAGAATAGCCTGTTATTAATACAGTATTCATTACTATTGTGTATTTCCCTTCGTGCACTATTATCGGGTATTTCCATTTTCCTGTAAGTGATATCCTCTTAACAGTTATAGTGACCCGTCCTTCGCTGTATGTTAATAAGATTGAGCACTCTTGACCCGTGTACACTGTGTATGTTTTTGTATTTTCCACAATACATCCCGTCCATATTACCTTTCCATAAGAATTTACTACAGTTATATTCGATACAGCTAGTACGATTCCCTGTGGCAACGGTTCAGGCTTCAAATACATTACCAGACCTAGTTTTCCAACGTTTTTCACAGTTACATTTGATATAAGTCTAAGTTTTACTACCTGCCCGCTTGAGGATATTACTGATTTATTAATGGGAGAGAATGTGCAGTTTGGTGCTAATATTTCCATTTTTATTTTGGCTAAAATTCCTGTGAATGTCAGTGCTAGAGCGGTGCATGCCAACGCAAGTATTGATGTAACTATTGTTGTAAGCAATAGTCTTCTCTTAGATCTAATTCTCATAAGGTAGTTTAATATAGTTCGAATATTTATAGTTTCCTATCGAGAAATTGAAAAATGAGAAAGAAGGAAGACTATTAAAAAGAAGTTAGTTTTATTCTAGGGCTGACTTACCAGAATGGTGATGGTGCCGACACCGATGATGATAGGACGGGCGAGCCGTAAATGTACACTTTTATGTCTACCGTAACGTTTCCCGATACATAGTCTGTAATTATGTGATTAAAGCCGAATATCGTGTATTTTACACCTCCAGGTAGCCAGAATGGGTATGTGTAGCCGTCTGCTGGTATCACCTTGCATAGGTTAGATGGATCAACAACTGTACAGTTTGGTATAAAGTCTAGGTCTGCAGGTATCTGAAACACTAAGATGCTGGGCTTGAAGTCCAGTCCTAGGCACGTCACGTTAATTCTGAGGTATAGTGTATCCTCACTATATGTAGCATTAATGCATGGGTGACCAATCGCCTTGATGTACCAGGGCACCTCATGTAGTAAAGTTGCCCAGTAGTCCTGTTCGAGCGCCTTTGCCCACTTGCCAGGTGC
>CAYPXK010000008.1:0-5240 GCA_964414695.1 uncultured Thermoproteaceae archaeon | reverse complement strand
CTCAATAAGAGACCAAGAACGCTATTTCTTGAAGTTGACTACAATGACTTCAAGAGAGATACAAACAATGTTGAGATACTTAAGATTTTTACCAGGACCTTCCCAACGCAATTAATATCTAAATCAGAAAAAGAGAGGTACCTATTGGGAACTTATGTACTCAATAAATTGAAGTGCAGAACTAGTATAGTAGATTTAGCTCTGTCAATGAGATTAGCACCAAGTACCATAGTTAGAGAAGTTCTAGATAAGGACTTGCTCAGATTGACACTAAGTATAATAAAGACTAGGGATAGAGAAATGTATTATAGAATTGTCACATTTCTATCATATGATAACTATGCTGAATTTAAGGACGTATTATACAAGTGCGAAATATTGATATATAGGTTGCTTGGTAGGAAATTTACACCAGAATCCTTACTAAGACTTGTCTATACACGCCAACTTTCAGAGATTCGCAACGTCTTAACTGTTCGAGATCGCCATTTACTTACAGAGCTTAAACGTTACATAGGTAAGAGAGAGGTTGAGATCCTGCTAAGAGAGTATGAGAACGTTGTGAACAGGTACCTTAGAAGAAACTCGAGAATTGCAGCCGTTGAACAAGCTAAGGTTGCAATGCTGCGTAGACTTTACAAGTTTTAAACTTACGTGAAAACGCTATATCAAGCAATGATGAATCTTCAGCCGTCTGATTTTTAAGTGATGACACTGCTGAGAACTGAATTAGCTACACAAATATCACTATGTTTATTCTATCCATTATTTCTCTATACCTCGACCTTATGGATACGTCTGAAACACCCGTGACTTCTGCAATTTCTTTTTGACGCTTCTTTATATTGAATATTGTTGTTGTTATATAGATCGCGGATGCCACAACAGTATACGTCTTTCTTCCACATGTTATATGTGCAAGCTGACATTTCTTGACAATATCCATCACAAGTCTAGCGATGGCTAGTCTAATGGATCCTTGAACACCAAGCTTCTCTAAGACACTGTGTACATACGTTTTCAACTCGTTCTCGTTAACTGTGTATACACTTAGTATTGGTACACCAGCACGGTGAAGCAGCTCCTTTATTTTTGTTATTAATTTATTCAGTCTTCTCCTAGATATTCCTAATTCATTTTCAATTTCTTTTATTCTAAATCCAAGTCCATGCCTCTTACAGGATATCCATAAGAGAGCTACTGCAAGTTCTCTAACTCTAAACATTTTCCTATCAATATTCTTTGCAAGTTGTCTATACAGGTATACCACGTCCTCTATTACGACTGACGGGATGTTGTGCCTCTGTACAATGTTTTTAACAATTCTCATAAGGTTCATTAATGTTCTTTCTTGAGAACTTACACGTATCCTACGATTTATCTTGCTTATTCTTTCAAGTAATGGCGACTGTGTTGCCTTAACATCTATCTCGTCCTGGCCAAGTCCCATCTCCGGTGCCTTTAGATCAACCTTGTGTACACGCTCTTTCTCTGCAACATCTTCAGGAGTGAATATTCTGTACTCAGGTCTCGTTACGTCTACGAGTCTTTCACTTACTACAGTTCCGCAACGTGGACATACAACCTCTCCTTTTGTATAGTCTACGAATAGGTACGGATTTCCACAGTAGGGGCAGGATGATATTTCTTCAAAGCTTTCTTTTCTCTCAGTCCTCTCCACTTTTCGTGTGAGCTTCTCTCTAAGCTTACTCAGTGGATCCCTGTTAGCTTGCTCTTCCTCTCTTGTACTTTCCTGTACTATCTCAGGCTCAAGCTCTACGAATATCTTCTCCTCTGTCATAGTCTCACCTTCTCTTCGATGACTTGGATCTAGCTCTCTCAAGGTCTAGGACACGTACATACACAGATTTGCCAACTATCTGGCTTGGATTCTCGAGAATCTGCTTCTCTGGCTTAACGAGTCCATAGGGACTCTTGACGGGCCCAATTACATCGTAAAGTACTCCAATTCTTCTCATGGCGTAATCATACACCGTTATGTACAGTGGAGGTACAAACGATAATTTCAGAACAAGTTTCTTATCGTGAGATATGTGTAATGCCTCACCAAGCTTCTTTAGAAGTGTAGACATCGTCTGCTTGAAGTCTACGTTGTCTTAAATAATTGTTTTCGACACTTAAGCCCTATTAGGCTGCTATATGTGCTAAGTAAAGGAGCCTCTAGATGTGATCTAACGAGAAAACTTATTTATAGCGCAGTGTGCACATGCCACAAGCTATGGTAAAACTATTGAGCTACTACCAGGGAAACGATCTCAAAAAGCCATCAGGAGGGTATAGGCCAAGACCGTACAAGGTCAAGAGAAAGTGTCTAGGGGGAGGACCACCAACAATGACGAAATTAGGGACAGAGGATAGAATTAAGATTACGAGAGACTACGGAGGCACAAGAAAAGTCCGTCTACTGGAGGCAGCTACAGCCAACGTGTACATACCTGATGAGAAACGCTGCGTTAAGGTGAAGATTCTGAGAGTGCTAGAGACACCCTCGAATCCTGAACTCGCGAGGAGAGGAATAATTGTTAAGGGAGCTGTCATAGAGACAGAGATTGGCAAAGCTGTCGTAACATCAAGACCTGGACAGGACGGAGTAGTAAATGCCGTACTTGTAGAGAAGCGTGTAGTTAAAGAGACAAAGAAGAAGTAATAGCAGGTTCATACTTTTCTATACGTAGACTATTCTAAGATAATGGTTAGAAGGAAAAGAAAATCAATAATAATTTGGACAGTATTCTTTGACTCATCGAGACCACGCTCATTGGGTAGAAAGGTTCCAAAGAGTCTTGCAGTGAGAAACCCAACCGTTGACGAGCTTGCAGAAGCTGTTAAAGCCCTAGGTTTTGAGTGCGAGGTTCATAAGGATAAGAAGTACCCAAGAACCTGGTACCAAGATACATGTCAAGGCTATGTCAAGATTTTTAAGCCTCCTGACCTTAATCTAGGGAAGGCTAAATTGTTGAAGATGATTGCAGAAAAGCTAAAGGAGCTCAGACAACGTCGTAACTTAAGTGCTTAAATGTTCACAGTATTCTTCGTAGGAACCGCAGGAAGTGGTAAAACTACTCTAGTAAGCACGTTCAGCGAATGGCTAGAGAAGGAGGGCTATGATGTAGCAATAGTGAACCTGGACCCAGCTGTGGATTATCTACCTTATCTTGCTGACATAGATGTCAGAGACATAGTCTCTGCAAGAAAGCTAGCTAAGAAATATAAATTGGGTCCAAACGCCTCCATCCTCGCTGCAGTCGACTCTCTTATAGTGAATGCAGATAAGCTTAGAGAAATGATACACTCACTAGGAGCTACGTACATACTCATAGACACTCCAGGCCAGATGGAAATCTTTGCATTCAGAGGCACAGGTCCAATGCTTATTTCAAGACTAAGCGCAGAAAGGTCAGCTATTGTATTTGTAATAGACTCAGTATATGCGAGATCTCCCTCAGGATTTGTATCATCAATGTTACTATCCTTATCTACACAGTTTCGATTCAACAAGCCACAGGTAAATGTTTTGAATAAGATAGACCTCATAGATCAACAAACTTTAGAACAAATACTATCATGGTGTGAAGAGCCTGAGGAACTGTTGAATGCCCTGAAAATAGAGAGCAACATAATGTCAGGACATAAGTTAGAATTCACATTAACGGAGAAGATAACTGAAGTGATCACGGCAATAGGAATGACATCTCGCTTGATACCAGTCTCCGCAAAGACAGGACAAGGACTCGACGAACTCTATAGAGTTCTGCATCAGATATACATTGGTGGACAGGACTACGATTATCTCGAATAAAATAAAGCGCTGGCCTTGTAAATCCCCCAAGAATAGTCCACACTAAGGTATGTCAACGAGGAAATGCATATTCTTCCGAAGCACACGCGATGGAGATAGATGCATATTTATACCTCCTGAAGAATGGCGAATAAGACGCTCAAAGTACATAGAGTATTGTCTCTCAGGAGGAAAAAGTTGTCCAATACTCATGCAATACTACGCCATGTACGAAAGCAAAGAAGGTTCTAAACAGTCTGAAACATAGACTTAAGACCATGCTCCAGAGCCTCTCTCCAAGTTTAGGGATAGAGCCATAACTGACCTAATCACCATCGGAAGCACTGTACTCATTAATATTAACAGCCCTTAAGTTGGTAAACATTCTCAAATTTAGAGTATAGACTTAGAATAAATGTAACAACAATGTGATAATACAATATACCCTGAACATACTAAGTTAAAGAATTTACATAAGATAGTACATACAGTGTTGTAGGTAAATTCTCCTTATTAGTATTATACCAGATAGGCAAAGTTAAGACTAAGGTAAACAAAAACAAAGAAAGATCTAGAAGCATACTTGCACCGTAGTGATTCTTTACTTTAGTTAGATTGTCGAAGGTTAGCTCCCCTTTACGTAATACTATCAGTTTCACAATTTTTCTAATGCTATCATGTTGTAAGGATCATTTGTTATGTAAAGCGCTAGCTTGCCTTCCTAAAGTTGGAAAAAGGAGTCGTAATGAAGACGTCAATATTTATCGCATTGTCTAGAGGACAGTATAGAGTATTGAGAAATAGAGACAAGAGGTAAGTCTTCTTAAGAATAGTCTAGTGAAGACTTTGAACACTGTGTTTGTCTAGGCATATATACTATTAATAGCTTGTTCTGATTGTCAACTAGGCAGAACTTCAATAAGCTTTTGACAAGTTCTAGATCCTTGATTTTAGGTTTCTTAACAACTATCTTCAAGGACAGAGGCATACACTCGAATTTTTTCACAATTGAGAGTATACATGATATAAATTTTTCAATTTCCTCCTTCTCGATTGGAAGTTTCTTAATTTCAACGTAGACTGCTGGAAAGTCTTCGATAAATCCGAGTTCTTCCATATTGATGTTTTCAGAACTTTTCTCTATTAGTTCTCTGAGTATCTTTATATCGGTATCTCTAAGTACGTCGACGTAGTATACGTTGTCTTGATTTTCCTCAATTTTAGGCTTAATACTTATTCCACATTCTTCAATAATGCCAATGCTTGTAAAGACTTTAGCTTCAATAGTCTTTACTATTGATATTTTCTTTTCTTCAATTGTTCTTAAGGTCGATCTGAGACCTGAGATGCCGTGTCTTACTTTTTTGGAAGGTTTTTCTTGTTCAAGTTGTTTAAGTCGTTCTCTAACAGATTTCTCAAGTTCCTTGACTGTGCGATAAGT
>CAYPXK010000007.1:0-8835 GCA_964414695.1 uncultured Thermoproteaceae archaeon | reverse complement strand
TCCTTAGAGAAAATGGTATAAACTTCCTCATTGAGAACCTGACAAATGTCGGCAAGTAGAACATTACTAAAAATTGAGAGTCTTCTTCTTGTGTTCTACGCAGTTTTGTCATTTTCCATACTTATGATTGTGCTTCCATTTATATCATTGTTAATGTTTTGTAAACCTGCAGTAATTGAAAGCATTTTTAAGTATAATAACCTCAGGACGGAGCTTCTAACAGCGTTAAAGAACTCTCTTCTTGCCGCATTTATATCAACATTAATCTTGACAATAATTGGAATTCCATTAGGATATGTCTTAGCACGTGTTGACTTTAGAGGAAAGAGCCTGATAGAGGCTCTTATCGACCTTCCCTTAGTTGTTCCTCACCCCATTGTTGGAGTTATGTTACTTGTAATGCTAGGTTCGCGAGGACTCATTCCTATAGGAATTGAGGATACTTTCTGGGGAATCGTTGCTGCAATGATGTTTGTCTCTTTTCCACTACTTGTCGATACTGTGAAACTTGGATTCGTGATGACGGACCCAATGCTTGAGTATGTTGCTAGAAGCTTAGGAGTGTCCTTTACTAGGACATTCTTTACAATATCTCTACCACTCTGTTTCAGGAACATCATTGCAGGAGCTCTCCTAGCTTTTGCACGTGCACTAAGTGAGGTTGGTTCACTGCTCATATTGGCAACATATCCTGAGACCGTGACTGTGTTAATAATAAAGTGGTTTGACATCTTTGGACTGTACTATGCCGTGGCTGTCTCCGCTCTCTACCTTGGGATAGTGTTTGCCCTCTTCTTAATATTGAGAATTCTCCTCAGGGGCATATACCATGCTTAGAATAGAGAACTTGTTAATAGAGGTTAGAAACGTCAAGGTGGAGGTACAGGAACTAGATTTAGATAGAGGCGACTACTTGATATTGCTTGGCCCAAGTGGCGTCGGAAAGACATTGCTATTATACACTATTGTAGGCATAATAAAGCCAAAACGAGGTAGAATACTTGTAGATAATAGAGACGTTACAGACCTACCTCCTGAGCGTAGAGGAATCGCACTTGTTCCACAGAATTTTGCGCTTTTTCCACATAAGACGGTTTTCGAAAATATAGCATTTGGACTTAAGGTTAGGAAGGTTCCAGAACAGGAAATTCGTAGAAAAGTTCTTGAAATTGCAGAGATGTTAAATATAAAACATATACTTGATAGGAAGCCTAGTCAAATCTCTGTTGGAGAGGCTCAGCGTGTTGCACTTGCCAGAGCGCTAGTTATTGAGCCTAAGGTTCTTCTACTAGACGAACCATTTGCCAATCTTGACCCAGACACTAAGGTCAGAGCCATGGAGCTTGTACGTGCTCTACATAGATCTACGAGGTTCACTGCAGTCCACGTTACACACGACATCTTTGAGGCTATATGCCTAGGTACGCGACTAGTGTACATGTATGAGGGACGTATAGTGTACCATGGCGATGTTGAGTCTTTCCTACATACTCAATATGCTAGACCCTACCTTAACCTCGTGAGTACACTAGTACGTAAAGTACATATCGATGTTGTGAAAACTCGTACGTAGTGATGAAGGCTGGTATTGCTGAATGGATGAAGAGTGATACCAATGCTGAGTCAAGAAACATAAATATACGAGCTAGTGCTTGAATATTTTTATGGATAAGATAGAGATCGAAGGTTACGTATATACAATACCATATGCAGGCGATGGATACATAATATGTAGAACAAGGATAGAGAACTTCCAGAATATGAAACCCATCGAGAGATTAAATGCAAAAATAGAGAAGTTAAAGAGTGAGGACACGTTAACAATAGATGAATTATTGAAAGGTCTTGAAGGCAAGAAAATTAGGATAATTATAGAGGTTCTCGAGTAGTGCTATTTTATATTTGCCGTTACGACTTCTCCAGCATCTTTCTAAATTCTTCATACGCGCGTTTTACCTCCTCTACACTTGCCTCATCCTCTAGTGTTGTAACGTCTCCAAGAGGCTGTCCAAGTAGGACAGCCTTAATTAGTCTTCTCATTATCTTTCCGCTTCTAGTCTTTGGCAGCTTTGTGACGAAGTATACCTCTGCTGGCTCTGCTATTGGTCCTATGGTCTTCCTTACCCACTGCTTGAGCTCTTTAGCAAGTTCAGGACTTGGCTCGTAGCCTTGTCTAAGCACGACAAATGCTACAGGTACCTCTCCCTTCACTGGGTCTGGTTTACCGACTACGGCAGCTTCAGCAACGGCTGGGTGCTGTACAAGTGCTGACTCTATCTCTGCAGTGCCCATTCTGTGTCCTGCAATCTTCAGTACCTCATCTGCTCTGCCTAGTACCCATATGTATCCATCCTCATCCTTTATAGCGAAGTCTCCTGTGAAGAACATCAGCTTGGGGAACTTGCTCCAGTATGTCTTAATGTAGCGCTCTGGGTCCTTGTAAATTGTGAGTAGCATTCCTGGCCATGGCGTCTTTATGACCAGGTATCCCTTGGCTCCAGGTGGACATGGATTGCCATTCTCGTCTACTACATCAGCATCTACGCCAGGTATTGGCATTGCGTTTGTGCCTGGCTTAAGTGGTATGAGCTTTAGACCAGGAGTGTGTGATATCATTATTATTCCAGTCTCAGTCATCCACCATGTTGAGGATGCTGCACAGTCCTCGTTGCACAGGTTCTTGAAGTACCATCTCCATGCCTCTGGGTTAATTGGCTCGCCAACTGTGTGTACTATTCTCAGTGTTGATAGATCATGCTTCTTGACCCAGTCCTCTCCATATCTCATGAACATTCTGATGGCTGTTGGTGACGTGTAGAATACTGTGACTCCATACCTCTCAATTATTGACCACCATCTGTCAGGTGCTGGGTAGTCTGGTGCTCCTTCGTACCATATGAAGGTTGCACCAACCATGAGTGGACCATACAGGTTGTATGAGTGTCCTGTTATCCAGCCAATGTCTGCAGTGTTGAAGAATATGTCATCGTCCTTCAGGTCAAATATCCACTTCATCGTTGCATACAGTCCCACTGCGTATCCACCAACATCGTGGACAATGCCCTTTGGCTTTCCTGTTGTTCCCGATGTGTACAGTATGAAGAGCATGTCCTCGCTCTTCATTCTTTCAGGTTCTACGTAGACGTTCTTTGGAACGTCTGCCATGAGCTCATCGTAGTAGTAGTCTCTTCCAGGCACCATGTTGATGTCCTGAAGTCCAATTCTTCTGATTACGATGACCTTCTCAACTGATGGACAGTTCTTCAGTGCCTCATCTACAACATCCTTGAGACGTAGTATTCTTCCTCTCCTGTACATCCCGTCTGCAGTCACGACAATCCTAGCCTCGGCGTCGCGTATTCTCTCAGCTAGTGCCTGTGCACTGAAGCCACTGAACACGACGCTGTGTGCTGCACCTATTCTAACGGTTGCGAGAAGCAGAATTGCAAGTTCAGGAATCATTGGGCAGTAGAATGTTATTATGTCGCCCTTCTTCACGCCAAGCTTGTGCTTAAGCATGTATGCAGCTCTGTTAACTTCTCTCCATAGCTCATAGTAGGTCAGTTTCTTAACTTCCTTTGGCTCTCCTTTCTCATCTACAGGCTCTCCCTCCCATATGAGTGCAATCTTGTTCTTCCTACCTTGCTGAAGCTGCCAGTCAAGGCATAGGTAGCTCATGTTTATCTCGCCACCGACAAACCACTTGTAGAATGGTGGGTTGGATGCGTCTAGAACCTTCTCCCATTTCTTGAACCATGGAAGCTGCTCAGCAATCTTGGCCCAGAACTCCTCAATGTTTCTGAGGGACTCCTCGCGCAGTCTCTTAAATTCCTCAATGTCAACTACCTTATCACGCCAGCTTGGTGGAATAATCTTCTCATGGAATGGTAATGCAGTCTCGGACATGTACTCGTTTTCCCTATGCTGTACTTCTAAGTTTTACTAGTGCTAGTACTGCAATGTTCTTACATTTACGTAAATTATAATGTGAAATACGTATGAACGATGCAAAACTTCTCTAAAAGAAGTGAGTGTGCAGAAAAGTCCGTTCATGCAGATAAGTGCTGAAGATAGTGTCCTCATAATTATAGATGTTCAAGAGAAATTGTTCGCAGTTGTAAATGAGCAGGATCGACTTGTCAGAAACCTGATAAAACTCATCCGTACATGTAAGCTACTTGATATTCCGATAATCATCACGGAGCAGTATCCTAGGGGGATTGGACACACAATCGAGGTTATTAAACAAGAGCTTGGCGATGCGTACTGTCCAATTGAGAAGACGTCCTTCAGCTGTTTTGGCTGTCCTGAATTTGAGAGGAGGCTTCTTGAGCTTGGGAGAAGGACGCTTCTGCTTACAGGCATTGAACTTCACATATGTGTCTACCAGACGGCCATAGATGCGCTAGTGAGAGGCTACAAGCCTGTTGTTATATATGATGCAACATCGAGCAGGCTGAGACCTGACTATGAGGTATGTCTCCATAGATTACTACACAAGGGCGTTGATGTAGCTACGACCGATATGATAATTTTCGAACTTCTAAAAGATGCTTCACATCCAAAGTTTAAAGACGTGCTTAAGATAGTCAAAGAGTTGGCCTAAATCATGATGGGCATCCCGAGTCCTGAAGAGCTTAAAGACATTTTACATAACTACAATCTGAGAGATCTCGCAATTGCGACACTTGCAAGTCACTCAGCTTTACAGTTACTGAAAGGTGCTAAAGATGAAGGTTTGAGAACAGTGTTAATAGTTGAGAAAGATAGACTTGAACTTTATGAAGAATTTTCGCATCTAGTTGATAGATTTGTGATCGTGGAACGCTTCAAAGATATTGATAAGGTAATTGACATTTTAGTAAAAGAAAATTGCATATTCATACCTCACGGAAGTGCAGTAGAGTATGTTGGACCTGAGAAGTTTCTCTCCTTGAGAATACCAATATTCGGCAATAGGAATCTAATGGTTTGGGAAGGAAATCAACATCTAAAAATGAAACTCCTAAGAGAGGCAGGAATAGACGTTCCAGAAGAATATTCTATAGATTCAGATTTTCAGGACCTCGTCATTGTTAAATTGTCAGGTGCAAAAGGTGGAAAACACTTCTTTATTGCTAAATCAAGTGCTGAGGTAAAGAAAAGGCTTGAAGATTATTTGAATAGAGGAATAATAAAGACGCTTGATGAGGTTCTTATTCAGAAGTACATTATTGGTGTACCTATGTACTTTCACTATTTCTATAGTCCACTATTTGAGCGTGTTGAAATATTGGGAATAGACATTCGATATGAAACGAACATCGATGGTCTCAAGAGACTTCCAATCGATATTGAGAAGCTAGGCATTGAGCCAACATTCATAGTTGTTGGAAATTTGCCTGTGGTAATTAGGGAGAAAATGTTGCAGAAAGTTCTAGATTATGGTAAGAAATTTGTTAAGAAGACGCAGGAACTTATGCCACCCGGCGTGATAGGACCTTTCTGTCTTGAGAGTATTGTCGTAGATGATAATACAATAAAAGTATTTGAATTTAGTGGAAGAATAGTTGCAGGAACAAACATTTACATAGGATTTGGAAGTCCGTATGCTTGGCTGTACTGGAATGAGCCTATGTACATGGGCAGGAGAATAGCCAGGGAGATAAGGCTTGCTGCTGAACGTGGAGTACAGTATCTTCTTAGGGTAGTGACGTAAGCTCGAGCTTTACAAGTGCTCCATCAAACGTTATTGATGGGTAGTCTACAAGTTTTATGCAAGGGCCATAGGACGTGCACAGGGCCAGCATCAGGGGCATGAGTAGTGGACAGACGTGTTCACGACGCTTAATTAGTGGATGAACCTCTCTCGCCACTCTACAGCCAACAATCTCGACTGTGAGGTATCTTCCCTTTCTTGTTATTAGTACGTCCTCTACAAGTCCTCTTCTCCTGTAGAGATCTGCTACGTCTACTGGACTTATTATGGATAGTAATCTGCCGTTGGGTATCCGATTCAGTAACTCTGTGATGTTGTTTAGGATTCTCATAAAATATATCATGTAGAGAGGCCCTACCTGTTCCTCAATGTTGTACACAAGCAAACATCTTAGTGCAAGAAGAGCATAGTCCAACAGGTCAAGGTCGATTTGCATGGTGTGTGAAGTTCTAGTAGTTACATAAAATTGAACGTGAGTGTCAACGTGTGTTCAACAGAGTTAGGCACTACTGAAACTTTATTTCACCCTTCTCTTTAGCAGACTTCCAAAGTCGCGGATAGGTTCCTCTTGGCATTATTACACGTGTTACACGTGCAACAATTCCTTTCTGTGCAGACAGTATCTCTTCTGCATTCATCTCGGCTCTGGCAAGTGCTATTAGCTCATTTTTCAGGGTCATAAGTGCCACAAGCGCGCCTTTCGTCACGTCCTTCGTAAGCTTGACGACTCCTGGCGCTGCAAGTGCAGCACCGTGACATATTGCGTCCACTGCACTGTCTCTAACCCATATCTTAGGTAGGTGGCGTACCATCTCCTCGACAGGTTTGATATACTTTCTAAGAAGATCCTCGTACCCAAACTCCTTCCACAGAACATATGCTTCCCGTATCTGGTTTAGTGTAACTGCCTGATCCTCGGTCCACAATCCTGCACGTGTTCTCCTAAGCTCTCTCATGTTCGCTCCACAGCCCAAGACTTCCCCAATATCGTGAATCAGCTTTCTGGCATATGTACCTGCCTCAACGTGCATCCTGATTATGCAGTATTTGCCATTCTTCTCGAGAAGCTCAAGTTTGTACACTTTTTTCACTCTTAACTGTCTCTTAACGGCACATCTGAGCGGAGGCTTCTGGTAAATCTCTCCTTCAAAGAGTTTCAATACTTCCAACAGCTTATCCTCAGGAACATCCTCATGTAGCTTCATCACAGCTATGTACTCCTTGTCACTATGTGCAATTGCTTGCAGAGCTTTTGTAGCCTCTTCGAGAGCTACAGGCAGCACACCTGAGACTCTTGGATCAAGTGTTCCCGCATGTCCAGCTCTCTTTAAGCCAAGCAGTTTCTTAAGCCAAGCAACTGTCTCATGACTAGTAGGTCCTCGCGGCTTGTCAAGTATAACAAAGCCGTACCTGATGTACTTGTCTATGGGTCTCTTATCGGGGTAGCATCCCCATTCAGGATTCGTCTCCTCGTTGTCAAGCTTATACAGAACCTCTTGTCCCGGCATTAGTACATCATACGTCATGGTCTCCCAGTTGTTGTAGAGTTGTCCTGAGTTTAAAACCATGTGAATGTAGCTAACTAAATTGTTAAAGATGCCTATGACGATACCATACTCTGCAACGGTAAGCCATGGTGAAGAGGATACTTACTCTAATAGGTGAGGGACAAGCAAAGGTTGGTCACGTCTTTAAACTCTTCTCAATACCTGAGGAATGTAAAAGATGTAGATTATTCAACATATGTATCGCACGGCTGAAAGTTGGTAGAAAATACAGAGTTGTAGAGGTCCGCCGTGTAAATCTCCCAAGACTTGACAGATGTCTCCTAACTGGTGAATGTCTAGTACCTGTAGTTGTCGAGGAGCTTCCTATAGTTGTTGCAATACCATATCAGCCAAACATAATTGAGGGCATAGTCGTGACGTATAACGTTGTAGACGGTGAGTGTCAGGAAACCCTGTGTAGAAGATATGGAGAAGATAGGTGTTCCGTTACTCCCGGAACGAAGATTAAGATATTGAACATACTGGGTGTGGAGGAGTGCAAGGGCAGAAAGTATTTAATAATCAGGTGTACTCCATTAGATTAACGTGTAGCTCTTAGTTATGTACTAATTATCACATAGTTGATGGTGCAGTTTTTTAATTATAGATCATGTTATCTAAAGTACAAAGATTATCAGTATGACACAACATGACCCAAGACGGCTTCATTAATGGCAAATGTTAGAGTATTTTACGACGAGCTATGTAAACAGAGGAAACTTGCATTTAACGATATTCCAGTCGATGTTAATCCATCGTATGAAGGTGAGCGAATCAGAAAACCTGACATGCATGTTGAATTTGGCGGACTTAAAGTGAAGTATAAATTTGAACTATTTAAAGTTAAATCAAACGAAGCTGAGGTAGAGGATGGTAAGATAGTATTAATTGGTAATGATCTGCACGAGCTACCTGAAGGTTCATCTCAGCCACTTGCTATCATACTTGAAGCATGGGGAGAGGAGCTGAAGCCAGAGTATGAGGGCGTGTTTGAGCGCAAGATCCACTACTACATGAACTGGATTCAGGGAATAATGCACACAGGCCAGAGATATGACATCTGGATAAGGATCTCAAAGAAGGCCGTTAAGCAGGGGCTTCGATTTGAGCACATTGGTAAGGTTCTGCTGAGACTGTACAAGGCAGATTTTCCAATGATAAAGAAGATACAGGTAACATTTGTGACAGATCCTCAGGAAGTTGAGAAACTGTATCCAGAGGCAATGAAGACCTATCAGGAAAGGGATGAGCGTGCCCTTGGTCTACGTGAGGAAGATGTTGACACATTCTACGGCTGTGTACTTTGCCAATCTTTTGCACCTACCCATGTCTGTGTCATAACTCCTGAGAGACCAGCAAACTGTGGTGCAATGACGTGGATCGATGCTAAGGTTGCTGCAATGATCGATCCCAAGGGTCCAATTTTCCCAATACCGAAGGGAAAGCTTCTCGATCCTGAAGGTGGAGAGTACGAGAGCGTTAACGAGATTGTGAGACAAAAATCTCAGGGAGCTGTCCAGGTCGTGAAATTGCATAGTGCACTTGAGAATCCACACACGTCCTGTGGATGTTTTGAGGCGATTGTCTTCT
>CAYPXK010000006.1:0-2029 GCA_964414695.1 uncultured Thermoproteaceae archaeon | reverse complement strand
CAATGACAACACTGAGATGGCTTGCATGTGAGGCAGAGTATGAGCTAGCCGGTTTTCCACTTGTAGGTGTTCCAGCACTT
Organism: uncultured Thermoproteaceae archaeon; assembly: GCA_964414695.1. GTDB lineage: Archaea > Thermoproteota > Thermoprotei > Thermoproteales > Thermocladiaceae > JAADER01. The sequence continues at coordinate 1,949 of CAYPXK010000006.1, read as the reverse complement.
GTGTGGTACAGTAATATTCCTGACGATATTAAGCCCATATACGAGGCAGCTGTCGCAGCTTGCCTAATGATAAGGTTTGCAGATTTGCTAATAATGAAGAGTGAACATGCGTTTACATATCTTCCAATTGTAATTCTCAGACAGAACTTCTATACTGATCCTAGGAGACCGACAACAATCTCTCCTGGACTTAAGAGCGTTGGCTCACCTAATGAGCTATCTCCAGTAATTGTCACATGTAATTTTGCTCTGACATACTCGATAGTGTCGTCAGACCTTGAGAAGGGAAAAGTGAACGCCTACATACTTGTGATAGACACTGAAGGCTATGCCGTGGATGTATCTGTGGCTGCGGGTAAGTTCAATGCAGATGCTGTGCTCAAAGCAATCAAGGAGTCAGGACTTGAGAACAAGGTAAAGCACAGGATACTGATAATACCTGGAAAAGCCGCCAAAGTTGCGAGCGAGATAGAGGAGAAGACAGGGTGGAAAGTCCTTGTAGGCCCTATCGATTCTTCAGACTTGCCAAAGTTCATCGAGACAAAGTGGCCAGAGGCACTTCGTCAGTATCTTGAAGGTGGACAGGGATAAGGAGCACTAAGACCACAATACTTTAAGGCCAGGATCATAAGCAAGGCAGTGTGTCACTAAGTGCAGATTTTTCAAAATTTAATGTTACAGATATCGACGATGTTAAGATAGAAATTGGGTCAATAGTACGTATTGACGAGAGTTCTCACAAAATAATCGATAGTACATACACGTGGGATAGTGCTCTCCTCAGATTATTTAAATTTGAGTTCCGTAAAGTAAATGTACATGAGCTAACTTTACAAATGTTAAGTAATATTATGAAGCTAATCGAACATTGTAATGAAAATATACGTAAATCAATTAAAGAGTTTGGAAGCTTTCACGAACTCAACGTAGGTTCGGAAATAAGCTGTGTTTCTCCAATAACTTCCCTAGTCACGGGACTAGAGTTAAGTACTATAGAGGAGCTATGTGAGGTTCCACGCATTATTGTCAATCAGCTACATTATGTTTTAAAGAAAATTTCTTATTACGATATGACATCTCTTATTCATGCACTGTTGCATATTTCATCTTTAACTTTGTCTCTTCTTGAAGTTCAGTATTTATTAGAAATGTGCACAAAAGGATGTATTCAGGAAGGAGATATCTGTGCTACACATCCACTCCTCACAGACACAGCCGTACGTAGCATTGGTGTTGACATAGTGTCAGGTAGCATACCAGGAATAGTCGTTATGACATGTACAACCAAGCGTATAGATGTTAATTCTGTACTTAAGGTAATTTCCGAACTTGCTCAAAGGAACTTTTTAATAATAGTCACAGGTCTCTTAGCTAGGATATTAGAAACATATCCTATAGAAGGTGAACAGACAATATTTGACATATTCCAAGACAGAGTTATCAAGTGTATTCCATTACTTGGTTCACTTCACTATGTTGGCGTTCTCATAAGAGCTGCTGAGTTGTTTGCAGGTAAGAAAATACAAGGAAACTTTGTAGATATTGCAAATTACATATTTACAAAAGTTGGAGCTGTCACACTGATATGGGGACCAATCAGTGTCGATCTTCTGCCACTCATATTGGGATTATGTAGACTAGGTATCCCTGTCATTATACATCCTGAAGCTCCACTCCTCATCTCTGGAAAACTTGACGAAAAATGGTTTATGCAAGATACTAGAAGCGAAAAGATTGTGGAAGTTGAGCATGTTCCTCCAAATCTCTTATCGGAATCTTATACAATTGAGGACATTTTACTGGGTATTGTACAGAGCTGCATGAGACTCTGCGATAACTCAAAGTGTAGACTAGCAAAACTATGTCACTATATAGATCTTCACGTTAAGTTACGTGGTAAATTACCTGATAACTTACATGAGTTAATTAGGACTGAATCTGAAATTCCT
>CAYPXK010000005.1:0-16925 GCA_964414695.1 uncultured Thermoproteaceae archaeon | reverse complement strand
ACCAACAGCTGCCTCTATAACGCAACTAGTGGGGTTAACTACGCTTATAGCAAAATCAAATATTGTTGATAGCATAGATATTGCACATGTAGTATTTTCATTTGGCCCTTGGACAGGACTTTTCTATCCTTTTGTTCCACGTAATCTTGAACATGTAGTATACGTTCCATTAGCAGGCAAAGTTAAGCCAAGACAAAGCGTATTCAAAATATTGTCTAATGAAAACATCGAGAAATTACGTAAATTCTGGCTTGAAAAAGAAACAAGCGAAAAATCAGGAAGCTCATTACCAGCACTTGTACGCGAAGTTGCAGAAGTTTCACTTAACGTAAATAAGGTTCTCGATAATCCATACGTTACTCAATTAGACCTTAATCAAAGTACCACTTTGTTACAAAGTGACGATCTCGAGCTTGAAATTAAACTCTCAGTACAAGGTGAAAAAGCCAAGCTTTCATTGTATGTAAACAACATACCTGCAGAAGAATATGAAATTTCTAATTCGCAACTTAGAACCCTTAGGAGCGAACAAATGCTTAGTCTTAGGGACATTAAGAGTATACTAAAGAAAGAAGTAGATAAAGGAGACGTTCTTAATGAATTAGTTAACTATTTTAAACAATTTGCAGATCTATTCGCAGAATGTCTAAGTAAAATTTCTGGAATTAGTCTCACTGGTCGTCAGCCGCCGCGTGAAGGAGGTATTAGACATAGTAGAGACAGTTTGGCATATGATCTTGCGAGACATTTTGTATATCTATCAGGTTTCTGTGCACTTGACATACTTGAAGAAACTGAGAAAATGCGAAATGAACAGCTGACTATTTCAGTTTCTCCACAGTATATTGTGGACACGAGTATCATATTTAGGGGAATTCACAATTATGCTTCGCAATTACGTACACGTCTTAAAATTCCCTATTGTGCACTTGCAGAGATATATTACAATTATTCAGAAAGTAAGAATATTTATAGTAAGTTGAAATATCTGTATGTATTACTGGCACTTGATGTGCTTATGCACTATTGTTCAATAATACCATCGCCACCACATATAAGATGCGACGTTGCTATTCCACAGATAGATCCACTACTCTTACGTGGTCATATTCTCCTGACAGCAGATAAGGGCTGCTATGACTTATGGCAAAGACTACCACTGACAGTGAGTAATAAGGTACTTATTGATGACGCTAAGTCATTGATACTTGTAAGTCCTGAAGATCGAGCAAGACTTTACTATGCATTTTTGCAACTATATGCCTTCCTTAGGCGAGTAATAAGAGAATTTTCAAATAAAAAGTCGTAGTTAGCGTTGCCTCTATCTACTACTCATTTAATTTAGGATATATACTTCAGGTCATAGATTTCGCTCAGTTTTTTGGTATGTTTTTGTCATATGGTGGATATATTATTCCATATTCTGTTATTATTGCTGTTACGTATTTGGGTGGTGTTATGTCGAAGACTGGGTTGTATACGGGTGCGTCTGGTAGTGTTATTAGGACGTCTTTAATTTTTCTGACTTCGTCTGGGTGTCTTTCTTCTATTGTTACTTGGTCTATTGTTCTTTCTAGGTCGAATGTTGATTTTGGTGCTGCTACATAGAATGGTATGCCTAGTTCGTGTGCTATTACTGCCTGTTTAAATGTTCCTATCTTGTTTATGACATGTCAGTCCTTGAGTATTCTGTCTGCTCCAACTATTACTGCATCAATCATGTGTCTATACATGACGTAGCCTACTGCTGTGTCAGCTATCAGGACGTATGGTATTCCCTCTACATGTAGCTCATATACTGTCAGTCTTGCTCCCTGTAGCCATGGTCTTGTCTCTGGTACGTAGACCTTTATGTCCATTCCAAGGTACTTGGCAAGCTTGATCGGTGCAAGTGCTGTACCAAGTCCAGCACCTGCAAGTCCGCCTGCATTACACTGCGTCATCACTGCTGTACAGTTCTCAAGTTTCTCAAGACCGTGAATAGCTATCTTGAGCTCTATCTCAAACTCCTCTTCCTGAATCTTAACAGCCTCCTCCTCAAGTCTCTCAGCAAGCTCCTTAACAGACCTGACCTCGCCAGTCTCTACGAGCCTCTTTGCAGTAGAGTACATTCGCTTCACAGCCCACTCCAAGTTCACTGCCGTTGGCCTAGCAGTGACAAGGTACTGAGCAACCTTCTCAAGCTCTTTCAACATCTCTTCAAGTTTCGTAACCTTGTCTGCTCTCCTGATGCATGCCATTGCCATGCCATATGCAGCACATATGCCAATTGCAGGTGCACCACGTACATACATCTCTCTTATACACATGTACACGTCCTGCTCATCCTTAGCCTCATAATACTCGACAATGTGTGGAAGCTTCCTCTGATCGAGAACCTTCAGGATCTTCTTCTCTGTGTCCCAGATCAGTGGCTGTACCTTAGGCTTGATTTTATGTTTCAGTTCCTGAAGATTGAGCTCTCTCCTTGATACCATCGATATGTGAAGCATTTACGTTACTAAATACTCTACATAGCAGACGCACAAGCCTGACAAGAGTCTTAGTCTTCACGAAGCTTAGAAATACCTGTGATTTAGATTCTGAACGTAGCTTCTGGATAAGTTTACCACAGGAACCACCATCAAGACCAAGCTCACTACATACGCATCCCCAGTCATCACACTTCAGGATAGCATCAACGAGCTTCTCATCCTTGAGCAGGTTCATCATTGTCTCAAGGCTCGTCAGTACCTCATCAAAGAACTTGTACAGAGTAAGCTCGATAAGCGTCATGAGCTCATCTGTTCTGACAAGCACATTATCGTCAAGTATTATTGTCTCTACACCAAGCTCCTTTGCAAGTACCTCAGCTGACGAGTTTGAGAAGCCACGTGCAACAACGAGTGGACGTGCACCAAGTACCTTGGCGTTGACGTATGCCTGTCTTATGCCTGTGACGTCGACTTTTCCTGACTTGACCTCCACAGCATATTTATTACCTGCAGCATCTTCTGCAAGTATGTCAACTTCACCAACCTCATTTCCATCAATCATTACGCGGACTCTCTTTCCAACAATGTTAAAGCCAAGTTTACTAAGTAGCTCAGCTACAAAATCCTCAAATTTCACGCCTCTACTAGTCAAGTTCTCTCTCCAAGACATTGCACGTGCGTGAGAATATATCTCTTCCACAATGATCAACATGAGAAAACTCGTACAGGCACTGACGGAGGCTGCATCGCACCCTGAGCTGTGTATGGGCGTCGATCTAGGCCATCCTGAGAGACGTACAACAGGTATTGCAATAATGTGTGTCAGATGTCTTCGAACATGGATATTCACGACATTTCCTGTACATGTACTATCAACATGCACATACCTCAGAGATAGACTACGCATCGTGGCGATAGATGCACCACTCAGTCTGCCACGCAGAGGAATTGAAAGACCGCTAGAGAAGATCTGTAGACAGGCAGGTTATAGACTCATACCACCGCTTCTTGGAGGAATGAGAAGACTAACAGAGACAGGAATATGTATAAAAGAAATTGTTGAAAAACTTAATATTAATGTAATAGAGATACATCCAAGATCTTCATTAAAATCGATGAAATTAACTAAAGTCGACGAACTTCTGAAGATTCTAAGTGTCAGACCAGGAAATAGACATGAGGTAGATGCAGTTCTTGCATGTGTGACAGCTCTAGCCTATCTAAAGCACATGTTCATTGAGATACGTGACGAGGAGGGAAATAGTCTCATCTTGCCAAGACCTGAAATAGTGAATCTACTATGCCAAAAGAGAGACAGGTAATTAGAGTACATCCTGTGAAGAACATTAAGGAGCTAATGAATAGAATATTCTACACATCAACGAAAAGATTAGTAGAACCGGCACTGAGACTAATAGAACTTCTATGTGAGAATGGAGGCTGCACAAATTTTGATACTGTAGAAATATCAAAGAAAATATATGCAAGAATAGAAGATGTTGAGTATATAATTAAGAAAATGAGAGAACTTGGACTTATAGAACAGAGAGGAGAATCAATATGTCTATCGGATAGGTTTATACATACCCTAAAAACATACATCAATGTATGGCAAGAAGTTCTAAAAGCAGCTAAGAGACAATGAAGATAAGATTCATAACAGTTAGACCTCTGAGAAAAGATCTTGACTATATAGTACATGTAAATACACTGTTTCAAAGAGACATAAAGTACTTCTTGGAAATATTAGATGAAGGTTATAGAGCTGTCCCTATTGTGACAATTGACGAAGTTGAGCTTCTTTACAGGAGGTTATGTTTTTTACGTGAGTTAGTTAAGAGAGGTGTTAAGGAGTTATTCATATACTCTACAAAAAGTTCATGTATTAAAGATTGTTTGGACTACTTGAGTTTTCTAAAGAGGTTTTTTGATGTGTGTATTGTGTCTTACCACGTTGATGTGTTTATTCAGGATTATCCTCTATACGTGTATTACTTTGATTATGTTGACAGTATTCTGAATAATATCAATGTCAGGGGTGTTGTTGTGTCTTCTAGATATTTTGTTAGAGTTGGGAAGTGTGTTAGACCTGTTGAGTATAGGTATGTGAATTCTCTTCTTATACGTGCAGGATGTGCTGCACGTAGGCTTGGTCTTGAGCTTGTTATTGATATATCTGATATAGAGCTTCGTAAAGTCCTTCAATGATCTCGTTCCAGGGAAATACGTTTCTTCCTGCTATCTTTTTTGCTATTGTTCTCTTTTCTATTCTTGCATATGCACCACATTTCTCACATCCGATCCATACGTATGTGCTATCTTCTATTAAGACAAGCGGAGAATTACATTGAGGACACCTCTTTGCTATTAATTGAATTTTAAGTTCTCTCTGTCTCACGCTATATGACTAACATCTGCGGTGTTTATTAGAGAGGTATTTGGTTTATTGGCTGTGTTCAGTTATTTTAACTGCCTGTCTTTTAACCTCTAGACAGGACACTAAGCACAAGATGAGCACAAGAAAGAAATTTGTCCTGGAGCTACATGAGAATCCTTGGACCTACATCCTGAAGCTATACCCCACATCTCAGGAGAGGAGGAAGGTTCTCAAGAGATTACTTGAGGGAGAGGAAGTAATAACAGGCTAGTGTGAATATGAGCGCCACAACGAGTGGTATCGTAGCCGCGGGACCGTAGGATCTCTTTAGGCAGATCCTGATGTTTATGTAGAATGCCAACAGGAAGAGTGGCAGATAGATGAGGTACATGAGGAACAGCACGGTGAGGCTTGGTCCAAACTTTGAGATGAGTACAGCTGTGCTCCACATTGTTGCAAGTGAGTAAAGTAGGAAGTCTCCAATTCCAAGCATTATACCATCCATCCTGACAGTCATTCTGAGTATTGGATTAAGTGTACGACCTACCTGGATCTGCTCCTGTCCATGTATTTCATATGTTTGAAATTGTTCAACACGTTTCCTAACTTCTTGAATAGATTTTCCAAGAGGGCCAAAATAGACTAAGAGAACATCAACTATTGGCATCACAGCTATTAGCAGTAATGAAAAAGATGAAGGTAAATATAGAACTATGTTCAGTGCTGCAGCTAAACTACTCAAGAGTGCAGACAGGTACTTCTTTATTGGACACTCACTTACGAACCAGTAAATTAGTACTATTGACAGTACTGTAGAGAAGAGTAGCATTAGAGGTAGTAGAAGGTGAAAATGTATGAAGGGGCTTATAAGTAGGTACAGTGTGTAGAATGCTATTATTAGAGATCCTGCAATGTATGATACTATTATTAGATAGAAGCTCAGTTTAGCAAGTCTACGTTTTCTATATTTTATCACTGTGTAGAGTACTGTGCCAATTATGAACTGTATAGCAACTATCAGTGCAATATCTGGAAGAGTTGAAGGTACTGCAGCTACGGCCTCTGTGAAGTACTCTGATGGAATGACAATGGCGTGACATAGCAGGAACATTATTAGAACTGACAGCACTGGAATAGCAGCAACCTTAGGTAGGACTATCCTCCACTTTACATGATGTTCCTGAGACATTGAGGCTAGTTATGACTAGGGCTCTAGGTTAAATATGGTGTATCCAAAGGTAGTGAAACAGCATGCTTTTACTAACAGTCACTTACAGTAGAGCAGGATGGTGCTCAATTTCAGGAATGTGGATTCTGCACCGTGAGACGAAGCTCGTGAAGTGTGTTCACGATGCGGCACCTGTCAAAGTTGGCACACCTGTAGCTGTTGTAGAACAGGAAGATGAGCTGAAGCTCATGGAGACAATTCACAAAGTTGAGGTACTTACATCAGTAGCTACCTGCGTTGGCCTATGTAAACATGTCCTTGGTAAGAAGAGGGTGTTCGTAAAGTTAGGTGCTCTTGGAAGAATAGATGAGGATCTTGTTAAGGCGTGTGCATGTGGAGGAGTAGATGGCATAGTTCCTGTTCCAAAAGTTGAGCAGAAGGAATTGTTTGGAATACCTATTGTTAATATATATGAAGAATCTCAGCCACATTATGTATATGTTAGACTTCTCGATCTTGCAAACATTAAAAATGCACAGGGTAAAGTATATGGAGTAATTGTCGAATTTTTTGAAAAGCCGAAAATATCTACAATACTGAACATTAGAAGCTACGTATTTAGACATTTAGGATCTGTTGACCTATTCATAGCATGTCCACATCTTGTATTTACGCACGAGTTTTTGAAGGAAGTTAAAGATCTTGTAGATGGTGTTGTATTAACAACCTTAGGAAATATCGTTCTCATAAGTGTGGACAGGTTTGAGAAGGATGTACATGTTGCAAGATGTACATCCTGTAGGGTCGACTTCATATCTCAGGAACATGTTAAGAAATGTCCATACTGTAGTGAAAGACTTACAGAACTACTCAAGACTCCTACAGAACGAATGTTCTCATATACTGCACGTGAACTACGGTTTATTAGTAACGAGTTCCTGAGTAGTTACGATCCTGCAAAGTTCAGAATTGAGGTAAGGTGAGAACATGGCATTTTTCTCAGAGAGAGTACTCAAAGTCCTGAAAATTGCCCAGCAGGATCCACTGATCAAGGACCTCGTCAAGGACAGTAAGAGGACAGTACTGTACATACATGAGGAGAAGCCTGTCGAGATAGAGTGGGGTCCAAGTGTCGACACTCTCGACCTTCCTAGAGGACTAATAGAATTCTTGAAAAGTAAGGGTATTCAAAAACTTATGAAGTACCAGTATGAATCATATAAACTTATAAAGGAGGGACAGAACGTTGTCATAGTATCTGGAACAGGTACTGGAAAGACAGAGGCATTTATTCTTCCATTAATATCCAAAATGTACAAGGAAGGTGAAAGTATTGCAATTGTGATGTACCCAACTAAGGCTCTTGCAAGAGATCAATATTTGAGAATTAGAGATTATCTACATCACGCTGAACTGAGAGTTGAGGTTTATGATGGAGATACTCCTATAGATGTTCGTAAGAAAATATATGCAGATCCTCCACATGTGTTAATAACAAATCCAGACATGTTACATTATGCTCTTCTCTATGTTGATAAATTTAAATCGAATGTTCTTCCAAGAGTTAGATATATTGTACTTGATGATTTTCACATGTATGAGGGCGTATTTGGGACACATGTACATTATGTTCTCAGGAGATTACGTAGATTCTGTCAAGATGTTCAATATATTGCAACTACTGCAACGATTGGAAATCCTGAAGAGTTTGGACGAATGATCTTTGGCACAGAATGTAGGGTTGTCCAGGGAGTGACAGGTAGGAGAGGTCTTGTTCGACATGTACTGATTAAGACTAATAGAACTAAGATTAAGGAGGCTGCTGAGCTTGTTAAGCTATGTATTAAACGTGGTAAACGTGGAATAGTCTTTGCTGATAGTCATAAGGTTGTTGAACTGATAAAGAAACTGCTTGACAAGGATGGTCTTGGTCAACAGGTAGCTGTTCACAGGGCTGGTCTTACTCCTGAAGAGAGAGCAGAGATAGAGGACAAGTTCAGAGAAGGAAAGTTATCCTTCCTGATAGCTACACCAACACTCGAGATAGGTATCGATATTGGCACAGTAGATGTTGCAATAATGGCAACAGTTCCACCAAGCTACATCAGGTACCTACAGAGAAGTGGTAGAGTTGGAAGACGAGGCCAAGTCTCGTACGTGTTTCAGATACTTGGAACAGATCCAATAAGCTCATACTTTGAGAACTATCCTGAAGAATTTTATAATAGAAAACCTGAACCACTTTACATAGATCCTAGAAATGAAGAACTTGCGAAGATGCACCTATTAGCAATGTGTGAAGATGCGCCCATTAAACTGACCGAGCTTAATGATTTTGAATATAACATAGTTATGAAACTTGTCGAGGAGGGACTTGTAAAAATTGTTAGAGACAAATATGTTGTATTAACTGAGAAGGGTAGGAAAATAGTATCTACATTGAGAAGTCTACGTGGAATGGGTGATAAAGTTGAGATAGTTATGAAAGTAGGTACTCAAGAAAAGAAAATTGGAGAAAGAGAACTTCCAATAGCTATTCGTGAGCTATTTCCAGGTGCAGTATATTTACATGGAGGAAAAATATACAAAGTGAAGAAACTTGACTTATCTATAAGAAAAGCATATGTTGAGAGATTACCTGACGATACTTCATATATGACAACTGCACTCTATACATCAGTTCCAAAAATTGAGAGAGTTATTGAAAGTGGCAGAGTTTTAGGCATACCCTACCAATACGTTGAATTGACTATTAAAGAAGTTGTCCAGGGATACGTCATAAGAGACATGTACTCAAGCAAGATAATTAGTGAAGAAGTTCTTGAAGAAGAAATATCATACGAATTCAAAACAAAAGGCCTAGTACTGTACATGCCTGAAGTAAAGTTCAGCAAGATAGAGCCACTGGACTATCTTGAAAGAGCAAAGGCCTACCACGCAACAGAACATGCAATAATTTTCGCAGCACAGATCAGCATTGGTGCAGGACAGACAGATCTTGGCGGAATATCCTACCCAACAGGAGAAATAATAATCTACGATGGCCATCTCGGAGGATCAGGACTCTCAAAACAGCTGATTGGAAGACTAAGAGAGACCCTTGAGATAGCCTACAAGATAGTTACAGGATGCAAATGCCTCGACGGCTGTCCAAAATGCATATACTCACCATACTGCGGTAACAACAACAAATACCTATCAAGAAGAAATGCCGCAAAAGTCCTCGAACTTGTACTAAAAGGAGTACAAACAACAGAAAGAGAAATACCAGTGCATACAAAGGCCTATGTATAACTTTTACACTCGTCTAACAGTATTTGTACAAACTCTACTATATTACTAACTTCCGACAACTTTTTAGCTAAATTAATCTCTGCTAGACACTGATGTACACATTCACGAAATCTCTTCCTCTCTTTTCCTTTCCTCTCTTCCCCTATACATCTGTCCATACATTCTTTAAATCTTCTATTTTCTATTATACATTTCTCTAAAGACTCGTAAAGCCATAACAAAATACTTAGGAACTCACGTACATTACGTTTGAAATTATCAATATCAAGCTCCTTTAATTTATATAAAGTCTGTATAATTTCCTTTGCTGCATCTTTACTAAATTCACCTCTTACGACTTGCCTTGTGATAAATGCCGATAGTATTCCAATAATTACGTCTGGACTTTCTCTTTCTAAACTTTCATAAACATTTGCTATGTTAGATAATTGGTGCCTTGATATAAATTTGTTACATGGTTCTGGTTCCAGCAATAGTTTTAGACATACCTTCATGGCACTAGTAATGACTTGCTCTAGAGTCGACATTTCACCTAAGTAGACTGTACCATTTCAAATTTAAACATTTTTGTAGGAATAAACATGCAACTCTGCCTTAGCTCTGTTCTAACGTTTTTAGGACCTCTTCTGTTGTCAGTATTTTTGCTTTGTATACTTTTTCCATATATGTTAGGAATAGCTCATGTTCTTGTTGTGGGTCTTGTGTTATTATTGGTATTGCTGCTGTTGCGTCTTTGATGACTACGACTTCGTATCTGTGGTATGTTGCGTCTGCGACTGTGTGTAGTACGCATATGTTTGTTGCTATTCCTGTTATGATGAGTGTATCTACCTGTAGGTCGCGTAGTAGTTCGTCAAGTCCTGTTCCTTGGAAGCCGCTGTACCATCTCTTTTCTATTATGTACTCGTTCTCTGTCTTAGGCTCAAGTTCCTGTACTATCTTTGCTTCTGGACTTCCTTTCATTGCATGTGGTCCCCATATTTTTCTGACTTCGATGTCTGTTGGCAGGTGTGCGTCTGTCAGGTGTATTATTGGTATCTTTCTTTCTCGTGCCTTCTCAACTATTTTGACAATGTTTGGCAGTATTGCCTCTGCCTGTGGACTTCTTAGTCTGCCTCTTACGAACTCGTGAAGCATGTCTATTATCAGGACTGCGGGTCTCATGTCAAGTTTCTATGTCTTGAGATTGTTAAAACGTGTCATTCTGTGACCGAAGGGTTTTATACTGTTGCAAGGCTTCTCGAGATGTGTCAATCGACATATCTAGAAAGCCTAGAGGATGGGCAGAGGTCAAGGGTTTCATAAAGCTTCTAATATTGAAAATATTGGAAGAACAGCCACTTCACGGCTATGGAATAATGAAGAAGCTTGAAGAACTTATGGGATTTAAACCAAGCTCTGGCGTAATATATCCACTATTACGTTCATTACTAATGTCAGGTCTTGTACGTGTAGCACAGGAAAGTACCAGTGGTAGAAAAACAAAAATCTACGAACTTACCGATAAAGGCAGACAGTTTTTGAAAGAGAATAATCAGAAAGTAGTTGAAGCTTTAAGATTTGCACAGTCTTTAAAGAAGTTTAAAGAGGTTGGAGGTCAGGAGCTTGGCGAAATTATAAGATTATTAATAAGGAGAATACTTGAATTAAGTGAAGATAAGTTGCGAGAGGTTAGTGTTGCAATAAGAGAGTTCTGTACAAAAATTAGAAGTATACTTGAGGGGGTGTAACAATGGTTGGCTACAGTATAGTTACAGAGAAGTTAGTTAAGAGGTATGGAGATTTAGTAGCTGTTGCAGGTGTTGACCTTAAGGTGAGGTCAAGCGAGATCTTTGGTCTCTTGGGACCGAATGGTGCTGGCAAGACGACTATTGTACATATCTTGACTACGGTGATAAAGCCAACGTCAGGTAAGGCGTATGTAGCAGGTTTTGACGTTGTTAAGCAGGCTAATGAGGTTAGGAAGCGGATAGGTGTCGTATTTCAGGACATTACCCTGGACCTGAACTTGACAGCATATGAGAACTTGTGGATTCACGGTAAGGTGTATGGAATACCGTCGAACGAGCTTAAGCGAAGAATTTGGCAAGTGCTGGACTTCGTTGGACTTAAGGAGCATGCTAACAGGATTGTGATGAGCTTCTCAGGAGGCATGAAGAGGAGACTTGAGATTGCACGTGCACTTCTTCACCATCCTGAAGTTCTGTTCCTCGATGAGCCAACGCTAGGTCTTGACCCTCATGCACGTGCCAACGTGTGGGATTACATCAGGAAGATGAGGAAGGAGTACAATGTTACAATATTCTTAACAACACACTACCTTGATGAGGCTGAGCAGCTGTGTGATCGTGTAGCAATAATAGACCATGGTAAAATAATTGCTGAGGGAAGTCCTGAAGAATTGAAGAGTCTTGTAGGTAATGATGTTATAATAGTGAGGATAGACAACGTTGACAGGGCTATTAAGGTTATTGAAAGTATTCCACAGGTCAAGTATGTTAAGACCCTTCAGGATGGTAGGGTAGAGATAGGTGTAAATGATGCTACAAAAGCGATGCCTATCCTAATCGATGAACTGAGGAAGGAGGGCATCTCTGTACTTGAGGTAAGTTACAGGAGACCCACGTTGAATGAGGTGTTTCTGCATTTGACAGGTAGGGAACTTCGTGAAACAGAGGAGTCTCCAATGGATATTATAAGAAGGAGACTTCTCAGGGGGTTGAGATGATTGAGACTATCCTAGTCATGGCTTATAGACAGCTTAAGCGTTTCATACGTGCAAAATCTAGGATTGCTAGCTCACTTGCACTTCCTGTCATATGGCTAGTCCTGTTTGGGATGACGTTTGCCAGAATGCTTAACTTTCCATTTGTTAGACAGTTCCTAGGTGGGCTAGACTATCTGTCATTCCTTGTTCCAGGAGTCGTAGCTATGACAGTGTTCACAGCATCGTTCACATCAGGAATATCTGTACTGTGGGATAGACAGTTCGGCTTTCTCAAGGAGCTACTCGTAGCACCTGCACCTAGGTTCGGCATAATGTTTGGAAGAGTCCTAGGAGACTCAATTGCTGCACTGATTCAGGGACTAATGATTGCACTACTTGGCAAAATAATTGCACCACACCTTAACCTGATTGGACTACCACTTGCGTTACTGTACCTGCTGTTGTTGAGCATAGGATTCACATCATTTGGAGTTGCACTAGCCATGAAAATAACAAGTCCTGAAGGATTTCACGCAATTACAAGCTTCATAATGCTGCCACTGATGTTCCTGTGTAACACACTCTACCCACTGAACATAATGCCAAGCTGGATGAGAATACTATCATACGCTAATCCACTGACATACGCCGTAGATGGAGTAAGATATTCCCTAACAGGAGTATCAACAATATCACCAATACTGGACCTCACAATATTGGTAACATTTGCACTATCGATGACAATGTTCGCATCCTACATGTTTAGTAAAGCAACAGTAGAATAACAGAGAATGAAAAACAAGAGGAAACAAAGATCAAGAAATGAGAGGAAAGATAAAAATTTGAAAGAGGAAAAGTCGGGAAGTGTCTAAATTTAAGTTTGTTTTATATTGTTTTTAACTGTAATGCGCTTACTTGAATAGTGGTTCCTCGTATGCCTTCTTCTTTATCTCCTCAATGTTCTTGTATACCTCATCAATCACCGATGGGTCAAGTCTCTTCAGCCTAACAACAGCATCAAATAGCGCATCCTTGAATGCCTTTGGTAACTGCTCAATTGTTCCGTGTGGTGTTGTTCTAGCTACTGGAAAGTCCTCCTGTATCCTCTTCCACTGCTCTGCAGTTACCTCAACCTCCAGCAGCTTCAGCAGACCGCCGAATGTTTCCTTGATGTACTGCTTCAGCTCTGGTGCCTCCTTCTCAATTCTCTCCATTCTCTTTCTGTCTAGTGGGAGCTCGATCTTGTATGTCTGGGGTGCGGACATGGTCCCCTCCCCCTATTACTTCTTTGGTGAGTACTCCATTGGTTTTAAGTCGAATGGGGGTAGTCTTCTGGTGCTCAGATACGTCTTGTTTACAAATGGTGTTCCTAGCTTCTCCCACCACTTCATTACTACCTGGAATACTTCTGGTCTCATGATCAGTGGTGGTGGCTCAACGCCCTCAATGATTAGGCTTCTGATGAAGCTGCCGCTGAACTTTGACCACTCGCTCTTGTGGTTGCACCAACATCCTGTGTAGACTAGCTCTCCACACTTCTTACAGTACAGGATCTCCTTCATCAGTACTGGCTGTATCAGGACTCCCTTGTCTGTCTCATGTGGTGGCTCTGGGAATCCTAGGCCAGGTATGCCTTCTCTCCATAGCTTGTGTGCTGCATATGGGTGATAGTAGTCTCCTACAGCTGCGTGGTCTCTACCAAACATGTGGTGTGTACAGCCCATGTTCTGTCTGATGATTGCGTGCAGTACTGCCTCAACTGGGTGACCATACTTCATGTCCCACAGTGTGAATGTGACCATGTGGTGCTCTGGTGAGATGTATCCTGCCTTGTTGACCATCTCGTGACCCTCCAGGATTGCCTCATCTACAAAGTCTCCAATTCTCTTGACTCCAATGATTGCGTTTACTAGAACTGCGTCACATGGCTCGATGTCGCCGTTCAGCATTGCGAACTTCATCAGGTGCTCGTGTCCTACGTGTGGTACGTTTCTCGTCTGGTGTGCAATTACCTGTCTCCAACCTCTCTTGATGATCTCCTCACGGCACTTCCTTGGTGGGAACCAGAATCTTGAGTATGGCTCCTCGAACACCGGCTCATTTACGATTGTTACCTTTCCTCCAATGAAGACTCCCGTCATCGTTGCGTACTGTAGCCATCCTGGGTGCTTCTCGTCGAAGTCCATCTGAACTACGTCAGGTGCTGCCTGCTTTGTGCCGAATGTCTTTGTTGCAATCTCCTTTGGATCGTACTTGTATATCTCGTCAACGTCTAGGACTGCAAATGGCTTGCCGTGAACCATCAGGAGGAGCTGGTCACCCTCCTTGATTCCAAGCTTCTTGAGGTCCTCCTCAGGTATGTCGAAGAGTATTGGCATCGGCCATAGCCATCCATCTGGGAGTCTCCTCTCCTTCAGGACGCTCTCAAGCTCCTCTCTTGTCATGAATCCCTCAAGTGGGCTGAAGAATCCGTAGCAGATGCTGACGATCTCATGTGCGACGTGTCTTATTGGTGCTCCTGTCTTCTGGTAGATCTGTGGCTTAAGCTCATATGCTGGCAGTCCCTGTATCATTCTCTCTGCTCTCTCTCTGAACTTTACAACGCGCTCAACGAGCTTGCCTCCATGTGGTGGAATCTTGCCAGCTACTAGCTTTGTTCGTGGCATCTTGTGGTGTCTGCACGATCTTCGTTTTTAATTATCAACACTCTGTGTAACTACTGCTATTATTTAAACTAGTGTTAAGTAACTGTAAACTAGAGACCCAGCTTATCGGCAATCTCCTGAAGTGCACGTAGACTCAGCTCAAGAAACTCGTCGAGACTCAGTCCAAGCTTCTCACATAGCAGGATGTTGTTCCTGTTCACTCCACGTGCAAAGTCTTTCTGCTTAAACTTCTTTTTCAGGGTCTCCACCTTCACCTCGCTGAGCTTCTTGTTAGGCATGACGAGTGCTGTAGCAACTATGAGTCCTGACACGGCATCGGCAGCCTTAAGTGCAATAGCTAGCTTAGACTCATCTCTGTGTCCTGTAAGGTCGTTATGTGCCTTAATTGCACTCAACGCCTCTGGCGGCAGCTTATCCTTCAGGATCTCCTCTGCCGCAACAATGCCATGTTTCTCCGGCTGCGATTGCGTTATCTCATAGTCAATATCGTGAACAAGACCAACGAGTCTCCAAAGCTCTTCGTTCTCTCCAAGTCTTCTAGCTAGGGCGCCCATTATTGCAGAGACGGCCAACATGTGCTTAATGAGACGGTCATTCTTGACGTACTTCTGCACAAGGTTTAGAGCCTCGTCAAAGTTCATTAACAGAGACATAGAGTAGCCATTTTAAAGAAGTTGTTAACGAGAAAGTTAACGGCCTAGGACTGGGGCGCAAGCCCCAGAATGACTAGGCCTGTCAGGTCCCCCTTGTCAAACATCTTTATGTAAATTCTTGAGCCGAGCTCTATGGTCAGTACAATGAGTGTGAAACCTAAGAAGAGTCTAACACTGCTGGATGTTCTTGCAATTACTAGGGAACTTAAGACTCTGCTATGTGGAACATTCATAGACAAGGTATACAGACAGGAGGATGGTCTGCTCATAAGGATAAGGAAGGGGAGCGAGAAGCTGTTTCTAATAGCTACACGCCATAGGATTGGTTTAACAAAGTACGTAAGTGAGGAAGAGAAGAAGCGTGACCCAATTTTGAAGAATTTGATAGAGAGAGTACGTATTGTAGATGTATACAATCCTAGGATTGACAGGATCGTCTGTATGTGTTTATCAAATGATTTGAAATTAATATTCGAGCTCATTGAACCTATGAACATAGTTCTAGTAGATTCTAACGATAAGGTAAGATGGTGTCTACATCCTTACGAGGGAAAGGATCGAAAAATAGGCATTGGGCTTAACTATGTACCTCCTCCACGCACATTCCTGGACGTTCTAGACTGTAGTCCTGAAGCGTTTCTAGCACAGATTTCAGGACAGAAGTTCCTACGCACAGCTGCACGTGTGCTAGGTGTAGGTGTTGAGCTTGTGCAGGAGGCTTGTTTTGAAGAAGGTATAAATTGTGAAGAAAGTGTTGATAGAGAAACAGCATTAAGAATACTTGAACGCATTAGAGAAATAATTAGGAGAGTACTTGAAGGAAATATTGAACCTAGAATATATGTTAAAGATGGTAGCTACATTACTGTAACGCCGATACCATTCAAGATTTATGAAGATAGGTTCGATAAGATAGTATATAGAACATTTAATGAAGCTGTAGATGAGTATTTTAGAAGAATTGAGATAGAGGAGGTTGAGAAATCTAAGGTACGTGAAATTGAGGCTGAGTTAGCGAAGCTTAGGAAGAGCATAGAGCAGACAGAGAAGCTTCTTGAGGAGTATAGGACGAAGGCTGACGAGCTTTACAATAAGGCAAATCTTGTACTTCAGTATAAGTATCAGTTTGAGGAGCTTCTATCACTATTAAATAGACTATGGCAGGAACATAGGGAAGATTTTAGTAATGTTGTTAAGGATGTTCAAGTTGAGGGTCTTAGAGTAGTTAATTATGATCCTAAGACAAAGACTGTGACTATTGAAATTGTTGACCATGGTGTGACTGTTGCAGTTCCTCTTCGTGGAAGTATTGGACAAGTGATTAGTGATCTTTTTGAGAGAGCAAAAGAACTTAAGAAGAAGGCTGAGCATGCTGAGAAGGTACTTCAAGAGCTTAGGAGTAAGGAGGCTGAGTTAGAGAGTAAGAAGTCTAGCCTAATTGAGGAGTTCAGAAAGTCAATTATTGAGATTGAGTATGGTGTATATGAGTGGTTTGAAAGGTACAAGTGGTTCATAACGTCAGGAGGTCACCTTGTTATAGCTGGTAAAGATGCCTCACAGAATGAGGCTATTGTTCGAAAGTATTT
>CAYPXK010000004.1:0-20844 GCA_964414695.1 uncultured Thermoproteaceae archaeon | reverse complement strand
TATACTTCCAGACAATGGGCGGCAAGCTGATTAGTAGTGAGCTACCAACAGGTGTAAGTGCACAGGTGAGAATAATTGAGATCTATGGTGGCAAGAAGATAACAGTAGGCGTCATAAGTGCAAGAAGCGTCGGACAGATCGACATTGTACTCCCAGTAGTGCTCAACGCAAGCGGCTGGCCAAAGGTAGAGGCAAGCAAGGTGACATACACATTCGAGCTTGACTACGAAGGCTACAAGCTGTACGCAATCAACAAGACAACAATGAAGCCACTGATGCTGAATGTCAGTAAGCTGCTACCAGTGAAGACGGTCTACGTAACATTCCCACTGATATCAGAGTATGTGAAGGTTGTGCCAGATGAGGCCAAGACAGGATTACCAGGATTTGTCGTAGTAGTACGCAGCATCTACACACACAAGAAGCTATGGGAAGCAATAACGAACAGCAGCGGTCTAGCATACATAGGACTACTGCCATACAAGCAGCCTGTTGAAATCACAGTAAGAACAATTGTACCAAGTGAGGACAGAGCATGGTTCAACGACAGTCCAAACACCAACAGGACACTAGCAAAGTACGGTAACAACTATGCAGAGTATGCACACTGGCTAGGCTACAAGAAGACAGAGAACGTGTACACGCTAGGTACACGCGGACCATACGATGCTGGACTAGTAGTCTACAAGGCAAAGCTGGTACCAACAACACCAAATGCTGTTGTAACAATAACAACAGAGGTAAGACCACTCAAGGTGTATGTAGTGTACAAGAACGGCACGAAGTACATCACACTGACAAGCATACCAGTGTACCCATGTTCATACCCAGGCTACTGTCCAGCAATCTACTACAACACGACACTAGTAGTAGTCGGCGACGTCTACAAGCACGCAAGCAGAGTAGCAGTATCAGGACGCTACTATAACGTGAGCGACTTCAGAATAATCGCCATGGCATGGATGAAGCCAATATTCGAGAAGGAGGCAGCCAAGTACAAGAAGCTTGCAGAAGATGCGCTATCAGAGGCTGAGAAGTACGAGTTACAGACACCAGCAACAACATGGATCAGATGGTACACAGACTACATCGTGAACAAGACATACTACGACATGTACAAGCTAATGGCGCTGTACGCAACAGCTGAGCCATATGCAATATTCACACTGCCAATACTGCTGGGCAAGTACATGGGCATCACAAGACTGTTCCTGCCAGGACAGAGACTACACGTCAAGGTGTACTACCTAGGCTATGAGGTGTTCAACAACATGATAATGGTGCCACCAAACAACACGATAGTACTAGTGCTGCCAAACGGCACAATGGTCAACGAGACGACAATGACAGTATACCTGCCAAACGGCACAGCTGTGAAGGTCGAGCCAGGCAGCATCGTGATAGTTGCATCGGTGAAACCTGTGACATTCGTAGTAAAGACAAAGGACCTGAGCACAGTATACAAGAACGTATACATTGGACTGGTGCTACCTGATGCACTAATACGCACATACTATGTAGCACTATCGCCAGCATATGTAGCATCACTAAGACTGCCAATAGTAGAGCCATTCAACACAACAACACCAGTAGTGCTAAGAGCAACACCGATAACACTGACATACGTTGAGAGATTGTTCACAGTAAGCAAGTCGACAGTAAGTATAACAGTGACAACAGGCAAGTCAACAGCAGATGTCAAGGGCATAGTTGTGTACATGCTACCGCTGATGTCTGCAGTAGTTGCAAACTCAACTGAGCCAACACTGAAGGTCAAGACATACGCACTAGTGAACGAGACACTAGCTAACGTCACACCACCAAGTCTCGAGTACTACATTGCAAAGGCCGTATGGCCAGTAACAGGCACAGAGTACACCTATGAACCAACGGCAAAGACAGTCACAACGCTGATGACACTATACAGTCTACTAACATTCGAGAAGACGCTTGCAGGACCAACATTTGTAACAGTAACAGAGTCTGGCACAACAACCATTGCAACATGGACATCGGTGACGCCATACAATGCAACAGAGCTAAAGCTAGTGCTAAATGGTACAGAGCTAGAGTCGATAAAGAACGTAGTGCTCAACGTAACTGCAGAATACACAACATCAAGCGGCTCGACAGAGGGTGTAGTTGTACTGCTTAAGAATATAACAGGAGTAGCAGAGAAGGCTGTTCACAGAGTAGTGACACTAATCGTACCGCTGCGCAAGGTACTGCTTGAGAAGGTTCCAAGAAATGTAACAAAGATCAAGCTGATAATTAAGCTGAACGTAAGCTCAATTGACGGTACACTACGTGTAACGGCTGAGCTAACGACAGGCTGCGGACTATACGTGAAGAAGGTGACAGTGCCAGTCTACACAGACGAGAACGACACAGTACACAAGACAACACTTGTACTGCCATATGCAACAGAGGAGTGGAAGAACTACTTCGGCAGCCCAGAGCTGATCCTAGCACCAGCACCAGCAGGCAAGGTAACGATACCACTGCCTGAGTGGACTGTAGATACTGCAGCATACGGTGCAAGAATTGCAAGGATCTACATCATAGCCGCTGGCAGCACTGACTCAAGGAACTGGATGGTTGCACCTGGTGTAACAGCTGGAGTCGTGGAGTACAGAGGCATGGCACCAAACACACTGTATCCAAGACTGGTAGCATACAGCTACGTACTGCTGAACTACATCGTGCTCAAGTACAAGGCAAAGGCAGTGAACTACACACTATTCGAGAAGAAGCTAACATTCGCAAAGCCAGTTGCAGGAGTTGGTGCAGCAACAGGAGCAACAACACCACTACTATATGCAATTGACGCAGCTACACCAGTCGAGCTAATTAATGTAACAGACATGCCAAGCACAGTAACACTGAGGACAGTAGTGCTAACAACGCTGAACATAACCAATGACTATCCATTCAACATAGTAGTCCTGAAGGCTGAGGTAAACGGCAGCAAGCTATCACTAGTGCCAGTAGTAGTATACAACAAGACAACTGCAACAACAAAGATCGGATACATGGTGCCACCAACACTGCTGATGAACGCATCACTGTACTACAGCGAGAAGAGCAAGGTATACGGCTGGTGCAGCATGATAACACAGGCAGATGCAGAGAAGGAGTTCGTCAAGGTGTATGAGCCAGAGCTGAAGCTGAAGTTCAAGTACTGGCCACCAGAGTACACGTTCTACACAGCAGCGCTGAAGCCAATGACAGCGAAGCCAATCGAGCTAGTAACGTATGAGGAGCCAATGTACAGATCGTTCACAGTAGCAGATAAGATAACATATGCATTCGCCAATGTGACAGAGCCAGCAGTAACGCTAGACCTAGCAAAGGCAGGACTAGACTCGGTGAATCTAGAACTACATCCAGAGACATCGGTACACTATGCAGCCGAGGTCGACATAGGTAACAGCAGCATGAAGCTACCACTAGAGAGAGTACTAGACTGGAACGGCAATCCACTAGCAAACGTGACAGTTGCAGTGTATGCAAACGAGACAAGCGACCTATGCCACCCAATTGCAATAAGCTTCGTAGGTAAGAACGGCAGACTAGTCGAGCCACTGCCAGCAGGTAAGAGAGTAGTCATATTCTGGTACAACAGCTACATACTGTTCCTGAGAAAGTACTGCAAGCCAACAACAGATCCAAAGGCAGAGTTCGCAGCAGCCGCACCAACAGCACCATTCATAATAATCTACGACAGTGCTGTACCTGAAGATGTCAACAAGCTAGGAAACGCACTGCAGTCAAGCACAGTGAGAACATGGGTCTACAAGATGATTGTCAAGGTAACGACAAGCACAGGACAGCCACTGCCTGGTGCAGTAGTCATAGTGAAGGATGCAGCAACAGGTGGCGAGCTGTTCTATGCAAGCGGTATAACAAGCAGTGAAGGTTCAGTAGAGGTGAAGGATGTAAGATCAGCATTTGCAGGAAAGCTAAGCCAGGTACCTGCTGGAGTGTACGAGATCGATGTGTACCTGCCAGTGAAGCAGAACGGCAAGACATACCTAATATGGGCAGCATCACTAGTAAGAACACTACAGAGAGGCTCAACAGCGCCTGTACAGGTGCTGCCAGTGAGCGTTGGTGCTGTAAGAACAGTAGTACCAGTAATGGTGCAGCTGCAGCTACCAGGAGGTGTAACAAGATCACTTGGAAACGTTGAGATTAAGGCAACAGCAATGGTGCCAGCATTCGAGTACGAGAACATAAGTGGCGTAATAATACCACTGACATCCAAGGTAGTGACAGTCACACTAGGCCCATGGACAGCAATCACAGACACAAGCGGTGAGGCACAGGTAGGGCCAATCTACATACCAGTCAAGGGCGTGGTGACACTGAAGCTAGAGGCAGTGAGAATGAACGGAATACCACTAGGATACTCCGCAACATACAAGATAGCAATAACAAATGTGACATCGGCAACACTGACAATAACAGTACCAGCCGTCGAGATTAAGGCAACAGCATACAGCGCAAACAAGGTACCACTAGGCAACAAGGCAACAGTAGCACTAACATGCACATACGCAGGTAAGGTGATATACGAGACAACAGGACTAGGATCAGTCGATGTAGCACTACCAGTGCCATATGATGTAGCCGCAGGCAAGGCAACGATAACGTGTAACGTGACAGCAATGGCAGCAGGTGTGAAGGCTAAGCCAGTAATGGTAACAATAACAAAGAGCAATGTCGGCAAAGTAGTGTCAGTGCAGCTGACAGTGCCAATAACTGGATGGTACGTGCCAGGCATCGGCTTCATCACATGGCAGCAGCTGGTGACAATGATCGTGGTGATATTCATCGTGATAATAATCATAGTGATAGGCCTGATAGAGTACCAGAACTGGAGAAGAAAGAGGCTTGTATCAATACTAGGAGCACCACCATCAAGATAATAAGCACATAATTTCCCGAAAACTCTCTAATCTCTCCAATTTATTCAAACTTCCTTTCTCTCTTCCTTTAAATTCTCCTCTTTCTTTTCTTTTAATTCTTGTTCTCTACCTTTTAGAATCTCTTAATCTCTCCATCTCTTTTTCTATCCATTCAATTTCTCATTCTCTTCCCCTAGTCGAGAATGTTTATGTTCAGAGAACCCGCTGCATTGATTGCCAAATGTTTAAGTTAGTAAGTTCTTCACACTGTTTTGATGACTCCGTTTCAGCTTATGCTGTTACTGATATTCTGTGGTATTGCGCTTACGTTACTTGGTTTCCTAGTCCTTGTAATATCGTCAATTGCGAAGTCTTACAAGGAGTCTGAGGAGCTGTCTGAACAGTTAGAACACTCACAGACACAGGAAGAAGTGCAGGAACTTGATAAGCGAAGGAGAAGGCGTGAGAGACAGGTGGAGGGAGTCATATTCCTTGGTCCGGTTCCTGTCATCGTACGTGGCTACAAATTGGCAATAATGTTCCTTGTTCTGTGTATTGTAGTGTTTTTAGCATTTTTAGCAATCGTGTTTACCTGGATGATGGGTCTCCACATTTAAATGTTTATAACATGTGGTGTAGCTAGGTAATGTACAATGGATAGGCTGTGGCTTGTTGGTTGGGTTCTCATATTTCTTGGAATAATACTATTCATTCTTGCACCGCTTGCACTCCTGATGTTCACACCGTCTTCACATGTTGTTGCTGGCGGTATCGTGTGGATTTTTCCATTTCCACCAATAGCGTGGGGTAGGGGCATTCACATTCCTGGTATACTGTATTGGCTAATGGTGATTGCCTATGTGATATTCATAGTGCTCTGTATAATTGCAATAGTGTCGTACATAAAGTCCAGAGGAAGGGAAGACTACGAGTAGATTTTTCGAATTTTCTTTCTTAGTCTTTCTACAAGGCTGATAAATGTCTCAGCATCGAGTTTTCCTAAGAGACCTTCCTTAACAATGGCCTCTTCAATATCGAGCTCTGTAACTACTCCATGGCTGTTCAGTGCTTGTCGTGCCAGGACTATTGTATGTGACCGATCTATGTACCTTGTCAGTGTATTTATCTGACAGGCTCCTTCGATAGTTATGTAGTACGTTCCTGCACAGAGTATGTCAAGCTTCACGCTCCTTTCACCTCGCCTGATCTTAACTACACCCTCCTCGCCACGATAAGCTCTCAGAGGTAGCCTACTTGCCTCTGTATGTACATGCCTTAGCACATGCTCCATCTTATCAGCGATGTCAGGTGTCATCCCTATGAAAGTCAGGAAGTGCCGCGATGCTGCAAGTACAGAAAATCTGTGAATTAGCTCATCTCGAGGAATCTCTCCATCGCACCCTGGACCGTACACGCCTACCACAACCTTCAGCCCAGCATTTGCAAGTTCCCGACCTAGGCATAGTGTGAACGTGTCTGCTAATGGGCTTAGAACAGTCTCTTCTGTGCCATTTGTCAGTATGTCTCCACCTGAGTCAACTATTATTACAGTATCAATATTGTTCTCTTTGCAAAATCTTTCAAGCTCCTTTGCAACATCGCCAAGGGGGGCATAGGGGTCGAACACTATCCCCCTAGTATCTACCTTAAGCTCCCTGAGGGCACGCAGCACATTGACGATCTGAGGCGTGAACAGGGACTCGCCTCTCTTAACGTAGGTGTTCTCATTGACTTCTATGAGAAGGCTCGAGATTCTTCTACAGTTATGAAATGCGTTAAGAGGTACAGGACCTGGATTGGGGTCTATGCTTAGTCTTTCCCAGACAAGTGCACATAGAATGTACTTGATGTTGTCGTACTCAAGTAGGAATCCTGTATGCATTGCACCTGCAATATCTCCACCTCCTCCAGCTCCAATGAGTAGGACGTTGCCCTCTATTCCTAGCAGTCTCTTGAGCATGGGAGAGCGTGAATACGAATATTAAAGAAGTGTACCTTGTGAAGACGATGAGCAGTAAGAAACAGGAGATTCGTCAGAGGATCTGGGATCTTCTCGAGAGGCTAGATATTGCAGATTTTCCAAGACCGGTACATGGTAGAATACCGAACTTCAAGGGTGCAGACAGGGCTTGCGAGATACTTGCACAGCTCGAGATTTTCAAAAGGGCAAAAGTTGTGAAGGTGAACCCTGATAGTCCACAGAGGAAGATACGTGAGATATGTCTACGTGAGGGCAAGATCCTGATAATGCCTACACCACGCATAAGACATGGCTTTCTGCTACTGGATCCGCGTAAGATTCCGCCATATGCATATCGTGAGGCCTCTACTATTTCAGGAGCCTACAGGTGGGGGACTGTGGTGAAGCCTTGGGATCTACCGAAGGTCGATCTTGTGGTTATTGGATCAGTCGCAGTTAATCGTAAGGGTGCAAGACTAGGAAAGGGCGAGGGCTACGCAGAGCTTGAATGGGGGATTCTTGCAGAGTGTGGAAAAGTCAATGAGTCGACACCTGTCGTGACCACGGTTCACGATGTTCAGGTGCTCGATGAAGATTTTCCTGTAGATCCCTGGGACCTTCCTGTTGATCTAATAGTCACGCCTACACGTGTGATAGAGGTTGAGAAGGTCTACACTAAGCCAAGAGGTATCCTGTGGGATCTCCTACCACGTAAGAAACTTGAGGAGATAAGTGTACTGAAGGAACTTGCTCAAAGACGTGGAGTGAAAATCTGAGATAGTCGACGAGTTTACTGTAGGTACTTTCTTGGGTCAGTAATCTTGCCCTCAACTGCCGTTGCTGCAGCAGTTGCTGGGCTAGCCACGTACACCTTTCCTTCAGGACTTCCCATTCTTCCCTTAAAGTTTCTGCTTCCTGTTGATACAGCTACTTCTCCATCTCCAATTAGGCCAAAGTGACCGCCAAGGCAGGGTCCGCAGGTTCCGTAAGTTACGACGCATCCGGCCTCTACGAGGGTCTGGATTATGCCCATCTCAAGTGCTTTGAGGAATATTCTTCTGCTTGCAGCAATTACGACGCATCTGCTGACTTTGATCTTCTTACCTTTCATTATCTTTGCCGCAATCATGAGGTCAGTAAGCTTACCATTTGTGCATGATCCAATGAACACCTCATCGACTTCTGTACCCTCAACTTCTGAGACAGGTTTCACATTGTCAATATTGTGTGGAACAGCTATCTGCGGCTCAAGTTTTGATACATCGACATGCCATACATCACAGTATTCCGCATTCGCGTCAGGTAGCACTGGCTTAACCTCGATTCCAAGATTCTTGTAGTACTCTAACGTTACCTCATCAGGTACAACGATCCCCGTCTCAGCACCCATCTCAACGCTCATGTTCGCTAATGTCATTCTCTCATCGATGTTCAGGTACTTCAGGGTAGAGCCGTGATACTCTACGGCCTTGAAGTTTGCTGCATCTGAGCCGTGTGTACCAATTATGTGAAGAATTATGTCCTTAGCCATCACGCCGGGAGGCGGCTGTCCTTCAAGGACTATCTTTATTGTTTCAGGAACCATGATCCATATCTTCCCTGTCAGGACAGCTGCAGCAACGTCACTGGCGCCCATACCTGTCGAGTATGCGCCCACTGCGCCACCTGTCGTTGTGTGACTGTCTGCACCTACGACAAACATTCCAGGCCTAATGTAGCCTCGCTCTATCAGAATGACATGACATATTCCATCACACACATCGTGGAACTTCTTTATATTGAACTTCTTAACAAATTCACGTATCTTCTTCTGTATAGTGGCAGACCTTGCATCTGGAGGTGGAACAAAGTGATCAAAGACTATTACAAGCTTGTCGGGATCGAAGACCTGCACCTTGCCAACTTTCTCCATTACCTCAATGACGTGGAAGCCTGTCAGGTCATGGAACATCACTAGATCAACATTGGCTTCAACAATTTCTCCTGGCGTTACTTTTCTGCCGCATTTTTCTGACAATATTTTCTCAACAATTGTCGACATGTCTCACAGCTTGGCGCTACACAACTTTAATACGTTATCCTCAGACATGTACACCACGGAGAGCTAGGATCAATATTAATAACCTCATAACGTCAGGTACTTGTGAGTGGACTCGGAATAATTCCTCCCTCGGTTCTGATAAAACAGGTAACATGGACTATCGACATGATAGAGAACTACGTTGTTGACATTGTCCAGAGGTACGCACGTCATGATGTTTCCATCAAACTAGACTACGTTGAAGAGCCGAAGCCTCCACCTGTGGTAGTTGCAGGATACTCAAAGGTATCTGATAGCACGCTCCAGGTAAACGAGGTCATATACCTGGGCGAGTCTGATGGAAGTGAGGAACTTCAGCTAACTGTGAACTACGAGTTTCCACAGAAGCACATTAGGATAATATCTCCACTCTTCTTCGTTAGAGTATTTTCAGGTGTCGTAATTTTGAAGCAACATATTGTGAACCTTGAAGATTTCAAAGCAGAGCTCAGCTGTATAAAAATAATGGTCATAGGTAAGAAGTATGAGAGAGTTAAAGATCGAGTGGAGCAACTCTTGAAGAGAAAGCAGGAGTAGAGAAACTTCAAGATTATTATTAACGTCTTCTCCTGCCTCTACCTTCTCCTCCACCTGCAGCTGCTGGTTGCTGTCTTGGCTTTATTACAAAGCCTAGAAGCCATGCATATACCCTGTCCTTATTTGGGTCTAGGGAGTGTACGTATATCTTTGCGCTGGGTGCACTAATCACGAGTGGTCCCTCGCCCCAAGCCGCCATTCTCTCAGTGTAGTAAAGTACAGGTAGCACATACCAGTCGTAGGTTCTGTATCCATCACTGATCTGGACATAGTCCAGCGTCTCGTCTGTGTTAAATATTCCATAGATCACGAGATATGACCTTTCAGGAAGAACATTGCCTGGATATATCTCACCTACCTTAAGCATGTAGCCAACGTTCTGTGCCTCATCTCCATACAAGTGCTCAGGTTTGAGAGGCTCCACGTTTCCACTTATTCTATTTGCAAGCTCACGTGCACGTCTCCATGCTAGACTTGCAAGCTCGTGGAAGTATGGTGACGTGGAGCTCACTAGCTGTGGTCCTACAGCTACGTCTTCCTTATCGACTCTTCTACGCATAGGTAAAGCCAAGATTCTGATCTATTAAAAACCACACTCAGGTAACTTACATTAGGATACGCCTGCAAGAGGGCAAGGATTAAAAAATGCAGAGATAGCTAGCTGACAAGCACGGCGACGGGACCGGGTCCCGGTCCTGAATGAAACCGTGATGCACGCCGGAACGTTACATTCTTACTAATATTTGTATCAGCCGAAGCGCCTCTCTTCATCGATCCGGTGAAACCCGAGTCTCATCATTTGCAACTAAACTTAATCCGAGGGATCAGCGCAACGCAGGTTCGTCATCTATTGGCAGATAGGGCGGACGTTTCATCATCTCCCTACTTCTTTCTTAAGTTCCCTAAACGCTTCCTCTAATATTCTCAAGGTCTCATTAACAACGTCGTCTGTATGTGCGGCAGATGTGAAGTTTACCTCATACTGGCTGGGTGTTAGGTATAGACCTTTTCGGAGACATATCTCATGAAGCTTCAGATAAAGCTTCTCGTCAGCTCTTCTGACATCATCTGCGTTCTTTATGTCGCCCTTGGTGAAGTATAGCTGAAACATTGAGGCTATGTACTTCACAACTAGGTCAAATCCATGTCTCTCACCTATGTCCTGTATGCCTTCAGCAATCTTTCTTGCTGCGCTGTTTGCAATACTGTAGGGATAGCCTTTCTCAAGTTCTCTAATAGTTGCAAGTCCAGCAGCAAGAGACACGGGATGAGCATTGAATGTTCCTGCATTGTACACCGGTCCTGATGGTGTAACTAGTCTCATTATATCCTGCTTTCCGCCGAATATGCCTATTGGAAAGCCTCCACCTGCAATCTTTCCTAACGTTGTCAAGTCTGCACGTATGTTGTAGAATTCCTGTGCACCACCTAACGCAAGGCGGAAACCTGTTATCACCTCATCAAAGATCAGCACTGCGCCATGCTCATCGCAGAGCTGTCTCATTGCTCGTAGAAAATCGTACTCAGGCAGTATAAGTCCAAAGTTTCCTACAACAGGCTCAACAATTACTGCAGCTATCTCATTTCCAAACTGTCTAAACGTCCTCTCCAGTGCTTGAACATCATTGTATGGTAGCACTAAGGTGTACTTAGCAACATCTTCGAGAACTCCCGCACTTGTTGGTACACCCCATGTTGCTGCTCCACTACCTGCCTTGACTAGTGTGTAGTCGTGAGCACCGTGATAACATCCGTCAAATTTTACTATGTACTTCCTGCCTGTGTATGCTCTAGCTAGTCTGATGGCGTTCATTGTGGCCTCAGTTCCCGTGTTCACTATTCTCATCATCTCTATAGTAATGAAATGTCGACGGATAGTCTCGCCATACTCAATCTCAAGCTCTGTAGGTATTCCGAAGAGCCAGCCATTCTCAATGACCTTACAGACAGCCTCTCTGACAGCAGGATGGGCATGACCAAGTATGAGGGGACCAAAGGCCATGCAGTAATCAATCAGCTTATGTCCCTCGACGGTCTCTATGTATGGACCATATGCCCTCTTTACATATATTGGATATGGTAAGTGCTTCATGAGTCTCACAGGACTATTCACACCACCAGGGAAGAGAGAAACAGCCCTCGCATACAGCTCACGGGACTTGGTGAACATCGCTTCAAACGTTTTCATATTCACCATTTTGGAGAACGTTGTTTAAGCATGTTACTCACTTAGTGACCAGTGGACTGGCCGGTCCTGGCAATTGTGGCACTGGTCCTGTTTGGATTCTCCAGAATACTATACATAAGAGCATCCGCACAGTACGCAGTCCCTGAAGAGAAGTTCCTGAAGTCTCTATACCTAGCTGGTCTCCTAACCATGAGTCCTCTCATCATCCTAGAACGGCGAGAGCTAAGCCTAGGCAACATCTATGCAGGAATCATCCTAAGCATGCTAAGCGTAGCCGGCTCACTTGCAATGTACAGGGCTGTTGCCCTATCCTCCCCAAGCATGGTTAACGTCATAGTTGGACTAAACTTCCTAATGCCACTCATAGTTGGGCTAGTAGCACTGCAGGAAAAGCTTACATACATTCAGCTCCTGGGTTTAGCTCTTGCACTCATAACCATAGCATTGTCAATGATTATAGACATCAAGTACAGTATTAGAGACGAAGAGAATGGGAGAGCAACTCGTAGAGGAATCGTCTATGCATTTGTAACATTTTTCACATGGGGCATGCTTGGCATATTAGTCAAAGCAATGTACATCTCGAACATACTGAATAGCATTCCACAATGTCTGTGGGCTATGTATTTGTCAGGATTAGCGGTACTCTATCTCATACATCGAGGCGTAGAGGCTCAGGGCATGTCTAGGCTGGGAATAGCTGCAGGTGTCTTAAGCTCCCTTGGCTCATACCTGGTGACTCTATGTTACGCAGTTGGAGAAATCTCAGTAACAGCTCTTATAACGAGGTTCTCCTATTTACTACCTGCGGTATATTCACTAGCAACATCTTGTGAAAAAGCTAGTCCCCTGAAGATACTTGTCATTGTGCTGTCCGTGATATCACTAATACTGCTCAGTTACTAGCCAAACCACCAGTCCTGAAGCTGGTCAGGAGTCATCTCCTCTATTTTCTTAAGAGTCTCAGCCTCACGTAGAAGATCTCTAATCGATAGAACACTTACAGGTTTACCACTTTCGTCAACTACAACGAGATGTCTTATGTTGTACTCACGCATGAGTTTTGCAGCTTTTGATAACAGTTCATCTTTCCTTATCGTGATGACATTTCTCGTACATACATCACTAACCTTGAGTTGTGGCAAGTCCTTTCCTTCAGCAAGTGCTCGTACAATATCCTTCTCCGATAGTACACCATACAGCTCGCCGTCCTTCACAACCACTAGAAAGCTAACCTTTTCCTGAATCATTTTCTGTGCAGCTTCTCTTAATGGGACTTCTGGACTTATTGTTACCAGACGTTTACTCATTGCGTACTCGACTTTCATTGATTAGATTTTGTACTAGTCAATAACTAAAAATGTTCTGATAGTGTGACTTTGTGCACAGAAGCTGTGCGATATGTGGTGTAAAGGTTACAAAGAAAAATTCAGATGAGATATAAAAAGAACCGAAAACAGGATTTACACTTTGTCTGCTAGGTACTCTGCAATATGTTTGACCTCGACAAAAGGTAGCGTTGACTCGGACACTGCCTTTCTCAGGGTAATGATACATGAGGTGCATGCAGTCAGTATCACCTTAGCACCTGTGTTTAGCAGCTCCTCTGCTCTATGTTCGGCTATCTTAAGTCCGAAGTCCGCTATCTCTCTTACGAACCTATCACGTTCAGCGACTTCCGCTAGCTTAGTCTCAAGTACCTCATCTAGCTTCTGCAGCACGTCCTTGAACAGGAAGAACATGTGTCCTCCACCTCCGCAACATGTTGCGTACTTGCCATGGTTCTTTGGCAGAGTTAGCAATGCGGCCTCCTCAAGTATATGCTTTGGCGTCTCTACACCTCCTCTCCTCATTAGCATACATGGATCATGCCATGTGACTAAGTCAGCGGCCTTCACAGGATGTATGAGTCCTCTCTCAGCATACTCTTCGAGGAGCTCCACAATGCTAACTATCTTACATGGCTGTGGTACTTCCGCTATGTAGGGTCCCTCGAATCGGAGCATCGGATACGTATATCCACAGTCTACAACCAGTATAGCCTTGACATTTAGCGACTGTGCATACAGGTATATTGACCTTATCGCTGATGCTGTTGCTGCAAAGCTTCCTGATACATAGCCAATTGGTGGTCGTATGCCAAGAGGTCTCTCTGGTAGAGTCCAAGATCTACCAATCTTGTCCAGTATCTTCAATGTGCCTATTATCGCATCTTTTGCAAATAGTATATCTGACAGAGATACAAGAACAAGGAACGACTTGTCTCTATCACCTACAGGAACGTCGTGGCCGACAGCCTTCTTGACCTCCTCAATGAACTTGCTGTACAGCTCCTCGACCTTAGGTGTACAGTACTTTCCACTTATCTCGAGTTCTTCCAGTGTCTTCAGTATGCTTGGCACGGCATCGGCCTCACGAACTAGGGCTTTTGTTAGCTGTGCGAGAGCTCCACTGTCGATACCTGCTGCACACACCATGTAGCAGAGTCCACAGTTTGTACATCTGTAGGCGTAGTCCCTTGCTTTCAGGAGGTTCTCAGGTGTTATGGGGTATGCGTGCATTAGCTTTCCTAGGATCCTACCAGCGATGTTCATGTAGCGTCTATAGAATCTCCTGAACCACTCTCCAATGGTTGCGGGAGCGTACCTCTTGTCTATGTGGTATGCTGGGCATGCTTCATAGCATATTCCGCATGAAATGCAGTTCTCAACATAGTGTATTATTGTTGAGTCTATGTACTTACTTACTTTCCAAAATGCGTTCTCGTATTTCTTGTTAGTTAATTCAAGACGCATCATGGTTACACACCTCTCTTTGCGTATGCATCATATAGTTCATGAATCTTACCGTACCAGTATCCGAATAGGAAGTGTGAGAACTTTGTGAATGGCAAAGTCATGAAGAATATCTCTGCAAATAGCACATGAAGTCCAATCAGCGTTCTCATAACCTCTGGTGGAGTTGTTGATGCTGCATGAAGTGCCACATATCCTGTCACGAGTATGCATAACAACAGTATAAGTGCTGCAAAGTCTCCGGGACGGATGTTTATTATTCCCTTACAGACCTTTATTATGTGATCAACGATCTTGTACACAACGGCGGCTATTGCAAGTATTGTTAACACGTCTCCGTTAATGATCAATGCGAGTGGCGATAGGTAGCTCCATATTGTTCCCTGAAGACCAGGTGTCGATGTCACAGTTGCAAATATCTTGAACACACCGTCGCCGGCAGTGAATGATGGTATGCCTACAGGTATGCAGAAGAAGTACCATATCTTCTGAATTAGCTCAATTAGCGGTGTCAGGGATATTGGACCAATAGCTAGGTATGGAACGTAGCTTAGCCATATGGACACGTGAGTACACATCAGGAACAGGATTGGGATAACGCCAATTATGTGTAGCAATGCTAGTCCTCCAACGAAGTCTATGACGTTGACACGTACTGACCATATTATTGGTCTCAGGAAGACTGCAAGTAGCTCCTTTATCCAGTGCCAGAAGCCTATATCCCAGAATGAGCCTTTTCTAATAGCTATATCTCTCCATCTAAACTCAGGCTTGGGTGTGTATACTCTTGCAAAAAGGGCGTACCTCACTGCTTTATATGTGAAGCCTGCAATGAGTATTGCAATTGTCGGTATTGAAAGATACCGTAGTGCAAAGGTAAGGAGATCCATAGGCGAGTAACCCCTCCTTATACAGTCTTTTCAGCCTTTTCCTCAGGACTTAGCGATTCCTCAGCCTCCTTCCTCTTCCTGATAACGTAGTCACGCAGTGCAAATGCTGCACCTGCACCAACTGCAATGGGCACAGTTATCAGCGCCAGTGAGCCTAATGTGCCGCCCATCAGTCTTGGAGTTGCTGCAGGACAGAAGAATGGCTCATACGCATCACTGAATCCAGGCATCACACATCCTATACATGGTGCACCATTCTTCGTACATGCACCAGGAGCATCTTCACCTACAACGAGCTTCTCTGGATCCTTCAGATCTCTGTCAATTATCCAGCCTACAGCATTCCATGGACATGTACTTACTGGACCCTTGCATCCTACGCTATATGCACAGTATGGTGTTCCATCTGCTGGGTACAGTTTCACGAGACCAGCCTTGTAGTACACAAACTTGGGACAGCCTACAGGCACCCTAGTAGCTGTGAACGACTTATCAGTCACCATGTATGTGTACACTAGGCGATCTCTCGGACGCAGCATCTCGTGTGTCCTATATCCAAACAGTGGGAACTTGATCGCTGGCCTTCCAGCTGAGGATACCTCCATGTATCTTGGTCTCCAGTACTCGTCAACTGGCATCGAGATACGGATGCTTCTTAGAAGCTCTGCAAGTGATCCAGACTGACCAGCTAACTGAATCTGTAGATATCTCAAGACAAGTGCAGCTAGGACAAGTGCGACTGCATTACCATTTGCTGGACATCCAGGTACTGCGAACGCCAGCTTGACATTGGCGTTCCATGATAATGGTATCCTTCCTTCCTCAAATATCAGCTTGTAGTACTTCTCTGGGTTCAGTATGTACTCATAGTAAGGGTCAAGTGCATTCTCGAAGACCTTAACCTCCTCGCTTGTCCATTCCCACACCTGTGCAAGTGTTCCATCGTGAGCATACCTCCTGTACGTGAGGACGAAGCCGTCAATTCCCTTCACGGGATCTGGGAAGAAGCCCATGGATCCTGATGGTGAGTGGGATGCTGCCCCCTCCATGGTGAACTCAGGCACATCTGGAGCATAGTTAGCCGGCATTCCACCATATGCTGCACATGTTCCAGCAGCGACTACACATATGGCACCTCTACAGAGCTTGAAGAACCACTCAGTGATAGTACATGGCTTTGGTCCGGTTGGAGTCTCCTTCTCTCCAAGAATAGCGTTCCAGCCTCCGTACTTCTTCTTGTAGAATACTTCGTCTGTGAGTGATCCTTCCAGGACAAGCACGTAGGGTGATGGTGATCCCTCTTCAATTGACTTGACGATGGACTTGAATATCTCAACATATGTTGCAGGCCAGATAGGTGGCAGCACCTTGCCGAGGTACTCTATGACTTCGCCCCACTCTGGTCTGACGGTGTCGTGTGTCTTCAGGTCTATCTTGAGTCCGGCCAATACATAGAGTAGATCAGAGTTGAAGGGAGGATACCACCACTCTATCCTGTCACCAATCTTGTAGTTCGAGTACACTTCAAGCAGGTATGGAACCACAGAATTTGCAACAGCAGTTGCATCCAGAAGAGCAATAGTGTCTCCTGCACAGTCCGCACACTCAACCCAGACAATGGCAGGAAGCGTTACATCACCCTCAGCCCTCTCCAATGCCTTAACGAAGAGTGTCACATTATCGCGAAGCAGTGCAATGAGACCTGTAGCAAGCGCAGTTGAAAGGCAGAGCTTTAAGAAGTCTCTGCGAGTTAACTCAACCATCATGAAACTACTGCACAGTACTAATAAAGTTTTAAACAGCTACACTGCAACATTATGTAACGTACTATTTAACACTTAGCTCAGTAACAATGAAGACTCTGGTCGTGGGAATCGGCAACAGACTATTCGGGGACGATTACATAGGCTCCCTCCTAGTCGAACTTTTAAGTAAAACTCTCACAGCACCAAACGTTAATTTTGTATCTCTCGAACACGATATGTATGCTCTACTAAGTTTCGATTTTGAAAAAATTAGTAAATTAGTGATAGTAGACGCAGCTTTAATAGAAGAAGATTATAAGGTAGTCAAAATAAACTCAATAGAGGATTTAGAAGCTTTAGCAGAATTCTCAACATCAAGTCATGGGCTATCAGTCACTGACATACTTAGAATAGTACTTGAATTAAACAAGAAACTTCTGGGCAATACATATTTGCTCTTTATAAAAGTAGACAACTTAGAACTACGAGAATGTATAACTGAAAATGTCGTTTTTAGGGCCTTACAGTTGCTAAGGAAGTTATTTGAATTAACATCTATTGACTATAATGAGGACACTATAAGAAAACTTGAGGAAAGTCTAAGAAAGTATGTATGCTGAGATATTAGAGTACGAGTAAAGAGTAAGCAACGATTCTACTCCTTTAAAGCTTCTTCAATAATCTCCCTCAAAAGTCGCCTAACGGTAAATTTATCGTATAGTGATAATACGCTTCTAAATAGTTCGAGTTTAATGTCTTCTATTGTCTTTCTTATGTGGAGATAAGTTTTTACTAATTCCTTAACTATCTCAAATTCGTTTTCGGTGTTTTTCTTTTCTCGAGACATTATGGTGACCAGTAGAATGGCGATATCTTGCGTATAATCTTTTTCACATTGCTTATGTCTGCATGTACGGCACATCCAATACAGGGGTCAAAGCTTCTTATTGCTCTGACAATGTCTAGACCAGTCCACTGCGTTGGCTCAACTTCCTCTGTTATGTAGCAGTTCATGCCTGCTGCCTCGTATGGTCCTACTAGGTAGCCGTCCTTCTCAATGTACTTTATCGATGCTGGTACCTCAAGCTTGGCTCCAAGCTTCTCGAGAAAGCCTAGGTCTGTTCTAGGTGTTGCATTTCCTGTAGTGGGTGCATGGTACTGGTAGTTGGCTATCACGCCGTTCTGTACAACTATCCAATGTCTAACTGCTCCACGTGGTGCCTCTAGCCAGCCTACGCCTAGTGCAAATGTTGGATAGGATGGGTACTTCCATGGTCTTCCAGGAACATTGTACCAGTTGAGCTTCTCTCTATACACCTCAAGTAGCTTCTTAAGTGTCCACCAAGCACCGATTATTGCACAGACCAGTGATACAGCTCTTGCATAGAGTCTATACAGTGTTGTCGATCTCTCGTTTACCCACTTAACTGTCAGCACATTATCATAGAGGTCAGGCACTTCGCTCCTACTTAGTCCGTAGAGCTCTGAAGGAAGCTCATCTCTAACCTTATAGTGCCTCTTAAGTAGACCTAGCTTGTAGGCCTCATCAACTATGTCCTGTGCAAGCTCTATAACGTCATCGTACTTCGGTAAATTAATTGTTATTTCACCATTTCCTGACTGTAACGTGTATTTTACGCCTGGGAATAGCTTAAGGGTCTTAGTTGTTGTGTATGCAGCTTCACACCATAGTTTTGCTATTGGACCAGCTTCAAATGGTACTATGTATGTCTTTCCGCCCTTTGTAAATACCATCCTTGGCTCAGTACACCAGCTATACCTCTTCTCTGTTTCAGGAAGCTCTTCAGGAATTGGTGGTAGCTTGCCGGGACGTGGTATGGTCTGCTTGTTCCACTCATGGTACGGTATTAGCTCTGCTACACCTGATGCAAGTGGGTTACCGAGTGGATCTTCCTCCGTGTACTTGCCCATTAGTGAGGGATCGTTATGGTAGTATGAGGTTGTCATTAGTTCAACCATCTTTGTCTGTATCTTCGCGAACTCTGTCTCGGCGTAGAAGGCATTGTCTATTCTTGTTCCACCGCACACAAATCCAGGCCTGAAGAGCCTCTCAGAGTATGCCTTGTTAATGCCATCGTAGACCTCCTCGTAGCTCATTGATGGTCTAGCATCCTTGTATATGTCAGACATCGGGTCATCGAACAGGCCTGCTGATAGCATTATTGGTGGGTCATATGTCAAGCCCTCGACCTCTGCATAGGCCTTGCCTGTCTCAGATACCTCAACGTACGTCTTGTAGAATTCCAACATGTCTTGCCACTGTGCTACAATCCACTTGACCCACATTGTCAACATGACAAGTCTCTTCAGGTAATATTCGAATATCTTGTCGAGGTCCGTGACGGAGTATATTATGCCACCGGGGCACAGTGTTGCTGGATGACCATACTTGCCGTATATCAGTGCACCAGCCTCCTTGGCAAGTCTCTGATAGTAGACTGTCAGTAGGTAGGTCTTCCCTGGCTTAGGTATTGGATTCCAGCCACTCATCATGTCGGCAATGGTCTTGTAGCCATGGAAACCTGCATGTTCACAAGCTACGCCTTGCGCTGTCCTGTACACGCTTGGCGTAAGCTTGCTTACCACAAGCTCAGAGTAGTCTGGTCCCTCAAGCAGTGACAGGAGGACAGAGTGGTCATATGCATAGTCG
Source organism: uncultured Thermoproteaceae archaeon (assembly GCA_964414695.1). Taxonomy (GTDB): domain Archaea; phylum Thermoproteota; class Thermoprotei; order Thermoproteales; family Thermocladiaceae; genus JAADER01. Next base: position 1,068 of record CAYPXK010000004.1, on the reverse strand, counting down.
GTCATTGCATATGCCAAGTTGCGTAGACATACGCCCAATGGTGTTGGCGGTACTCCCAGTGCCATGTCACAGGCCTGTACTGATGCGTTGGCGTGTGCGGCACCACATACTCCACAGGATCTTGAAGTTATGAAGATAGCACTGTCTGGTCTCCTGCCCTTGAGTATAATCTCAAATCCTCTGAACATTATGGCTATCGTGTAGGCATCAACGACCTTTCTCGTAGATACGTCAACCTTAGCGTACATGCCAAGATGGCCCTCAATTCGCGTTATGGGATCAATCTTCAGGATAATCTCGCTCATCTACTTCGCCTCGTAGAGGACTGTAAATAGAAAGTATTAAGTCTTACCGCAATTTATTTAAATGTCACGTTAGTAATTATTACATACATACTTACCGAAATTTTTAATGTAAAAATTCATACTCGTTATGTTTCTAGCTGATCGATGAGTACGTACGATGCGCTAATGTTAATTTTTATGCATTACTATGACTAGATGTGAATATAACACTTGCACATGGTTCAGGAGGGGAGAAAACTCTCGAACTTCTAACCAAGATAGTACTCTCAAAGCTTCCTGAAAACTTGATCAAAACTGAGGAAGGCTTTGGCCTAGATGTGCTTGATGATGGTGCTGTGATAAAGTTGGCAGACGATAAGTACCTTGTCGTTACCATAGATTCCTACACTGTGAATCCACTATTTTTCCCAGGTGGAGACATTGGAAAACTGGCTGCTTGTGGCACGTTGAATGACCTTGCTGCAATGGGCGCAAGACCGCTTGCCATGCTTGATTCCATAGTCATCGAGGAAGGTGTGCCTCTCGATCTTGTGAATAGAGTAACATCATCGATGATTGAGGTTCTCAAGACTGAGAATGTGCCACTGATAGGGGGTGACCTGAAGGTCATGCCGAGGGGGCAGCTAGACAAGATCATCATAACGATGGTTGGCATAGGACTGACTAGGAGACCCATCGTTGACACAGGGATAAGACCTGGAGATAAGATCATAGTTACAGGACCAATAGCAGAGCATGGAGCAACAATTCTTGCACTACAGCA
>CAYPXK010000003.1:0-12341 GCA_964414695.1 uncultured Thermoproteaceae archaeon | reverse complement strand
AGGTACTTGACGACCTTCCAGTGATCTGGACCCATTCGTTCGCCGTACTTCTCGAACATTGTGAAGATGAACTCGGCAACAAACTCATCCCAAGCCTCTGGGTTCTGCAGGAATCTGTCCTCGTCAAATATGAGCTCCTTTCCTGTCTTCTTTAGCTTTATCTTAACCCATCCAGGTGGCAGACTTGGGTCCTGAATCACCTCGTATTCAAACTCTGGTGATGGAGGGGGTGGTAACTGTGCGGACATGGTTCTCGAGATTAGAATAGAAGATTAACAATTTTAAGTTTTATCACTTGTCAAAACTTTGACGATGACTCAGAAAGTGTAAAAATCTTCTATGGTAAAGATATCTATAGACTCACATTCCTCACAATGGGTGTATAATCACTCTGTACACAATTAACATCAGTCTCAAAGTTGTGGAGAAGGTGTGTTTTGAAAGTCTACGGATAAATATTAAGCAGAGTAATGTGAGAATGTGAGAAAATAGGAAGAGAGAATAGAAAAGAGGGTAAGGAGGAAATGAGTATACTTATAAATAAAGATTGGGATATGCCCCAGAGATTGTATTCAGGTTTATTATGAAAGTCCTAGGGACTTCTTGAGTGCTTCTACGTACTTCCACTTCTGGTCTCTTGGTATCATTGCGAATGGTATTGCATCCTTGTAATATGGCTCAGGTGGTGGCTCCTTTCTTATGACTAGGTCTGGTGCTGGGTGTTCTACAACTTCCTTAACGAACTTCTCCCATGTCATTCTGATGGATAGGTCTCCAACACGCTCTCTTACGAATGCTGTGTCTGCCCACTTTGCTACAATCTTCTTCTCAACTAGGTCAAGGAACCAGTTCAGCACCTTCTTCTCATTCTCTGGTGTTATCCTGATGAATGGTACGAGTACAGAAGCCATCTTTGGTCCCATCCTGCTCTTGATTGTTCCACCGATCAGTATCATTACTCCCTTTGTCTTGCCTGGGAGTATTGCTGGGTTTGCCCTTATTATACAGTTCATACACTTGACGCACTTCCTTGGATCACACTTCAGCTCGAGGGACTGCTCATCCCATGTTAATGCACCGGTTGGACATGACTCAACGATCTCCTTTGGATCTACCTCACCTGTCTTGACCATTTTCCTGAACTCCTCCTGATCAATCTGTGGTGCACCTAGCCATGTTCCAATTACTATGTAGTCAGCACCTACCAGAGCCTTGATACAGTCAATTGGACATCCTGAGAACTTGAACTTGATCTTATATGGGAACTGTGGATATGTTGCCCAGTCTGGGAATCTCTTCCCAACCTCCTCCCACCACATCAGCGTGTCATAACATGCAAATGGACAAGCTGCTGGTCCAGGACAGCATGTCCATGTTCTTAGTACGTCTCCTGAACCTCCAACATCTGACGGTGTCAGCAATCTAATGGCCATCACCAGTCGTTCAACCTTTGACTGATCGCTCATGATAACGGGCATCGCGCCTGTTCCACCTCTTAGCTGCAGTATGCCCCATCCAAGCTTGTCGGTTATCTCACATATTACTCTCATTAGTGTTGTTGGCATGAAACCTGCAGGTGGTGAGAGCACTCTAGCATGGACCTCGTATACCTTTCCTGCGAAGAGTATGCCCCACTCCTCGTACTTCTTGTACTCCTCAGGTGCGCCCTCTCTTATAGTCTTCTCAACTGTTACGTGGAATACTCTACCTAGAAGCCCTGAATATACTCCAGGAACAGGAGATGCACCTGTGTCCCATGGAGATCTTCCAAGTGCTACACCAATTGCCCATGCAAGTAATGGATACTGGGACTTCTCAGCTTCCTTCACGAATGAAGGCCAGGGACCCTTCTTCATCTCTTCGATTATCTGTCTAGCCTTCTCTACGACCTTCTTGGGATCCTTAATGTCTGGCCAGATCTCCTCTGGTGCTGGTGCAGAGCCAGTGTAGTAGCCAAAGCGTGTTGGGACTTTCCAAGACATTGTTTGTATAGGTCTATTCAATGTTTTTAAACAGCTATTTCACATGTAATGTGAAATAGCTGCTTTAAAGCACTTGTACTTTGAAATATTCACAATGCCCTCTCTACTCGACTGGATTGTCTCAGCACCTCTTGAGGAGCTGAGAAAGCACCCACTTCATCCACAGAACAAGCCTGAGAAGCTCTGGAGATACTACCCTGCCAAGGCTTGGATACCTCCCATCTGTCAGAGGAACTATGGAAAGTGGAAGAAGAGAAGAGTGATAGATCCTGGAATTGTTGAGGTAACCTCAGAGACAGGTGAGAAACTTTATCTAGTTAAGGTAATACTCCCAGTCAGAGTCAGCACACAGACACTCTACGAGATTCTCGACCTCGCAGACAAGTATGGAATTGGCTGGATACAGGCATCCAAGATGGGTAACCTCATAATACTCTGTGACAGTGAGGAGAACGCCAGAGCACTTGCAAAGGAGCTCAGAGAGAAGGGATACCTAGTAGGTGGATGGGGCAACAGACTGTGGAACATTAAGATCTGCTCAACATACATCACATGTACAACAGCAGTAATTGATGCGGTGACAATAGAGAAGGCGCTGGGAGACGTACTGTACGAGTACACTCAGAAGGAGCTTCCAGCAAAGCTAACAATCAAGGTATCGGCTTGTCCAAATGCATGCGGTGGAGGATTCGACGCATCTGACATTGGAATAGTAGGATATCCTGCAAGCATTCCAATGATGGAGGGATGGAGAATAAAGGTACTGTGCCCACCAAGATCGCTGCTTGAGGCTTGTCCAGTTGGAGACATTAGGATGATAAAGGACGAGAAGGGCAGACCAATAGGAGCCGAGATTAGAGGACAGGTATGTATGGCATGTGGAAGATGTCACGACTTCTGTGACGCAATTGCATATGATCCAAACGAGATCGGTGTAATGGTACTAGTAGGAGGAAAGTGCAGCAACACGGGCGTAGGACCAGGCATGGCAAGGGTTCTCATACCATTCATACCAGCAGAGCCACCAAGATGGCCAACGCTTGTAGCAGCAATCAAGAGAATAGTTGATGTGTGGGTGGCAAATGCAAAGAAGGGAGAGAGACTGAGAGACTTCATACACAGAATAGGATGGGAGAAGTTCCTAGAGCTAACAGGATTCCCAAGACCAGAGGACTACATTAAGCCACTAGACAAGGCACCTGGATGGACATCATATGGATGGCAGCCATTGTACCTAAGAAGAACGGACGAGAATAAGAGATACATAGGTACAAGAATATCGAACGACATGATGGCAATAAGTGCAGCACTCTTCGAATTCTGAAGCGCTATACAATAACAATCTAATAAATAATATCCTTCTTATCTTTCAATAAAACTACACATTTTACTTATCACTTTAAGTTCACGTCTATAGAAGATAAAAATATCGAAATTTGTTATCTATCCATGCATATGCTACCTTTCTGCTCGCGATATTTCCTCACTTTATAGTTGAGATATTCGAGTGATGTATTACAGAGGTCTAGGACATCTATTGTAGAGTCGCCATCATAAATCAGTATAACAGCCCGAGATCTGCTTCCAGCAATTATTGACAACATTCTGAGTGTAAAAATTGCAAAGAAGTCATTGAAAGCACGTATTAATAGTTTTTCACACATTTTAACTATTTCGGGATTTACATTTAAGGTATTTGACACTAGTTCAGAAATTGTTTTTATTGAATTTACTCTCATTATCGTGTACATCAGGGGAGTGAATACGTACTTTGCAGTTTCTCGAAATGTCTCAAGTTCATCTATCTGTGATAAGTGTAGTCTTGACATTTTTATTCCTCTAGATAACAATATTAGATATGCACAAAGTTCTTCAAATTTTGCATCGAGTTTCCAGTGTAGTCTAATTCTATTTATCATGTATGGAGCATTCTCAAAATCTTGAGCTATACACTGCAGCAGACCCTTAGGAGTTATCCTATAGGTGTGCGAGGTATCATTTTTAATTAGGTTAAGTTCTATCAATTTCCTAGCCTTCTTATAGGTTGTGCTTACTGCAAATCCTGCAAGTGTTGAGGCTTTGTATAATGAGACACTTCCATAGAAAGCGAAGACCCGAAGTATAGAAAGTTCTATCTCGTCAAGATGACGATCAACTATCTCTGAGAGGGCGCGCTGTAGCTCTCGCAAAATGTCCATTTAGTTTAACTGTTTCTGCAATGTTTTAACTTCTGTCTGCTCTGCCTATAGTACCACAACCTTTCTTACGTACTACGTAGGAAATTAGGGAGTGCACATAATTGAAGGTATCGGGATGAACATGCATGTACTGGGCATAGGCATTCCACTTAAGTAGACCATCAGTCCCATCCCCCAGCCCCCTTCCACGTAGAAGCCTCATGACAATCTTAACTTCAGAATCTCGAAGCAGAATCTTACTGTGATGAAACTCGTGACCCCTTAGCCTTATGCCTGCACGATACGCTGGAGTATCAATATTCACAACTCCATACACATATCCATGTCCTACAGGTCTTGATAACATTACAGTATACGCTTCATACACATCACACATGTCATACTCTTCATTCCTGAGCGTCAATAATTTTGAAGTCAAATACATTAACCCTCCACATTCAGCATAAATAACCCCTCCCTCCTCAGCAAATTTCCTAATAGATTTTCTCAACGATTTATTTTTCTCTAAGTTCGCTGCGAGTTCTTCGGGAAATCCGCCACCTATGATTAATATGTCTATATTCGGCAGTTCTTGACAGGTCTCTGGATCTATAATATAGACCTTTGAACTTAGTGAGAAGCACTGTTCAATTACTTCAGGGTAGTAGAATGTGAATGCACGACCCTGTACTATTCCTATACTCACTTCATACTTTTCGATATTACCAATTTCTTCAAAGTACCCTCTTAGAGGCTGTGCACTGGATGCTATCTCGATAACCCTATCTACGTCAATGTTGGCAAATTCTTTTAAAATTTCGAACTGGCTGTATGTTAATCTCTCTGGTACTGGTACTAGACCTAGATGTCTATATTTAAATAATTCCTCTATGATGCTACATCTCTTAATATAGCCTAGGACTTCGATGTCTTTACAGTACATCTTAAATGCCTTCTCTATTTTCTTATAGTGCTTATCTGAAGATACGTTTGTTAAAATCACGCCTCGTATATTTACTAAATTGTCAAAGTTCCGTAGACCTCTGACAATGGCTACTAGACTTCTTGTTGCTCTCTCAGCATTTAGTACAAGAATCACTGGTGCTCTCAGTATTTTTGCAATCTGTGCAGTGCATCCAAATTCTGATAATCCATCTACACTATCGTAAAGTCCAAACACGCCCTCTATTATGCATAGATCAGCATCCTGTGAGTACCTGATGAATCGCTCCAGCACTTTCTCAGGACCATGAAGGTACATGTCCAAGTTTCTGCAGGGTCTTCCTGATGCTGCGGAATGATATGTGGGATCTATGAAATCAGGACCAACTTTGAAGACTTGCACTCTTAACCCTCTCTCAATGAGCTTCAGTATTAGAGTCACCGTGACTAAGGTCTTGCCGGTCTTGCCCTGTGGAGCTGATATAACTAGACGAGGAACGTTTACCTCGGTCAGCCTCACTTGCCGGTATCTGAGGGAAGCTTTATAATGTAGACTAGTTCTCACTGGCTGAGACGTAATGTCTCAGGTAGCAGAAAGTAACGTAATCTACTGGGTTGGCAGGAACCCTCCAATGATTGATGAGGTCATAGTAGACGCGACAAACTGTATAGCAGGTAGGCTAGCTACAGTAGTTGCTAAGCTCGCACTTGAGGGCAGGAGGGTTGTGGTCCTGAATGCCGAGAAGGCAATTATCACGGGCGACTTCAACATGATACTGAACTGGTATAAGAAGAAGCTAAGTGAGTGGAGAACTCACTACAATCCTGAGAAGGCTGGTCCTAAGATACCTCGCAGACCTGACAGGATACTGAAGAGGATAATCAGAGGAATGTTGCCACGCAAACAGTGGAGAGGCAGGATGGCGCTTAAGAGGATACGAGTCTACATGGGCATACCGCCAATGTACATCAATAAGCCGAGGATCGTGTTTGTGGAGACGCTATTCCAGCCAAGGCCAGGTGCCAAGTATGTGACACTTGAGGATCTGTGGAGGCACATTGAGCCACACAAGTGGGAGATGTGGAAGAAGGCTCAGGAGGTATGGCAGAAGTGGCTTGAGTTCAAGATGAAGCAGAGGAAAGAGGCCTCAAAAGCTCAGACTGAACAGCAGGCTCAACAGGCTCAGCAAGGTCAGTAACCTCAAGATTTATAACCTTAGGTACTCTGGGTGACTGAGCATGTCAACACCAGCCTCGCAGACGCTTCCCAGACAGATCCCAGGTGTAACAGTACAGGAAGTTCAAGGTGTACGTGTAGTAATTGCCGTCGGTAAGAAGAAAACGGCCATAGCACGTGCAATAATAAGGCCGGGAATTGGCAGAGTCAGGATAAACGGTGTACCGCTTGAGATATGGCCAATTGAGATGGCTAGGATGAAGATGATGGAGCCTCTGATACTGGCAGGAGAGGACATTGTCTCAAAGGTTGACATTGACGTGAATGTACGTGGCGGAGGAGTCATGGGACAGGCATCGGCAGTCAGGATGGCCATTGCGAGAGGACTTGTAGCCTACACGCAGAATCCACAGTTGCTTGAGCTATACATGAAGTACGATCCCTCAATGATAAAGGGAGATCCGAGAAGGACAGAGCCTAAGAAGCCTGGTTTAAAACACGCAAGATCAAAGAGACAGAAAGCATACAGATAATACGTCGGATTCAGCAAGCCAGGTCTCATCATATTTTGTGACGGTTCTTTCAGCCGCTACCATCCTCATCACGCTTGTCCTTGCTTTGTCCTCACTAGGCCTTCACGACAACTTTTTATTAACTCCCGCATCTGCACTTTCCTTGATCTAAGATGGGCGATCCCAAGAAGCCAAGGAAAAAGTGGATTGAAGGCAAACCAATGAAGATATGGAATAAGCAGTTGCTAATGGAAGAGCTGCAGCTAGTGGGTGAGTATGGACTTAGAAACAAGAGAGAGCTCTGGCTTGCAAAGGCTATCCTGAAGAAGATTAAGCGACGTGCTCGAGAGATGTTGGCAATGCCTCCTGATGTGAGAGCTAAGGTGGAGGCAGAGTTTAAGCAGAAGCTGTACAAGATGGGTTTCATACCTGATCCTGATGTTCCACTAGACTACATACTGGGCCTCGATGTCCGTGCAATACTTGAGAGAAGGCTGCAGACGATAGTCTATAGGAAGGGTCTTGCAAGGAGCATACATGAGGCACGTCAGCTCATTGTACATAGGCACATTGCAATCAATGGCCGTATCATTAATGCGCCTGGTTTCCTTGTGCCAAGAGACCTAGAGGACAAGATATCATACGCACCAACGAGTCCCTTCTACAAGAGGCTGATTAACGGTGAACCTGTGTTTGGTCCAGGTCAGCCAGCACCAATTCAGGTGCAGCTTGGCCTACTTAAGGAGCAGCCTGCTTCCTCAGCCTCTGCGGAAAGCTCATAAACTCAGCCTAGTGCTAAGGCTTGACCATGAGTGAGGAGACTAAGCCTGTCGAGACACAGCAACAGGTTGAGGAGAAGCCGGCTGAGGTAAAGGCGGAAGAGAAACCCATACTTCAGATACAGATTCCTGAAATCAGGCCGGTGCAGACGACGATTGGAGGTAAGAAACTGAGATGGGGCATAGCTCACATATACAGCAGCTACAACAACACGATCATAATCATAACAGACCTGACAGGTGCAGAGACTGCTGCAAGAGTCAGCGGCGGAATGGTCGTGAAGGCGGACAGAGATAAGCCAAGTCCCTATGCAGCAATGATGGCGGCTTACAAAGCTGCACAGATCGCCATGGCACGAGGAATAAACGCCGTGCACATCAAGGTCAGAGCTCCTGGAGGATATGGCCCCAAGACCCCTGGACCTGGCGCAGCAGCTGCCATTAGAGCGTTAGCAAGAGCAGGACTCGTCATTGGAAGGATAGAGGACGTCACACCAATACCACATGACATAATTCGTCCACCTGGCGGTAGAAGAGGTAGAAGGGTCTAAGACAGTACCATTCGAAAACTTCGTATTACATTACACATCTTCTGTATTACTGTCCCTTCCTTGTGGCTTTATCCACGACATTTTTAACATTCTTAATGTTAATTTTTGTCTTAAGGTAAAGTTTCTCATCAATTACAATCTTTTCACGAAGTCCACGTAAAGTAAAATATGTGCTTTGTGTACCATAGACGCGCTTTGTCATTGAACTTGTTTGTCTTTCGTAAAATTGTTAAGGATTATGTTATGTGACTCAGTTGGAGGACAGACTCTTCATTCTCATCAGTTTAGGGGATATTCATCATTTGTTTATGCTTTTGCTCAATGCGTTTAGCAAGTGTTAAGGATCATATGATGGGGTGGGGGTGGCCTCCTCATGGGGACTGTATGCACAGTCCCTCAGAGGCCAGATGTCACTCTATTTACTGCACTTAAACCTGTCTCAAACAGTGTGATGATAACGCCTAGCGCTGAGCTATGATGACTCTGCGATACGCTGAGGTCAGTTCCGGGAGGATTTCCTCATCGTTCAGATCCCGAGGTATTTCATCACTCATGTTTTCACAATGTTGCGTCAAGATTTTAAGACGTGCTACTCACTGTGCCCAATGTTCCGTGAAAAACTTCCTCAGAACTTCGTACCCACGTTTAACGATGTGATACTGCTGCCTGGCTATACGGAAGTTGACCCAATTGAGGTTAATGTTGCAACATATGTCTCGAGGAATGTCTCGATAAACATCCCCATAGTGTCGTCCCCAATGGACACTGTGACGGAGCATGAGCTGGCTATACAGCTTGCGAGACTTGGAGGTATCGGCATTGTTCACAGGAATGTGAGTACGGAGGAGGAGGTTGAGATGGTGAGAAAGGTGAAGGAGGCTCCTCCATATCCTGTCTACACTTGCCATGTTACATCTGTGAACTGTGCTAGAGATGCCATACCAATAATGCGTGAGCTAGCCATTGACTACGTTCCAGTCGTTGAGTCAGGCAAGGTGATTGGCTTTGTTTATCGATTCGATGTGTTGAAAAACCTGGATGCGCCAGTGCGGGAGATTGTACGTAAGCCAGTGATTGCGAACGTCCTTGAGCGTCCTGAAGTACTTAGGCGGATGATGCTTGAGAACAATGTTGACATTGTTGCACTAGTAGACTCGTCAGGAAACTACGTTGGCTTCACGACGATCTGGGCACTTGACTATCAGCGGCCTTTCACACCGTGCGTAGATGACGAAGGTAGACTGCGTGTCGGAGCTGCAATATCACCTTTCGATTATGAGCGTATACTCAAGTTGGACAAGTATGTTGATGTGCTTGTGCTCGATGTGGCAAATGCAGCACATGAGAAGATACTGTCGTCCCTGAAGAAGATTGAGAAGAGCATAACGGCTGACCTAGTGGTTGGGAACGTGGGAACATACGAGTCTGCTGTGCAGATATTCACAAGATTGGAGAAGATTGACAGCTTCAGGGTAGGCATAGCAAGTGGCTCAATATGTAGTACTGGAGTGGTCACAGGTGTGGCAGCACCAACACTGTGGGCCGTTGCACAGGTAGCAGACGCAGTACATGACTACAAGCTTGAGGTGCCGATAATAGCAGACGGTGGAATAAAGACCCCAGGAGATGCTGTCAAGGCATTTGCCGTCGGTGCATGGTGTGTGATGCTTGGACGTGTCCTAGCGCAGGCACATGAATCGCCAAGCCCAGTCATAACAATAGGAGAGCGAAAGTACAAGTACTACCGTGGCATGGCTAGTGCAGGTGCACGACAGAGAAGGTTCGCCATAGATCGATACAGTAGAAAAGTCAAGGATATACATGAAGGCGTTGAAGGACTTGTGCCATATGCTGGCCCCCTCGAGAACATTGTGAAAGAGTTCGTGAGTGGAATTCAAGCAGCCATGGGATACATTGGAGCACGTAGCATACAGGAATGTTGGACAAAGGCAAAGCTTGCACCGGTGACAGTGCTTGGAAGAAAGGAAATTGAGCCACACAGCATAAGGCTGGAGATCTAGGTTAGTAAATGGTGATGATACTAAGGAGCGCTGACTTCTGATGAAGGTACGGGTGACTGATAGAGAAAGCGAAAGGTAATTAACCTATTGTGCATATGTGATATTTGCCCCAGCACCCTACGAGTGGCCTAGATGGCCTCGATGAGTAGGGGGAACCTAGCCCCCGCCGCTGTCCCAACATACTAACAAATTTCTGTCATGCACATTGGGATGATGTACCTTACGGGCTCTGACATTATGATGACCGTCGACTACGACTGACCATAAACAACTTGTTTAATGCTGCGTCCCGTACAGTGAAACATAACGTTTATATTGAGGAACAGCGTCGATATGCCACGCTGTTGAGCATGTTTGCAACAGTTGAGGAGGGCATAAAGCGCCTGAGGGCGGGCAAGCCTGTGCTTATATACGATTTTGATGAGAGGGAGGGTGAGGTTGACATTGTATATCCAGCGGAGGTAATAACTCCTCAGGACATAGCGTTTATGCGACAGATAGCTGGTGGCTTGATATGTTTTGTAACACGTTACGAGATTGGTAGAGTCCTCGGCCTTGATCTGCAAACGAGGATTTTGAGAAAAATTGACTCCCTGTCAAGTCTTGTCAAGAGGCCGAGCTACGGTGATGAACCTGCATTTTCAATATGGGTCAATCATGTGAAGGTGAAGACTGGGATAAGGGACACAGATCGTGCACTGACAATTAGGGAACTTGCAGAAATTGTGAAACTTGTACAGGAAGGACGTACCGAATATGCGAAGGTTAAGTTCCTAGAGAACTTCTACAGTCCTGGACATGTGCCAATACTGCTTGGCCGTGTTGGAGAGAGATATGGACACACCGAGCTCTCTCTAATGCTTGCTGAGCTGGCTAACGTGAGTCCTGCACTTGTCATATGTGAGATACTTGGCACAAGTCACGAAGCAGCAACTCCTGCAGAGTGTCTGAAAATTGCGGAGAAGCTTGGCACGGTCCTGCTCAGAGGGTCTGACATAGTGAAATATTATGAGGAGTACAGAGCTCGATACAGGACATGAGAATCGGAATTGTTGATACAACGTTTGCACGCGTTGACATGGCAAAATACGCAATTGAGGAAATACAAGCAATTGCACCTCGAGCAGAGATTATTCGACTGACGGTTCCAGGATTCAAAAACACTCCATGGGCGGCACTCAAGCTAATCAAAGAACGTGAATGTGATGGCGTTCTTGTACTCGGCTGGATAGGGGCATCATTAACGGATAAGATAACGTATGCCGTAGCGTCAATGGGGTTAATACTCGTTCAATTGGAGACGGGGAAGCCTATAATTGACGTGACTGTACATGAGGATGAGGCAGGAAGTGAGGTGGAGCTTCGAAGCATAGCAATTGATAGGGCGAGGAAACATGCGAGAAACCTGGTTCTGCTAATTCAGGGACGTGACCTCACAATGTATGCAGGTAAGGGTCTTAGACAGGGCAGGCCTGACGTAGGGCCAATATTGGAGGATCTTGGAGATAAGTACATAGAATGGTAATAAATACGCAGGATAATGAGGCTCCTTATATGACCTTGGCTGAGCCCTGTACATATAGTGTGAATCTGTTCTCCTGCATAGAGTAATCGCCTATGAGTGTCATGTCGAGCTTCTGCGCATACTCAACGGCATCTGACGTGACGTAGCTCGTTGTTACTACGCATGGAGTTCTCAGGAAAGAGATGTAGCCGAGCAAAGCTGCATCAATCGGACATGTTGTAACTATTAGAACTGGCTCGAGAATTGAGCGGCTTCTATATACGTGGCCTACAATCCTGTAGAAGAGTCCATCTGGATTGTAATCTTGAGCTATGCCGATAGTGGAGTCCCTATCAAGATTATACACTACAGCTGCGTGAATGTTATCCAGTGCTCTGGAATGTTCAAGAACGAGTATGAGCTTATTAATGAGTTCCGTACTAATATTATAGCTCTCTACAAATGACCTCGGAGGGTACTCGTACTTACTGAATGATAATACATTTACTACGAATTCGCAGTTACTTGATTGAAACACATGTACACTATCAGGATTATAGCCGAGGATTATTGCATATCCCTGTCCAAGAACTTCAAGGTCTTTAGGTATTGTGCGAATGGTCGAGTATTCGAGACCGTTTATCAGAAGTGTACAACTGCAAGTACGTAACAGTAATCTTTCCTCAGAAATCCAGA
>CAYPXK010000002.1:0-23371 GCA_964414695.1 uncultured Thermoproteaceae archaeon | reverse complement strand
TCAGGATGTTTTTACACCAAGTTTTACACCACCATTGTCGCTATCAGTCTACCACAGAGAGCACTGAACGATGAGTACGAGAACACTAATAACAACACTAATGTTTGCGATAACTATAATATGTTTAAGCTTAGTGCTCGTTCCAGCACACGCATTTAGCCTATATTTACCTACAGTGGACGTTGACGGCTCATCTGTAAAGATAAAGAATGTGTACAACGTTGCAGGTACAGGCTTCACAATTTCGGGAACACTAAGCGCAGGTGAAGCTGACCTGTACGGACCGCTGGACTTGAAAATCGGTGACTACGTAGCAATTAGTGTAAAGTGGACGCCTCCCTCAACGACGCTCGCCGTAATTCTAATGAACTTACTTACCGGACATGCATACATTACCGAGAGTGCCACAGGTTACATACTCACAACATTTTACATAACTGAGAGCAGTCCGTATTGGGTTCTGCTAGTTGCGGACTATGGGCCATACGCACTGACCTATCAGGGAGTGGTAGTAGTATCCTGACTCAGGAACATGAAGCTGCTTCTTCTAAAATCTTTAAAAGCCCTATAGTTTTTTCTTCCGTAACATTCAGTATGTATATTTTCGATATTCTTATAGACTCTCTTGAGTTATTTACTTTACACACAACATATATCATATTATTCTTAACAGTTAATTTGCACTGAGCCTTCTTAGGTATCGTAATGTTTAATCTATGAAGTAAACTTTCAAGCTCCAACTCGTACTTATGTAAGCTTGAATATCCTGTAAAATTTTCGGAGCCAACATTTAAATTATGTACATTATGGTACAGTGATAGATATAGAGCTGCAGACGCTATTATGATAGATATTAACAGTGCTATGAATAGAGGTATCTTGCCTATTCTCAGGAATTTACTGTAAATTGTTGGCTGTTTATTCTTAATGTTTAGAATTTTAATTTCTTCAGATGTGGAGCTTGTGTTCTCGTTATTTTTCGTGTGTTGACTCTCTAATAACTGTGGTTGTAGTAGCTTTTCGATATCTACATTCGTCTTTGGCCCAATGTAGCACCATCTCTTGCCATGTTTGAAATATACGTATTCTCGATCGCCGAGTCTACGTATGTATAGAACACCTTCCTGTCCACATTTTGGACATATGCCTCTTCCAATGGAGCGAGACGACACTTTCAATTTCAAATTTCTCGAACTTATTTAACAACATTTTGCTGTTCCTCAAGTTTCTTGCAATATCTCTTTATCTCCTTCAGTTTGAAGATTACGCCATACTCGAGCCCATGCTTCAATCACTATCGATTGAGCTGGACCTGCGAGCCTCAGCCGAATCCTGACTTCGCCATACTTTCTATTCACCCCAACCCTACGATACAGCACATGGTATCTCCATCCACGTGCATCATCAGTCCAGAAAGTCGACTTATCTTCTACAAAGACGACTTCCCTACCTGGAATCACGTAGAAGTACCCTCCCACTCTAATGAACCATAGTGGCTTAAGCTCAATATCTCTTCCTGTAAATGTGTGAAAATACTTCACTACAACAAGCTCGGCTTCCCTGTCCGTCCTGTATCCACGTTGAATGTCTAGTAATCTCCTACTCACGGTCCTCAACTAGCTTACGTATTGTACACTTTTGACAACAGAGGTGGTGTAAAACCTAGGTACTGACGGTGTAGATGGGTCTAGCAAAATCAACAGAAAGAGAAACCTTAACTCTGCCAAACTTGCCTTCCATGCTGACTCTCTTAAGCTTGTTTATTATGTTATCGAATGTGTTAACAGACGCACCAATGAGAAAGCCCCGTATCTTGCCAATGTAGAACTCTACATCGAGCCTACGGCTCGGACAAGGCGCCACAGCATAGAGATTTTCACTAAATGCGAGACAAATTTCGGAATTCAATATCCTAACGCCTACAGGTCTTGATATGTGCTCTTTTACAAAATTTTCATAGTTAATAAAATCGTCTGCTCTACACATTTTCATAATTCTGCCACCTACAGACAGTATCCTGTAAGTACGTCCAACGAGATTTTCAACTCTTAAAAACTCGTCATCGATTCTATGATAAATTTCCTCGATAGGAAGCCAGAAATCGTATGTCTTCAATATTTTTAGATTACCTAACATTAGCACATCTCGTTCATAATCGAAGAATTTTGGAATAGTAAATATCCTAAGGACAATGCTACCATCAACACGCTCAAGTCTTTCCACATGAACTACTAGGTACATGAGTTACACCACCATATATGGGCAATAGGTCTAGAGGCCTCGATTATTATGTAGTCCTTGCCTGTCTCCACAATGTGCTCAGTAAAGACCTTCAGTATAGCACTTCTTACAGGCTCCTTGTCAACTGGGAGAACCCTGCTTAGTCTACCATGTAGAAGTTCCTCAATACTTCTCAGCTTTATCCTGGACTTCCTGACATACACCTCAACGTTAGGACTAACTCCTAGGCAGGTCAATGCTAGCACTATCACAGCGGCAGGAGACGGGAATATGGACAGCACATCCTCTCCTAGGACTTGGCTAAACACCTCGTGATATTCTTGAAACATTAGAGGAAGAAAATCGTGAAAAATATGACAACACCTACCTGTTACATTTACTAGGAATTTCAGAGCCTCTGACAATTGCCCAACTTCTAAACTATGGGAAACTACCACAACATCAACCTTATTAGGAATATCAATACCAAGTCTCAGCTTTTCCCACTTCCCATATACGACCTTAACTTTGTTTAATACGCCCTCCTTCTCAGCAAAATGCTTCAAATACTCAAGCAATTTCTCGCATTGATCGACAGCATATACTAATTTACATTTCTTAGCAAGTGGAATAGTAAGTCTACCAAATCCACATCCACAGTCGAGTACTGTATCATTAGGCTTAACTTCTATTCTCGAAAGTTGCCAACATGTGAACCTATCAATAAGAAAATCATGTTGAACTCTTTTAACGAACTCATCAGCAAAACCTTGCCAGAATTCCTCACTGGAAATTCTTCTACCTATTCTAAGGGTCTCAGAGATAGTCCATAGGCTAGTAGAAATATTCCAAAGATAATCACACAGTTTAAGTAAGCTCTGCATTACCCTGCAGAATGCGTAGACTAATTATTTTAAAGAGCACATTTCGGAAATCGACACTGCATAAGAGTATGACTCAATTGCTGTGAGAAGGGTCAGGTCCTGCCGGAACAGTCATCCATCCTTAGGTGGGGCTAAGCCTCATCACTCCAGTTATGTACATGTGCTGGGGTGTATTTTGGCTTTTGTTTTTGTCAGTTTTCCTTAACGTTTCTTGATCTGTGTGTCTTTTTGTTAAGGATAGTCTTTCTTATTTGAAGAGTTGTTACGAACCTTAAATTTCTCTAGGATGGCACGTTCTTCAGGTATCAGAGATGGTTAAGTTGTTGATATCAGCGGCATATGAGGAAGAGGTAGATGTTCTGTACGAAATTGATGGTGTAGACATTGTTGATCTTAAGGATGTTAGAATTGGTGAATCGCTTGGTGCTCCTGACCTTGACCTTGTGTCATATGCCATAGAGAAGAAGCCTCCAGATAAGGAGCTGAGTGTCCCTCTAGGAGATGTGTCAGGACCTGTGTCGGGGCTCAGGATCTGTGCCAAGATGCTTGATTATCTAAATGTTGACTATGTCAAGGTTGGTCTTTATGTAAGGTCTTTCGAGGATGGTGTGAAGATTGGAAAACTTATACGTGATGCACTTACACATACACGTCTTGTACTTGTCGGATATGCAGACTATAGGGAGCATGGTGTTCTAAGTCCTGAAGATGTTGTTGAAATATGTAGAAAAGTCGATGCTGATGTTGCTATGGTTGATACACGTTCTAAACATGGAAAATCAACTTTGTCATATTTACACATCAGTGAGCTTGCTAAATTTGTTGAGACAGCACATTTACAAGGTATGGAGGTTGCCATAGCAGGTGGGTTATCCATGGACGATGTTCTCTATGTAATCACAAGACTCGATGTTGATATTGTGGGAGTAAGGTCATGCGTATGCGAGAGCTCGCGTGAGAGCTTGATTGATCCTGAGAAGGTACTTGCATTAGCATATGCTGTTCGCCATATCATGCCCTTCCTGGAGACTTGATGTGCTTCTCCCACATCATCTTTGCACATGCATAGGAGGGCAATACTGGACTTACCTTCACAGGTTCTCTAACGATGTCGTCTATACTAATGATCTTTGAGAAACCTGCAAGTTTACCAGCATCCTCAAGCATGAACTCTCCGATACCTGCCGTTACTAGTGGAAGCTCTTCTACAGGCACATTAATCGAGGCAAGCCAAGTCCTGACTTGTAGCAGTGCTTGTGCAATCTTCACAATAGTCATCAAGTATACATAACGTGCGAGCTCCTTCACTTCCTGAATATTCATGAGCTCCAAGCTTGAACATACGGTTCTTGCAAGTCTTGCAGCTGCCTCCTGAATAGTCTTTCCTCTGCCGTCAGCCGTATCTACACTGTACTCTGAGGGCCCTATCTTTCCGAGTAGCAGGTTAACATCTCCAATTGTCGCAAAGTACTCCCTACACACTGTAGCGATCTGTCCCTTATACGGCAGTTCCTGAACAAGCTCACTTACTGACGTTCTGAGAGTACCAACGTATACAAGCTCGCCGTAGGTCAGCTTTTCAGGATCAGTGTATCCACGTATGAGGGGCTTGCCTTCGTAGACTGGTATTATTGTAGTTGTTGTACTTCCAATGTCTGCGAAGACGCAGGATCTGCAGAGCTTAGCTACAAGCCATGCAGATGCAGCCCAGTTAGCTGCAGCAACTTTGAGAGGCTCCCGTAGAGCCTTGTCTGCATCTACGAGCTCCATGTTGCATGTCACGAACTCGATCTTGACAGCCTTCTTGAATGCGCCTACTACACTCTCTACAACATGTTGAACGCCCTCACTCTTATTCTCGTATATGTCACATAGCTCAGCTGTCATGCATACTGCTACGAGACAATCATCAGGACAGAGCTTATCTGCAAACTCACAGAGCTTACATTCAAGACCTTCACGGCCTTTTTTCCAGAGTGGAAAATACTCACGTATAGCCGTCCTGGCTCTTCCTTCCTCGTCTAGCACGACAATCTTTATGTTTGCTCCACCAATGTCGATACCGAGGATCTTACTCATCGTGAATGTTAATCTAGGCAATTGACTTTCTCAAATTTGTGAAAAAGGTGAAGATAGTTCCAGTACTAGACATTAAGGGCGGACTTGTTGTACATGCAGTAGCAGGCAGAAGAGAGGAGTATGAGCCCTACTGGGACAGTAGTCTAGTAGCAAAACCCGACCCTTACCTCCTTGTTAAGAGGTTACGTGAGCTAAATTTTGACACTGTATATATTGCTGATATCGACGCAATCGAGACTGGTAAGGTGACGGTAAACGAGTTGGTAAGGTACTGTAAGGAGCTTGGATTTAATGTGCTTGTAGATATTGGTAGAGAAGGACTGTACAGGAAAGATGAGGGAAGAATAAGCTACGTCATAGGTACAGAGTACCTAGAGTTGAGCGAGCTGGCATGTGTACATGACAGGACAATGAGTCTGGACATGTATGGAACACAGGTACGCACCAGGTCAGGATATGTAGATGTTGATAATGTTATAAAGTACTTACAGTATTTCGACACAGTCCCAGCGAGAGTTCTGGTACTTATGCTGAATATTGTTGGTACAGAGTCTGGACCCCCACTTAATGAAATTCGTAATGTAGTCAAGAAACTTCGATATTTAGGTGTTAAAGAGGTATATTACGGTGGAGGTGTTAGAAACATAGAAGATGTATACAACTTAGTCATGTGTGGAATAGATGGTGTAATTGTTGGTACAGCACTTCATAAGGGACGTATAACGGTTGCAGAGATTGAAGTTTAACTATTGTTAATGTGTAGGGATGTTACACATAAGTGAGATATTTATTTCAATACAGGGAGAAGGCCCACTCATAGGTAGGCCAGCCGTGTTTCTTAGGCTTGCAGGTTGTAATTTGGACTGCATATGGTGTGACACAAAGTATGCTAGGAAACCGAGATTTGTATGGTCTATCGATAAGGTGACCAGCGTCATCTCGAAGCTCTTAACAAACACGAACCTGATAGTAATCACAGGCGGGGAGCCTCTGTTACAGGCTAACGAGTTGAGGAAGCTTCTTGCACGTATAAGGGAGATTAAGCCCGGTGTTATTGTCCAGCTAGAGACTAATGCAACACTTAGTATAGATCCTGTGAAGGATCTTATTGACGTTGTAGTAGCTTCTCCAAAATTATCAAATAGTGGAAATCCTCCAGACAAGAGAAAAATACATGACTCGTTCATAGATATAGCGAGAGCTAGTAGACCTTTACTATATTTGAAGTTTGTAATAGATAAGGAAGACGATATTTACGAAGTTAATGATATTGTGAATAAACTTAAGGTATGTAAGGAGAGAGTATATCTAATGCCTCAATGTACAACACTCGAAGAGCAGTTAGAAAAATTGAAACTAGTCACACGACTAGCACTGAGATATGGATATTGCGTAAGTCCTCGTCTTCAAATTTTGTTAAATATACGCTAGAGTCAGCAATCGAGGTCTCATCAAAAATCAGCTGCGAGTCGTCTCATCACGAATGCAATATCTAAATATTTAATTGATGTTGTGCTTAACACCATTTGAAGACTGTCAGTTGGTAGGCGCATCATCAGCGATCAGATTGGCAAGCTATCATCAACTGCTGACTTAGACTAACCCACCGCAGTATCTAAAACCTATTCTATCATTCAGTTAAGGGCGTGATCATCACATTTCAGGACGACGGCTCCTCATCATCTAGGTTAATTCTCTTCTAAGCCTATTGTGAAATTTGAGTTTATGGAAGTGAAAAATCTTCTACAGTTAAGTGTATGCACCTGCAATTCCTGTGAGCAGCATTACATTGTTGGTAAGCCGTTCTGTGAATTTAAGGTATATACACAGTGGCTACCTGATAGGGTCGATAAGCTCATTGTAAGTGAATCTCCTCCACCTGGACCTAAGAAAGATTTTCTATATAATTTACATAGCAAGGATAGACTGAGAAAGTTCCTGTCTAAAATATTTAATGTCGATGAAAAGGATGTTCTAAGTTTTCTAAAATGTAGAAACATGTTCTGGTCAATGGCTGTTAAATGTCGTCCAGTTTCTCGAAGAGTCATACCCAGATTATGTAAGAGATGCGTGGAAATTCTCGTACAGGAAATCGATTTACTTAAGCCTCGTACATTGATTCTTTTAGGAAACGTTGCAAGAGACCTATGGAATGTTGCGAAAAACCATGTTAAACATATGCCGTCGCAGATTCGCTACATGTATCATCCTCTCTATATTGTAAGATTCAGGCAAGACCTATTAGGTAGACTCGTTGATATTTTACTGAAGTGAGTGGTCAGCACACGGTTCCTCATCAGTGTTCAGACAGCGAGCTTCTCATCATGAGGGATGACGAACATACCCGGACTGACGAAGTGATGAAAAGCGGGCATCACTGACCAACATTAGTCTAAGCATGCTAGCTTTTTAGATTCTATAAACTTCAGGAACCTGGTGATGAATGCCGAGTTCACTGAGCCTCATGATGAAAGGTCACCCGAACTGAAAGTTTCAAAATTAAACATCAGGTACACATACTAACCATGCCTGTGGCTTCACTATTCTCAGGAGGAAAGGACTGTACATACGTTATACAGCTATGGTACGAGAGCACAAGGACCTTACCTGACTATCTAATATTCATAGAGCCAAAGTGGGAGTCCCCCCACTTAGACAATGCACATCTCGTGAAGCAACTTGCACAGTTACTAAATATCAAGTTAATAACATGTAAAGCAAGTGAGCTAGAGAGAGTTCTAATGGAATATAACATAGATACCCTACTCGCAGCCGACGTATACGTTGTTGAGCATGTGAAGTGGCTATCGGAAGTATGTATGAGAACAGGAACAGAGCTAG
This sequence comes from uncultured Thermoproteaceae archaeon, assembly GCA_964414695.1. GTDB lineage: Archaea > Thermoproteota > Thermoprotei > Thermoproteales > Thermocladiaceae > JAADER01. Next base: position 15,347 of record CAYPXK010000002.1, on the reverse strand, counting down.
TAGAGCCTATATGGGGTTATGATACAGAATACCTTCTAAGAGAAATTGTTGAAAGTGGAATATCGTTTATAATAATAGGATCTAGACCAGAGTATTCAAGGCACGTCTTAGGAATGATAGTTAACAAACATACTATTGATAAATTTTTGGAAAAGGTAAGAAGTCTGAATATCGATCCTCTAGGAGAATCAGGTGAGTATCACACACTTACACTATCAACACCTTTACTGAGAGCCAGCATAGAGGTGAAGAACGTAGAGTATAAACATACCTCACGTTATGACGTTGTTTTAATAAAAGAATATTCATTAAAAACGCCATAAGGACTAGCCTTTGTTATAGATTTTCAGCCTTAGCTAGGGTTCTTTAGCGTCCAATTGTAAACAAGCTTAAATTTGCTTTATAGTAATTAGTACTTGAGTGATGAGGCCAATTTGCCCCTGACTGAATGAGGACGTCACCCGAGACTGACCATCATCAATTGAGCTGTAGAGAACGTATCGATGATGTAATTCCCGCGGAGCTGACCTATGATGACTTTAGCCTTGGCTGATGTTTAGTTATCTTATATGCTTTTCAAGACATTTCTTCACAAGTTCCATACATAGGTTATCCGCAATTTCATTACATTTATCACTACAGTAGTGTATTGCTACTGCCCTCTCCTTTATTTTATTTTCGACATTGTCTATCTCCTGAGCTATCTCTTTCACATTGAGAACATCTTCACTATAAGTGAGTACCATTATAACGTAATTACATGCTATACACTGCATATAGTAGTCAATATGTTCTAGAAGTTTTGAGTACTTCTTCTCCACTAATGATAGTACTTTGTCAAGATCTTTCTTTACATCTTCATATGAGTGTTTTGTTAAAACAGCAACAAGGCCATACGTGGTGTATGACATTAGGCTCTACTTCTTATCTCTTGCTTATATGTCCTCTCGAGAAATAGTCTAAACTCCTGAAACTCTTGCATCCTCATAAGCGCATTAAGTGTCTTCTCCACTATCGTTAGTACGCCTCGAAAACCTGCAACAGGCCTATCGTATATTATTACCTCGTCAATTGTTGGGTAGAAGATTCTTACGAGCCCTGCATCTTTCCTGTAGGCTAACATTCTCTCAAGACTTGAGCCATATATCACGTCAACGTCAACATCCTGAAGAATCTCCTCTATCTTGAGCCTGTCAGGCTCAACCAAGTCAACTTGTAGCAGGGCATCCTTAGCGTAGTTGTCCGTACGTGCTACTACAAGTTCTGTAGATACGCTAAGTTCTTCTCTAAGAAACTTAGCGAAAAATGGGGCTCGAGAACCTTCTCCAATTACTACAGCAGATAGACTACCATACATACCTTCAACATAGGTATAGTACCTATTCAATACATCGCTTATGTACTTACATTCACGCTCTATGAATTTGTTGTTTGGGTTTTTGTTTAGTTTTTTGCATGTTTTTTCTATTAGTTCTATTGTGTTTTTTATTCCGTACGGATATGGTACAACTATGTAGGGGATTTTGAATCTCCTCCAAAGAACCTCACACAAAAACAAACCATCACCACCCAAACAAACATTCAAAGAAGCCCTAGATAGGCGTCTTACATCTACAAATTTACAGAAAGATACAACCGCATTCACTTTAATTCCATTTGCCTTAAATATTCTAATAATCTCCTTAAGATCACCCAAGCTATGTGGCATATCTAGTCTGAATCCTATAATATTCACTGCATCTTCTTCACTATGCTCTGCAGGTTCCACAAAGTCTGCAAGCTTCTCTAGTGCCTCTTCATAGCCTTGCTGTTCTGTTCCGCTGTAACCACATGCATTTAATATCAAAATTTCTGTCTTCACTTCATCTTTTATTGAGCTTACTACACCTTGAACATCATCTCCCATTACACCTGCTGCACTTGCAACAGCTATTACTATTAACTTAGGTTTCAATATCCTATACGTGTTCAATATAGCTTTTCTAAGTCTTTCTTCACCTCCAAATGTTAAGTCTTCCTCTCTTAGACCACTATATACGATATTTACAAATTTCTGAGGAACAGTAAGTGCCTGAAGTGTGAACACGCCACTGTGACAACCTGGTCTACCATGCACTATCACTGCGCTGTCCTCTATCCCCGTGAATGCTCTTACAATGCCGAGTAATTTGCAGTCTGTTGAAGGATCTATAATAGGCATAGCTACGATCTATTCAGACCGAATAGTAGTGCTAACTTGTCCCACTTTTCTGGAATTGATATTATGTGCGTACCCTCTTTAAAATTAACTAATCGTGTGTCTGATGGACTCAATGTCTTAGTGATAGCTCTATGCACAGTCTTTGCTACTTCAATCGTTGCCTTATAGCCAAGTATATGATGTTGACGAGCTCTAATGGACAACATTCTACTTGTCAATACTCTAAATCCTCTACCTGAATATGCGAGGCCTCTATTAACTATCAGTAGGTCAATGTTTAGTCTAGATAATTTCTCACATATTTTCGACGTAGGTTCATCGATTATAACTTCGACATCAGGTGAATATCTTCTAACAGCATTAACAGTTCCTTCTACAAGATCTTTTACTGCACCTTTAGATAGACCGAAGTTAAACAATCTTCCTGTACTTATTATCAATGCACTAATCTTGACATTGAATTCTCTAGCTAGTACTATGCCTATATTTGCAGAGTAGGAATCAATAGCTATTTTAACATCTTTTAGGGCACTCCTTAACTTCTCGAGTTCTTTCTCATGTTTTCTTTCTAATAGCTTAAGATATTCCTCAGCCTCTCCCTCTTTATCAAAATGTTTACCTATTTCTAAGAACACTTTCTTAAATCCCTCAATTCCTGATGGATGCGCCTTCTCAATGTCAGGTTCATCATAGTTCCCTATATAGTATTGTCTTATTCCTCTACGTGTACTCACAAGGTCTGCCCATAGTTGTCTGTAGGGAGTTATGTTGAGTTCTGAACGTGCCATGTATAGAAGGTCCCGTACCTTAACGTTTTGAAAGTATATTTTTAAAATTCTTATACCAATTCCTCTAATCGCCTCAGCAAGTTCTTCAACCTCTGATCCTCCATGTACACCTGTTGATTGTATATTTACAGAATTTTCAATAATGTCCAGATTCTTCTCCTCGACGTATGGTAATACGTACTGTTCAGCAATGCTCAATAGTACATCCTGTGCACCTACTTGCCTAAACTTGCCTGCCTTAAGGCCAGTACTGTAGACTATGATTGCAGGAACTTGTTTCCTTGCCTCTTCAACGATGCTAGCAACATCATCACCTGCCATGTCGCTTGCACATGTTGTCAATACGACAATCATGTCAGGGTGAAATCTGTGATAAAGTTCCACAATTGCCGACAGCAATTTTCCCTCACCTCCATACACAACCTCGAATTCTGTCCATGCAGTACAGGGAGTGTAGTACACGATCGGTCCTGGCACTATATTCAGGAACTTCCTCTGCCAACTGCATCCAATGGGACCATGAATGAGCGGGACTGCACTCTCAATCTGCGATACTATGCGAAGTGCAGTTACGATCTTACCAGGTATGTAGCAGATGTTATGTCCTGGAAATGGGCCATAGACAATTCTTGCACGTGGATGAAGAACTGAAGTTCCAATCATGCACTGCCAAGCGTTAATACTTAGTTAAAAATTAAGTATTACTGTGTTTCGAAGTTATAGGTCTCTTACTTATCAGCTACGTAAGACAAGGTTACAAAGCGAAACATTAAGTACTACTTAAAAGTTTATGACAAGATGATAGCACGTGGCACGTCTGAAAGTCATAATTCCTATCGTAGTAATAGCGATAGTAGCATGTATAATAGGTGGAGTCCTGCTATCGCAGTACGGTAAACGCACGATATCAAAAGCTCCTTCGCCAACTATCTCTCAGACAGGGCCACAACAGCAAACTAGAGCAGCTACAACTAAGGCACCCACAGGAGCTGAGTTAGAGACCATCTGTGCTTCTGGAGGAGGATTTCGTGTATGTGTACATTATAAGATAGTTTACAAGAATGGTAAGAAGTATATTGTATTTAAGGACCTTGTAAATAGAACTGTCGAGGTTCCAGTTCCTGTACATAGGATTGTAATACTGTTCTATCCACAGCTATACCTTGCAATACTTGGGGGAAAGGAGTTACCGAAGTATGTAGTAGGCTGGCGTGCTGCCTCATGGAAGCTCTACAGGTATGGATATTACAGGTACTTCCTGAAGTACATGCCTGAAATTGCCAACATTCCAGATGTTGGCAGTCTGTACAGGGGAACTTTCAATCCCGAGAAGGTGATTGCTCTCCATCCTGATGTAGTGTTTGCAGACACTTGGCAGTACAAGTACTGGGACGTACTGAAGAAAGTAGCGGAGGCAGGAATACCGATAGTATTCCTGGACCATGGAAAGACCTTATTTGAGCCCATCAAGTCCATACTCATAATTGGTCTCCTGACAGGTCACGTAGAAAAGGCAAGAGAGCTAGCTTCCTGGGTACTCAATCTCTTATGGACAATATTCTCAAGGCTACACCATGCAAAGAAGCTACACGTTAAGGTATTCCTAGAGCGTGGATTCAGACTATGGTACACTCAGGGAAGGTATGGATGGGGAGAGTTCCTCTATCTGCTGGGACTCAGAAATATTGCAGAAGGAAAGATTCCGAGAATCGGAACGATATCTCCTGAATATGTAATATCACAGAACCCAGACTACTATATAATAACCTGCTCCTGGTGGATCAAGAGACCGAACACGCCATTCTGTGGTCTAGGAGTTACGAATAGAACGCTGATAATTGAGAGAGCCATACGCTTCATAAAGCTACATCAGGGAATTGAAGACATAAGAGCCATTAAGGAAGGTCACGTCTGGCTAATCTATCATGACCTTGACCATAACTTCAACTGGTTTGGAATATTGCTATTAGCAAAGATATTCTATCCTGACCTATTCCGTGATATAAATGTAACAAAAGTAATAAACGAATTCTTTGAGAAGTTCATAGGAGTACCATTTAAAGGAACGTGGCTATTTCATATAGATAAGGACATATTGATCAAGTACGGCATACTGAAGGTAAAGCCATCAGGCAAATTATGCGCATCCTACATGAACTACACGTACTGTGTACCCTACAGGTTCGTGTGGCATGACGGAAGACTGTATGTACAGGTTAGGGACCTTGCAAACCAGACCTTACTCATAAGGTATCCAGCGAGAAGAGTCGTGATCGTAGCATCTCCATACATTGTGGACTTCATTGCAGTATATGGTCCAGGATGGTCGTTAGCCATAGTTGGCTGGGATCCAAGCCACTTCAAGGAGTATAGGAGATGGATATGGGAGAAGTATCTACAGGTAGCTCCAAATCTTGACAATATACCAAACGTTGGATGTCTATACAAGGGCACGCTAGATGTTGAGAAAGTGATAGCACTACATCCTGACTTTGTTCTTGCATCACTATATCAGTGCGAGGCTGCTCATGACGTAGTAGCAAGAATAGAGAAAGCAGGCATACCTGTGCTCTGCATAGATTTCCACTCAGAAACACTGGCACACCACATCAAGAGCATCCTGTTGCTTGGCATAGTCCTTGGACGTGAAGAACGTGCAGTTGAGATAGCAAGATTCTACCTAAGTCACGTAGTGCCAATATTACTGAAGTTGAGACACATCAAGACACGTCCAAAGGTGTTCATTGAAGCTGGTTACCAGATGTGGAGAACATTTGGAAACTACATGTGGGGTGCAATAATTGAGAAGGTTGGCGGTGTCAACATAGCGTCTGAGAAGGTCAAGAGATGGGGAACACTAAGCCCAGAGTATGTTATAGCGTCAGAGCCTGATGTGTGGATTGTAACATGTGCATATTGGCCACATAGACCTAACTCACCATGGTGTGGATACTTTGCAAACAGAACCTTCGTTATAAAGAAGCTAATTCACTGGCTACTACTTCACAAAGGTGTAGAGTACATCAAAGCCTTCAGAGAAGGTCACGTCTGTATAATACACCATGGACTAGCTAGACACATATATGATTTTGTAGCATTTGAGTTCCTTGCAAAGGTGCTACATCCTGAACTCTTTGAGAACTTGAATCCGCTAAAGGACTTCATAATATTCCATGAGAAATTCTTGCCAGTAAATTACTCAGGTGTATGGTTCCTATGCATCAACAAGACCATCATCGAGAAATATGTGACAAGTGCAGGATAGTGTTTTCAGGAAGCTTCTTAAGATGTTCCTGTAAAACTGTTTGATTCTCTCCACATTCTATCGGAGACCTGTCTTGTATTCATACTTTAAAGCTCGTGTTACGTCTTTCTTACATACTTATGAAGAAGCCTAGTGTTTACGCATTAATTATTGCAAAGAGAGTTCTCACACTGTCAATGTTTGCCTTAGCAACATTTGGACTTTTTATAGCAGACATGTGCATAGGTTCATCAGGAATATCTCCAGGACAGGTATTTGCTGCACTATTTGGCTCAGGTACAAGCCCTGTGCTTCATGCAATTGTGTGGGATTTTAGATTACCATGGTCCCTGATGGCTATTGTTGTAGGATTCTCACTGGGCATTGCAGGTGCTGTGATGCAGATCATATTGAACAATCCTCTAGCCTCTCCATATACCCTCGGCATATCACATGGTGCAGGATTTGGTGCTGCAATGGTCTACGCACTTGGCATAAGCATACTGGGACCTCTGTCACACTATGTCCATTACATAGTGCCACTGAACGCGTTTGTGTTTGCCCTCATGACGTGTGCCCTCATTATGATCATCGGCAAGGTACGTGGCTTCACTTACGAGACTCTCATTCTTGCAGGTATTGCAATATCGTTCCTGTTCAGCTCCCTGCTCTCACTCATGGAGTACTTCGCAAGCGAAGAGGCGCTACAAGCAATCGTGTTTTGGCTCTTTGGAAGTCTCATAAAGGCCTCCTTACTCAAGGTCGAGATTGTCACAGCTGTTGCAGCTACATGTACCTGCATCATGTTGAGATTCAGCTGGGAGCTGATGGCTCTGAGACTTGGAGATGATAAGGCACGTGCACTTGGGGTAGATCCTGAGAAAGTCAGGATAGTGACGATGATTGTCGCATCCATCCTGACAGCGGCTGCCGTATGTTTTGTAGGTATAATAGGCTTCATAGGTCTTGTAGCCCCTCACATTGCTAGGTTTCTCGTAGGTGAAGATGCTAGATTCCTGTTGCCCACATCAGGTCTTGCAGGAGCTACCCTTCTTTCAGCAGCTGCGATAGCGTCCAAGACCGTAATGTCTGGTGCAATACTTCCGATTGGAATAGTTACCTCAATAATAGGTATTCCATTTTTCCTCTACCTAGTGATCAGAGGTAGGAGAGGAGTCTGGTGAGAACATGCTCGTCGAGGTAAACAAAGTAACATACGGGTATGGGAAAACCCCTGTCCTGAAAGATGTAACAATGAGAGCAAATCAAGGTGAGTTAGTATCGATAATTGGACCGAATGGAAGTGGAAAATCTACGCTCCTGAAATGCATTGCAGGCATCTGCAAGCCGTGGCGTGGCGTGGTTAAGATAGCAGGTAAGGAAGTTTCAAAAATATCAAGAAAAGAACTCAATAAAATAGTCAGTTACCTTCCCCAGGATACAGTACCACCACCATCCCTACTGACAGTTTACGAGTACGTACTTCTAGGAAGGGTGCAGAGTCTCTCAGGTAGGCTCACAGTACCTGAAGAAGATCATAATGCAGTAATTGAGACCTTGCAGATGCTGGACCTCGAGAAATATGCTAGTCGACACATGAATGAGCTAAGTGGCGGCGAGAAACAGCTCGTTTATATTGCGCAGGCACTAGCTAGGAAACCGAAAGTTCTACTACTTGACGAGCCACTGAATCATCTAGATGTTAAGAATCAATTTAAAGTAATAAAACTACTGAAAGAACTTGCAAAGAAACTGAACATATGTGTGATAATAGTTATGCATGATATAAACCAAGCTGCACGATACAGTGACAGGATGTATTTAATGAAAGATGGTGAAATAATTGCAGAAGGGCCACCTGACGAGGTAGTTATTCCGGAGTTATTAGAAAAGGTATATGGAATAAGATTCAAAGTAGTATATGATGGGAACATTCCTCAAGCAATACCAGCGGAGTAAGTATGTCATTTAAAAAGCTTACAAAAACCTACTGGTCCAAGAGAGAAACATCGTATGATAAATCACCAGGACATACAGAATTTGAACATATATGGGAAAGTTTTATATTGAAAACATTACAAGCTCTTCGATATAAGCCAAGTCATGCACTTGATGCTGGATGTGGAACAGGATTTCTATCTAAAATATTGAAAAAGTATGGAATTCACACAATATGTCTCGACATTGCGGAAGGCATGCTTATTCAAGCAAAGCGTAAGCTTGGAGAAGAGTTTTATATAGACTTCGTACAGGGGGATTGTGAGAAGGTTCCTTTAAGGGATCGAGCTGTAGATCTTGTAGTCTCGAGACATGTCCTATGGGCTTTAGAGAGGCCGCATGCCACATTTATATCATGGTTGAAGGTTTTGAGAACAGGCGGTTTAATTATAAGTTTTGATGGTAGATGGTATCCTAGGTCTGCTATATCTAAGATGAAGCGTATAGTACTTATGTTGTTGAGTTTACCGAAGCAGAGAGTTAATATATTTCTTTTTCTGAAGTATAATATATTAAGACTACGATGGTATGATAATGTCGACATTATAGAGCTGCTTCTAAATCGTTCAAAGCTTTATTATAAATTTGTAAATCTTACAAGAGTTAGGCAGCTGTTACAGACTTTCAATAGGAGACTTAGACTGTGGAGAAGTCAGTACTACATGATTGTTGTTCAGAAGCTACATCGCTAATCATAGCCATAGCTCCCTCGTTGCACATCTTATGCCTCCACCACCAGCCTCGAACTGTGGGACTGGTATCTCAATCACGTCAAGGCCATACTGTTTCTCAAGGTACTTATTCACTGAGTGGTTATGTGCATCAGCAAGCAGCTTTCCTTTTCCAAGATTCAGAAAGTTTAGACCAGTCGATTTGCTTACAGCATCTATATCAGGCGGCTCATCAATGTAAATATCAAGCTCTTTGAATAGTCTCAGAAGTTCAATAGGCACAAGCTTGTCTCGATCTCGATCATACTCCAGTGCGAGGTACGTACATACTCTAGAGGAGTCTATTAGGCATAGCTTTACTCCATGGACATCTCCTACATATGTGAAAGCTACGTCCAGATGGACCGCACCCAGCTCCCATTTCCTGATATAGCTCACTATGGGTATCAGAACTATACGAACATTGTCTGGTAAGATTGAGGAGAGAATTCTTACTGCAGGAAGGTTCGTGCCTCTTATTCCAGAGCCGGTAAAGAGTACGTACTCCTTACCAGTCCTTACTAACACGAAGTTGCCACCTTCTGCATGGGCTCTCACGAGTCTTCCATCTTCAAGACCCCACCGAAGGCGAAGAACAGGCTCTAAACCAAGCTTAGAGTAAATCTCAGCTACAACATGTTCCTCTCCTCTACGTAGGTCAAGCACCATGTTGCAGAGTATTGGGTATTTGCACAGTGTCAGACTCTGATCTCGAACATATCCTATCTTTGGCATATTTTCAGGAATGTCAACGGTCACGATGTTGACATTATGCAACCTTGATCTTGCTAGCTCTTCGATACCTCTATCCACAGCAACATGCACACGGACACCCTCGCTGCTGAGCACATCAGCGACCTTTGCAACATCCTCTAGCCATCCCTTGGCCGAGGGTGCAGAAGAGCCGTCATAAGCGTACTGATGCCAAAGCCACTGATCCCACTTTCCTATAACGACGCTGAACTGACGCTCAGATGGAACAACCATAAGTATGTCCTGTTTGACATCATCCTCCGCATATAGTCTGTCAACAGTCCTGATTCTACTACATAGCCTAACTACTTTACTACACCACTCGTATACAATCTCTACGGTCTCCCTTACGTTGCCAGATTCCGAAAGTTTTACTAATTTATTAAATTCGCTCAGAGGCATTAGCGATATTGCTTGATCAACAAGTAAGAAAATCCTAACAACATCGTCTACATCTATATCAGTGTCTAAAATTTTCCTAATGTGCTCTACACTCAGGTACTCATACCTTGCCTGAACAGGAAGCTCATTCCTGACCTTTGGATGTATGGCAGCTTTCAAATCAATTATCTCACAGAAACCATCAAGTATAAACTTCACTAGTCTAAAGATTTTGCTGTCAGACAATGCGCTAAGCCGGTCAAGTTCTTCACTTGCGTACATACCAAAACAGAGTAAAGAAGCGTGGATAGTCAAAAAGCTAGCCGGGCTCAGTTAAGGACCCAGTCATCACTAATCAGTTGAAAACTCCCTCATCACGATGGTCTACTCTGTCCAAGTGATGAAGCTCTCACCGCTGAGCCTATGATGAGGTTTCATTGAGCTGACTTAAATAGCCTTGCGAAAATGATAGGGTATATAAACTAGACTATACGAACAATAGTTCCAACTTGTTATGAAGTTAGCTACGAACAGCACATCTAAAAACATTGCAATAACAACATTTATAGTGCTGATAGTGTATCTTGTTATTAATATTGTACAGTTCTCCCTTCCACTATATTTGAAATTTCTTGGCCTTACTTTCTCGGTGTTGGGTCTTGTGATGTCTTTATCAAGTTTCATTAGAGTAATCACGAGCTTTGTCACAGGCTTCGTAATGAGGCTTCATGGTATATGCAGGACCTTCATGTTAGGATGTGTGCTGACATCAGTATCAATATTCTTACTCTGTTCAAAAGATGTGAATGTTATAACTTTATCACGAGCTTTATTTGGTATATCTGGATCACTGCTCATACCGTCATTATGGACTTTTGTATCAAGTGTTGCCTCGAAATCAGATATGCCAGGACGTGTAGTGAGTCTTTGCAACATGATGACAGGAATTGGTATGATTCTTGGTTTCTCTATTTCAGGATTCTTAATAACATTGATAGGATATGAATCATTGTTCGTACTTGCTTCTATTCTAATGCTACTTACGTTACCCTTAGCATATGTTGTAGGTATATCAGAGGAGTATAAACCAAGATGCATAATATCATTGCGTATGCTTTTAAGCAGGTTGAAGAATTTTAAACTGTTTCTACTTTTTCTTGTTGCCTTTTTTGAGATGTATATACTGTACTCCTGGCTTACTTTTACGCAGGTATATTTGAAAATCGTAGGTTTTGATAAGAGGGTTATAGGTCTCATAATGAGTCTTGAGGTGGTAATATACACAATTTTGCAGCCAGCTGTTGGTTATTTAATTGATAAACTTGGCAAAGTCTCTCCATTATTATTGTGTACTGCGCCTATCTATGGGTTATTGCTTTCTCTCATACCTCATACAAAAGATCTCTTGCATATTATTTTACTAATGATTGGCATAGCGGTGGTGACAAGTCCATACGCACCTACTGTGTTTACGCTACTGACCTTGCTTACATCAGAGGAGGAGAGAGAAGTTGTTGTGAGTACCTTCTTCACATTTATACACATTGGCATTGGACTAGGACAGGCAATTACTGGAGTACTCTCACAGTTCTCACTATCCGTAGCCTATGCACATCTTGGCTTCCTGACAATAATCATGTTCTTAATTGGACTAGTACTCTACCTAAGACACTATAGGGCAGTCCTATAGTTATGTAGCCTAATCCTGATTATGCCTAATCTGAAAGCTTCCCAGTAAGGTCTCGGAATCCATGAAAGAACCCAGGACACTACCGTAGGCTCTACAGTTACTAAATAGAAAATTAACAAGAAGGCAGCTAATGGAGAACTAAAGGCTAAACTAAACAATAACAGAGGTGGTAGAGCACATAGAAGGATTTTCAATATTTTAAACTTCAGCACCTTCCTGCGAATATTCTCTACATAGTTACTATCAACTTTTTGAGTAATATCATTTACAAAGTCTTGAAGTAACTCTATGGTTCTCTCCAGTGCTAGCTCTACCATTTTCACAACATCAGGGCTTCTGACCTCCCTACTTCGGAGATACCTGTCTATCAGATGTTCAATCTCCTCATGATGAACATCGCCGGGTAGAACACTGTCCTGAATATAGTGCAGTGCTCTGCCTAGTGCACGACCACTTTCATAATATTGACCTCTCCTGAACAGGAACGCGGCAAGACACCTGTAGTATCGAACTAAGTCACTGCGTGCAACATCGTCAACTGATGTGCCAGGAATGTCATGGTGAGGTACCCTCTTTTCAATGGTGTAGGTGTAGACTCTCCTTCTACGTCGCCTTGTAATTGTTATTCTTCTATAATCAGGAAGCTCGTCAGGCTCAACAGCACCCCTCAGCAAACCTCTAACGAACTCTTCAGGCAATGTAAATCCGCGTCTTCTTATAACACTTAACGCACGTAAACATAATATTCTGTGACTGGCCCACTTCATCTAGCTAAACTTCACACAGCTCCCCTATTACTGCACATGCAGGAGCAGCAACTACAACTGCAGGACATTTAGACATGGCATATTTTGCAAAACCCTGCTAGGTTTCTCAAATTCCTGAAACTTTCAGGGATCGAGGCCCAGCGCATGGATTACCCTGTCTGTAAACACGGTGACACGTTGTGCATGATATTACTCAAGGTACTACATTAGTTCGGCTTAGCAGGTATGCACCCTATTGCATCTTCACGTTGCTGAGCTAGCTATAGACTAGGTTTCTATGTAATTGAGGTTTACTGAGTCTGTAGAAATGCTAAACTCTTTGTTTTCGCGGTATCCCCTGACCTAGGTGTCGGTGATGATGGAATGTTAAGCTGAGCAACGTGATGATGGTGCGAGTTGCTGATTCTATAAACATGTGCCCTGGTTGTGTAGTAGAGTGACTACATGGAGTTCACATATGTTGAGTTGAATGTACATGCCGTAACAGATGAAGATTGGAATTATGTGAAAGAACGTATAGTGAACATTCTTGGACATGATGTTGATATTCTTCCTCAGTCAAGTACAGAGCTTCTTCTGTCCAATGTAAGTGTTGACGAAGTACCGAAACTCTGCAATATTAAGTTTGTTGAACGTGTAGGTATAGTAGTGAAATTGTTTCAAAAAGATAAACTCACAATAAGCGAACTTGTTGAGTTTCTACGGAAGGAGAAGCTTGTTCCAATACCGAGGGTTGAAGATATGCGAATTAGAATTATGTTGAAAAACATTTTTAGAAATTGTGATGGCAAGCTTTGCCTCCTGCGCGATTTATCTATTATGGACAGAGAGTTCATTGCCGTAATACTGCCCATCTATCAGGAACAGTTTCAGGATCTTGCAGACCCCTGGTCAGGTACTCTCGGCAGGTTGACACCACAGTTTGTTGTATGTGACGTAGAGAGTGAAAATGAGCTACTCAGCTGTGCACGTGCTGCATGTGCTTTGAAGTTTAAGATGTATCTTGTTAATCCAAGACTATCGTTTTCTGATAGGCGAAAGCGTGCAGAGTTTTGGAAATTTTTCAATATATCAAAATCTAAAATTTTTAAGACATTGGAGGAGTGTCTAGATTACTTGAGGGCACGTAGAGGACACATCGTTGCGATTGCATTATCGATGCACGCATCCTCTGGTGAAAATAAGTTAATGGAAATTGTGAAAAACCACGGATTAGACCATGTCGTGTTTGTACTTGGTGGTGAGAGGTGGGGTCTCTCGCCGCGTCAAGTCGAGCTGTGCGACTATGTTGTGCGTGTTGGGCCTTCTACAGGTATTCCACTGTCAATAAGTGAGGTCATGTGCTATGTTACATGTCTCTTGAGAGGATTGTTAAGAACTTGAGCAGCTATGTACAGCTATGCCTCGTGTAGCCGTAATTGAGGGAGATGGGATTGGGCCGGAGGTCGTTGGCGCTGCACTGAGGGTACTTGCACGTGCATGCGAGAGGTATGGGATTGACGATCTTGAGATTGTGAAAGTCTCAGCTGGTGACAGTGCATTACGTGTCTACGGTACTCCTCTCCCTGAGGAGAGCTGGAGAGCCATAGTTAACAGTGACGCAATCCTGAAAGGACCAGTTGGCGAGACTGCTGGAGATGTCGTGATAAAGATCAGGAGAGAACTTGACCTATATGCAAACATCAGGCCAGCAAAATGCTTTCCCGGCGTCGAGTGTCTTCGACCACAGATTGACCTTGTCGTAGTTCGAGAAAATACTGAGGACGTGTATGTACGTGCAGAGTATATTCACGGTGATGTAGCTATTGCACTAAGGGTAATTTCTGCACGTGCAAGCGAGAGAATTGCCCGTGTTGCATTTAGGATAGCTAGACAGAGAAGGAAGAAGGTAACGATTGTACATAAGGCAAACGTCATGACAATCACAGATGGACTATTTAGAAGAAAGGTGCTCGAAGTCAGGAACAGTGAGTTTCCTGACGTCGATGTGGATGAGATGTACATAGATGCGGCAGTCATGGACATAGTTAGGAGACCTGAAAGGTTCGATGTAATTGTCACAACTAACCTATTTGGAGACATATTGACAGACTTAGCAGCATACGTATCTGGCAGCATTGGACTTGCCGCAAGTGCAAACATTGGAGATGAAAAAGCGATGTTTGAGCCAGTGCACGGTGCAGCATTTGACATTGCTGGCAAGGGAATAGCAAATCCAACAGCCATGATTCTCTGTACTGCATGGATGTTGAAGTGGCTTGGCGAGAAGCTAGCAAAGGAGAACTACATCAAGGCAGGCACAGCAATTGAGAAAGCCGTGGAGAAAGTACTTCAGGAGAAGAGAAAGCTAACTCCAGACCTAGGAGGATCTGCAACGACCCTCGAGATGACTAACGAGATCTGCAACTTGCTATAGTCTGCACTAACTTCTCCACATCTTCCTTAGCTATCGTTAACCTATCAATACTCAACACCACGGTCTTATTATCGCCAAGTACGAGCACTTGAGGCAGCGTAATGAGACCATTCTCAGACTTCACAATGTTCAGATGTGCAAGTTCTGGAACATCGAGAAGCTCTACCTTAATCCCGTCGTTGATGTCCATTGATTTCAATTTCTCGTATATCTCTCTACATTTGTCGTACAGTATCTCCCACTCAGGACAGAAGATGAGGACTCTCATACATGGGTTGATGGGCTAAGGTTTTAAACCTAGCCTTGCTCAACCACGTGAGAAAGCATGGAGTACGTATATGCAGCATTACTGCTCCACTATGGTAAACAGCCAATAACTGAGGAGAACATAGTGAAGGTT
>CAYPXK010000001.1:0-7039 GCA_964414695.1 uncultured Thermoproteaceae archaeon | reverse complement strand
CAGTAATCGTAGTTTATGGAAGCCTTCCTTGATTCCTTAACCTCCTCTCGCGAGTATATTTCAACATAGTCCCCTAGCGCGAGAGCGAGATCAGGTGCCTCTGCATCTGCATCAACGCCAACTGCACTGGCTCTCTTTATGTTATTGATGTAGTAGAGCAGATTTGAGGCAAGGAACGTCTTTCCTGTTCCGCCCTTACCGCTTGCGACAACTATCTCCTTCATCTGGACCACCTTACGCAAGGATTCTGCAGATCCTCAGAGCATCTGCAAGTCTTGTGCCTGGCGGGACTGTGCATAGGTTGACACCTGCCTGCTGAAGTACAGCCATGACATTGGGCCCAAAGTGTGCACCAATGACGTGTCGTGCACCTATTGACAGGATCCACTGAGCTACTGCAACACCTGCACCATGTGGCAGGTCGATGCAGGGGTTCTGTACTGATGTGTAGTTTACGACTCTGCCATTTGAGACATCCACAATAGCGAAGTACGGTGAGCGTCCAAACCTTGGGCTAATTATGCTATCAAGGCCTCTATCAAACTCTATAGATGCAACTATTCTATAAGCTCCTGGCGGCGGTGGAGGGACAGCAGGGAACTGAGGCACTGCTGCACCCCAGCTCCATCCTCCACCTCTTCCCCTACCCCATCCTGGTCCTCCACCCCATCCCCCTCCACCGCCGCCCCATCCTCCACCTCCTCTTCCTCTACCCCAGCCACCGCCCCAGCCAGCTTGCATGTCTAACACAGAGTTTAGCCAAGTCTAAAAACCTTGTGCAGCGCTGAGATATGTTGAAATGAGGTTATGAAACCTCTCTGTAGGCAAGTCTGCTCCTAGTGATGAGACGTATTCACACTGAATGCTGATGACGATTCCACGTGCTGATAAATATAAAATTATAAAGGGCACAAAATGCGTCTAAAATAGTCTTCTAAAGTTATTATCAAATACTGTACTCTCATGACAGTGAAGAACCGAGAGCTTAGCGTATGGGGCATAATTAGTACAGCACTTGCACTGCTAATGATTGTGCTGATAGTATCGACCTTGGCCTCTCCAAGCATTGGCATACTATCGGTACCTGAGTGGTATTGGCCTGCTAGTTTTCGTACTCGCGTTAACAATAGGTGTACTAGCACCTATGGCAGGTGTAGGAGGAGTAATTTTCGTGCCTTTAGTATCGGCAATCCACCCGTTTCACCCTGACTTCGTAGCAGGCACTGGACTGATCATGGCCTTTACTAGTGCACTAGCAGCAGCACCAAGGTTTCTTAAAACTGGGCTTGCGTCCCTGAGGATTGCTCTTCCCGTAGTCACAGTTGCTGCCGCAATGTCAATAAATGGTGCACTATTCCGAAGTATATTACCACAATAATTCCTCAAGGCAAGTACTACGTACTTATCGCACCAGGTTTCATACTGTTCCTCATATTTGCTGTAATGATGACTGCAAAGAGGCTTGAGTTTCCGGAGGTTAAGGGTGTTAACACTATATCACGCAAATTAAATATGGCAGGTGCCTACTTTGAACAGAACCTTAATAGAATCATAGGGTACCAAGCAGCAAGAGTACCAATTGCGCTATGCGCATTCGCTGGTGTAGGTCTACTAGGTGGAATGTTCGGGCTAGGAGCTGGCTGAGCAAACGTGCCTGTACTGAACCTTATCATGGGTCTTCCAATTAAAGTTTCGACCTCGACTAGTATACTGATTATAACCATAACAGATGCAACAGCATCGTGGGTCTACTTAGCGCGAGGTGCCATACTTCCAATAATTGTCGTACCAGCAGTGCTCGGTATGTACCTCGGTTCGAGAGTAGGTGCAGCAGTAGCCGTTAAAGCTAAGCCAAAGGTTATACGATGTATATTCCTCGCAATAATGTTCTTCGCAGCAATAATGGACATATATAAGGGCTTACACGGGCTGGGATACGTCTAGAGGGTGAGACCATGCCAGCACAGGTGGAGATAGACAAGGCAAACCTAGTGTATGCAAGACTAGTAGAGGTAATAACTACCATAGGGCTGGCACTGATGGTTATAGGACTAATACTGTACGTCCTAGGTGTGATGCCTGCATATGTTAACCTGAGCACATCGATAAAGCACTGGAACATGCTACCAGAGAAATTCTGGGAAACGGTCAAAGGCTTCAGACCGACAAACTACAATTGGATATTTGCTAATCTTGAGTACGGAGATATCCTATCCGTGCTAGGGATAGTAATACTGCCAATAGGCGTCATGCTAGCACTTATCGGTGTAGCATCCGTGTATGCGAAGAAGAAAGACGTGATGTCTTTGATAGCCCTAGTAGTACTGGCAATTATTGCTAGTGGCCACTCTTGGACCTTATATAGGATTTAAGGTGGGACACTAAGTAAAGACATCAATCCATAGTTGATGGAATATTTGTAATCAGAATCGGGATTGTTCATCATTATATGCTGTTGATCAGTGCCGGACCCTCACATCATCTGTCCCGAGGGCTTCCAATTCCTGTAGATGCGTGTTAACCGTAAAAATATTCACTTAAGCCTTTAGTTCTATGCTAGATCTGCTCGATAAGATTAGCAAAATTGTGGAAAATGTGTCAACTAAGGAGGGAGTATTCGTCGATGTTAGAATTGAGAAGGTCAATGTCTTTCACATAGAGCGTAATCCTGAGACTGTACGCGTACGAGAAGGTCAGGACCTTGGAGCTGCCGTTCGAGTCTTTGGAAATGGTGTGTGGGGATTTACAAGCACTGTAGATGTATCTCCTGAATCTATTGAGAAGGCCATTATTCAGGCACTGAAGATTGTGCGTGTACGTCAGGGGGATCTTAAGATTAAGCTACTTGACCCACGTGAGGACTATGTTAAGCCTGTCCTGAAGGTTGACTTCAGGGACGTTGATCCTGAAGTGAAGATGCGTGACTTGGAGGAGTACTATAAGATGCTGCGAGAGCCGCCTTGCGTCAAGTCATGCACTGTGTACTACTCGGATGTGTACATTACTAAGATGTACGTGAGCTCAGACGGAAGGAAAATTGTTCAGGAGCTTGCCTACACGTGGCTCTACACATGGATTACAGGAAGTGAGGCAGGTCAGCTAACAGCTGTACGAGATGAGAGAGGCACAAGGGATGGTTATACACTCTGGAAAAAGTGGCCACCTGAAGAGCTTTCAAAGAAAATAAGGACAAGACTTGAAGGACAGCTCCGCGGTGTTAAGCCTAAGGCAGGAAAGTTCCCAGTAGTCATGGCGCCTGAAGTTGTTGGAGTGTTTGCTCACGAGGTCTTTGGTCATCTTGCTGAGGCAGACATAACCATGAGTGGCAGCATAATAAAGGACAAGATTGGCCAGAAGGTCGGTAATGACCTTGTGACGATAATTGACGATCCAAACATTGAGGGAGGATTTGGAACAATAAAGTACGATGATGAGGGTGCTGAAGCAAGACCTGCAGTACTTGTCGAGAATGGCTATGTTAAGGAACTGATGGTTGACAGGACATATGCTGCATTGCTGAACGTTGAGTTGACAGGGAATGCACGTGCTGAGAGCTTCAGAGTGACTCCACTCATCAGGATGAGGAACACGATATTCAAGCCAGGAGACATGAAGTTTGAAGAACTTATCGAGGACATAAAGTTCGGGTATTACCTAGTAAGCTTCAGGGGCGGTGAAGCAAACTTCGATGGCACATTCCAGGTAGGTATACAGGAAGCCTACGAGATAGTGAATGGTGAGATAGGTAAGCCAGTCAAGAACATGTCAATTAGCGGAAACGTGCTTGATGTACTTAACAAGGTTACAGGTGTTGGAAAGGACTTCGACCTTGAGTATGGCAGATGTGGAAAAGGTCAGATAGTGTACGTATCGTCAGGAGGACCCCATGTGAGAGTTGAGGAGATGCTTATTGGAGGACTAGAACAGTAGTGGAAAATTTGACCTTAGGGTTACTTTCCAGAGCTTGCCTGTGCCTTCTGTTCTTCCTTCTCCTCGAGAATAATCTCACATTTTGTACCTAGTGCCTGCCCAGGGAGAGGCTTCCTAAATACCACTAGGAGATGTCCTCTCTTGCTCCAGACCTTTCTCACGGTTCCAACGATTTCCTTTCCAGTCTTTGTTCTCCACACTACTTTACAGCCTACGAACTTTGATAACTCAGCCTCATCTTCTACTCCTGGAACGACGACTATCACATTGTCAGGATACGCATCTGCCCCTCTTCTGAACGTGTATACTAAACCAATGATCTTCTTCGTCATTGCTTGTTGAGGCTTAGTAAATCTACTTATAAGCTTTCACGCATGCATGGTGGTCTTGTTATGTCGTCAACCTTCTTCCCAAGTAGGAAACAGTACTTTGTGTTAAATCCATAGTAGACACACTCAGCACAGTTGCTTGGTGCACTACGTGCATAGTAGACAGGTGTCACAGTCTCCACACGTGCCTCAGCTATTGGCCGCGTCTCCTCAGGTTGGGGAGTCTGTACCGGTGATGGCTGTACAGTAGGCTGCTGGGCAGGTGTTGGTGAGACTGCAGGAGTCGACGGCTGTGCTGGTGCTGTAGTCTGAGGAGGTGCTGTGGCGACCGTGGTGGGTGCCGATACTGGTGCTGATACTGGAGGTGCAGGACCTGCAGACACTTCCTCAGTCCTGACAGGTGGAGCAGGTGCAGTTGGTTTCTGTTCTGCAACTCTCACAGGTTCTCTTAAGTTAACACCAACAACGTTACGTAGCTCATCGATTACGAAATCCTCAACAACCTTAATATCAGGAAGTGCACCTTCCGCAACTTTCTTACCGTTTATTACAAGTGTTGGAAACGTTGTAACATTATCACTTTTCAGATATTCAATGAGACTCCTAAGATGCTCAGGTGGCTGAGCTTCCTCTCTAACATACTTCAGGATCGTGTCTAGAACCTCCTCCTTGATCTTTATCATCGTTAAGTTAAGTTTTTCAGGTTCCTTGCCACGTAGCTTAAGCTCATTCCTTAGCCTTGACACAAGCTCACGTAGCTGATTCTCAAACGTGTCGTACTTTCCAAAAATTGTGTAAAACCTTATCTGAACACTCATTAGACGAACAGAGACCCTTGAGAGACTTATATCTTATTCTTAAGTCTTAAGCACTGACTTCTCCTCAGAGACCTCCCTCTTCACAGTTTCCTCACGTTCGATGTATTTGATGTACCTGTTCAAGTACGGCTTCCTCTCAATTACCTGACCTTCCGGAAAAAGCTCGTAAAATATCTGAGTAGAGTGAATCGCAATTCTCTCAACATGTTGAGGAATATTGAAACTTTCAAATAATTTATAAACGTACTCTCTGAGAGAAATCTTCGATAACTTTCTTCTCTCTGAAAAGAGTATCTTCTCTAACACATCTATCTGCATCTGTGGAAGTATTACAATTAGGTCTCTATCAACCCTGAGCGATATAGCGTGATATCCAATTATGAACTTTCTATAAAATTCCTCTAACGTGACTACGCTAGGCTCGGAGAGAATAGTTATTTCTATGACACAGTTATGCCATTCACTTGCCTGAAGGCAAGATCTTCTAGGGTCTCTAAATGCTGCATGCTTTGCTGCGAGAAGCACACCATTCAGCATGTCAAGACGTGGGACCGGTATGCCCATGGATCCGCGAATAACGCGCTTTGTAACACCTCCCTCTGAGGTCATTATTTTCTCGATTGTGACAAATACAGGAAGTTTAAGGCTTCGAAACTTTCCTTCGTAAGGCTTCACGGAATCTATACACTCATCCACGGTACAGTCACCAAACTTAAGGCACTGCTCAATTACACATCTTGCAAATCTTATCAAAGCCCTGCCTTCATCAATTGTCAGTGGTCTAAAATCAATCTCGAACTGCATCTGCACTACGTAGACTGTACACGTTCTTTACACATATTCCTCTGCGACCTCTGCAGGAGATGTTACACCGCTATTATGCAGGATTATCAGTCTACACGCATGTTCCTGAAATCTTAAAATTACAGAATCTACATGTTTTAAAAGATCTAGAACTTCTCTAAATAACTTCATCATATTCTTATGGTGACTACCTGCCCAGTATACCTTACCACACTTTGAACATACCCAAAAACGTTCATAACGATTAAATACTCTATCAGGAACCTTACCCCACACGTGCTCTCTAGGAACTTCATATAAATATCCTCCACACACTGTACAGTACTTAAATACAGGGACCTTACTTGGAACCTTATCAATTAACAGAAGGATAGGCACAAGCTGATTCTTAATGTTTTGAGAAAGTATGAGTATCGAATCTTTACTTACTCTCATCCTATTTATAAACAAGTTTCTATCTCTCGTCACTAATACTTCTTCACGATGTACAATTTCACTGTCACAGAATTCCTTACTAAAATCCGTCTTTAAGCCAAGGAGCCTAAGCCAGTGTGCAAGCTTGCCTAGCATCGAGTCGACGAGAATCTCACATTCCTGATGAAGTTTCAGATAGGGTGGGTAGACAAGTGCGAGAGGCTCAACATTGTGCGATCTTCCTGATCTCAGACCAGGGTATTGTTCTGTCACTCTCTCGCTCGTACACAATGTCTGAACTTCCGGGAATATGAACAATCACATCTTCAGGACGTATACGTGGACTCGTTCCAAGTCTTCTCTTTACAAATTCGATGAATTTGTCTCTTATGATACTTGCACACCTGTTCTTATCAAGTCTTCCAGGGCGTATGACAACGTAGTACATCATTAGTAGATCAGCAACTTCAGGGGGACATGATAGGACTCTCACTACTTTCTTACCGTCCTCAACTTCGTCAATTCTTACTCCAATTGCAAGTTCTAGCCTTACCCCTCTTACCCATCCTCTTTCTCCATATATCATGAAGCTTCCACGTGCAAGATACTCACCTGCCGGTGCCTCCTTACTGACTTGGCTTCCCCTAACGTAGAACACGTCCACACTATGCGCACCTATGACCCACGCACGAGAGTTAGAGGCTGCATACTTCGCTACTTGAGAAATCTCTTCCTGACTTACCT